>CAWVSV010000006.1:0-45568 GCA_963933095.1 uncultured Cellvibrionales bacterium
CCAAAACTCCAAAACAGAAGACCAGAATCGCGACAGTCACTATGTCGGTTTTCATGATCAATGGTCCTTTTTATGCTGTACTTATGCCCATGGTAAGATTCACGAACACTATTATTTTTTACAGCCTCTAGAGTTATACAATAACCACAGCAAACAAGGCAATAGGTGTCAGCGCAAGATATGAAATGCTTACTTAGCACATATTGTATTAAATGCTAGGGACAACTATAAAAAATTACTAGGGGATTACTTAGTATAGGCCTTAGCAGTGGTGACCACTAACTTAGGAAATATAGGCGAGCGCATATACGCCTAGATTATTTATGCATAAATGACATAAAACACCTTCACTTTGGAGCTAAGCCGAAATTGTTAGTCTGAATTTCAAGAAGTTAAACTGCTAATAAGTCGATGATCGAAATACCCATAGGTATAAATACCTATCCTGCATCGCTCAAGAATATGACTTATTAAAACATCAATAATAGCGGCTTTAGACGAAAAATCGCAGTAGTGGGCAACTCATAGCAGTAATGCAGCAGCACTTATCGAGGTGCATAAAAACCTGCCAATAACAGCAGGCACCTCAACAATACGTTATTTTTCTAGCCCAAAAACAACTTATACGCCTCGTTATCAGTCTCGTCCCAATAGCGCCAAGCGCCATCGGAGCTCAACTCATCCAGCAGCTGTTTCACCGCTTTTCTCTCGTCTTTAGGCACCTGCATTCCTACAAGTACCCGCCCATAGGCCGAGCCATGGTTGCGGTAGTGAAACATGGAAATATTCCAGCGACCGGCAAGCTTCGTGAGAAAGTTTAGCAGCGCACCTGGGCGCTCAGGGAACTCAAAGCGATAGACGGCTTCATTGTCGATATTGGGGGCGTGACCACCAACTAGGTGACGGATATGCAACTTGGCCATCTCGTTGTCGGTCAGGTCAACAACGGCATAGCCTTTAGCCTGTAGGTCGCTAACCATTTCCGTTCTATCACTGGTATCCGCTGTATCTGGCGTCACCTGCACGCCGACAAAAATGCGTGCATCAGTGTCATCGGCGTAGCGATAATTAAATTCGGTGACATTACGCTTGCCCAGCGATTTTAAGAAATTTTTATAGGAGCCAGCTTTCTCGGGAATGGTCACCGCCAAAACAGCCTCTCGCTTCTCGCCAATTTCGGTGCGCTCAGAGATGTAGCGCAGTCGGTCGAAATTAGTATTGGCACCGCTAACGATTGTTACCAAGTTCTGGCCATTAATCTGGCTATCAGCAGAAAACTTCTTCAGGCCCGCCAAAGCAACCGCTCCGGCGGGTTCGGCGATAGAGCGAGTATCCTCAAAGATATCCTTTATAGCAGCGCAAATTTCATCGGTAGAGACCGTTATAACGCCGTCGATTAGGTCTTTCATTACCCGAAAGGTCTCCTTGCCGATCTGAGCTACAGCCACACCATCAGCAAAAAGACCCACCTGCGACAGAGTTACGCGGCGATTTTTCTCCATAGCGGCTTTTAAGCAGGCGGCCTCTTCAGGCTCCACCGCATAGACCTTGATTTCTGGGCGCATATATTTGATATAGGCGACGACACCGGCACAGAGACCACCACCGCCGACCGGTAAAAATACCGCATCTATATCGCCGTTGTACTGGCGCAATAATTCCAAACCGACTGTGCCTTGGCCTGCTATCACATCGGGATCGTCATAAGGATGAATATAAGTCAGGCACTTTTCTTCTACCAGCTTTTGCGCATGTATTGAGGCCTCGTCATAAGTGTCGCCATGCAGCACCACACGAGCACCGCGACGCTTAACGGCATCGACTTTAATCGCTGGGGTAGTTCTCGGCATAACAATAATCGCTTTCACCCCCAAATGCTTAGAGGCAAGCGCCAAGCCTTGAGCGTGATTGCCGGCAGAGGCGGCTATTACACCGCCATCGCGCTGAGCTTGGCTCAACTGCAGTAATTTGTTGTAGGCGCCGCGAATCTTAAATGAAAATACCGGCTGCAGGTCTTCGCGCTTCAGAAGCACGTTATTACCAATACGAGCGGATATTAACGGTGCCTGTTCTAGCGGAGTTTCCACGGCCAAATCGTAAATTCGGGCGTTGAGAATGCGTTTAATATAAGACTGCGGCATGAGATTCTGCTTATTAGCTAGCTAGAGACCTAAAATAGGCCTTTATTAATAGTCTGTAATGGTAAACAATTTCGCCCCTATAAAGAACAACAACTATTCAAACAGCCACAAGTACACATTTACTATGACCCAAGACAAATTGAAACAAGCGGTAGCCCGCGCCGCCATCGACTACATTGCACCCAAACTCGAGGCTGACTCTATTGTCGGCGTTGGCACCGGTTCCACTGCCAACTATTTCATTCAGTATTTGGCCGAGATTAAAGGCAAGTTCGATGGCACGGTAGCCAGCTCGGAAAAGTCGGCAGAGCGCTTAAAAGCTCTGGGCATACCCGTGTACGAACTCAACAGTGTCGATGCCATTACCGTTTATGTCGACGGTGCCGATGAAACCAACGATAAATTAGAGCTCATCAAAGGTGGCGGCGCCGCCCTCACCCGCGAGAAAATTGTGGCCGCCTGCAGTGACGAGTTTGTCTGCATCGCCGACGGCAGCAAATGGGTTGATACCCTCGGCAAATTTCCGCTGCCAGTAGAAGTCATCCCTATGGCCCGCAGTCATGTTGCACGCGAGCTGGTGAAACTTGGCGGTGACCCTGTTTACCGTGAAGGGGTAGTAACCGACAACGGCAATATTATTATCGATGTTTACAATTTACACATCAATAACGCCACCGAACTTGAAACCCAGGTCAACCAAATAGTCGGCGTGGTCACCAACGGCCTGTTTGCGCTGTCACCGGCCGATGTACTGTTAATCGGCTATGAAGATGGTGTGAAGACAGTTCGAGCCAAGGGCTAAAGCTTTTCTAGTGTTTACTGCTGTTTACTGGTGCTAACTGGTGCAGACTGATGCAGTGAGGTATCAAGCCGATATCTTTCTCCACCTGTTCCCATAAGCCGCCACGAAAATTTCAGTAAATGCAGCCATTGGACCTAAACCCCGATGATCTCAGAAACTCGCCGTGCTGGCCAAGCTAACAAGACTTCAGATTAAGGGACACTGGCTGAGCATACACAATTAAGTGACTGACAAGCGGCTCAATGACATCAATCCCAATGCGGCATTCCTTCATTAAGGCTGTGCCAGGGTTTTCTAGCCTTAACAGGGGTGCATTCACTAAAACCAGAGGCGGTCCATATTGAGCTCGCGTAGCCTTTATACTTCGGCCAGATTACCTTTCTCTTCTAACCAAGACTTTCTATCCGGGGCGCGTTTTTTAGCCAACAACATATCCATTAACTCATCGGTATCATCCCCGTGTTCAATGGTCAGCTGCACCAAGCGGCGGGTATCTGGGTCCATAGTGGTTTCGCGCAGCTGCAATGGGTTCATTTCACCCAGCCCTTTAAAGCGCTGAACATTCACCTTGCCCTTTTTCTTTTCAGCTTTTAAACGGTCGAGAATTCCCTGTTTTTCACTTTCATCTAGGGCATAAAAAACCTCTTTACCCAGATCTATGCGGTACAGCGGCGGCATGGCGACAAACACATGACCGGCTTGCACCATCGGACGAAAGTGACGCAAAAAAAGCGCGCATAATAGCGTGGCAATGTGTAGCCCATCGGAGTCGGCGTCGGCGAGGATACAAACTTTGTGGTAACGCAATTTATCGAGATCGTTTTCAACCCCTGGGTCGATACCCAGCGCCACGGAAATGTCATGTACTTCCTGCGAAGCGAGAATTTCACTGGAGTCGACTTCCCAGGTATTTAGAATTTTACCGCGCAGCGGCATAATAGCTTGGCAATCGCGACTGCGCGCCTGTTTCGCCGAACCACCCGCTGAGTCACCCTCTACTAAAAATATTTCTGAACGCTCTGGCTCACCGCAGGAGCAGTCCGCCAACTTGCCCGGTAATGCAGGCCCCTGAGTAATCTTTTTACGGGCGACTTTTTTACTGGAACGCACCCGTTTCTGGGCGTTGGCGATACAGAACTCGGCCAGCTTGTCGCCGTCTTCTGTGTGCTGGTTGAGCCACAAAGCGAAGGCATCTTTGGCAATGCCAGAGACAAAACCTGCGGCTTCGCGCGAGCTTAAGCGCTCTTTGGTTTGTCCGGAGAACTGTGGATCAGCCAGCTTGGAAGAGAGTACAAAGCTGCAGTTGGCCCAAATATCATCCGGTGCTAACTTGACGCCGCGCGGCAGCAAACTGCGAAATTCACAGTACTCGCGCGTAGCGTCGAGAAGTCCAGTACGGAGACCGTTTACATGGGTGCCACCTTGAGCGGTGGGGATCAAGTTAACGTAACTCTCCTGAATGACTTCACCGCCCTCTGGCAGCCATTGCACGGCCCAATCAGCAGCCTCAGATTCTGCCGAGAAAGTGCCGACAAAAGGTTGCGCTGGCAATGTTTCCCAGCCCTGGGTCGCGGCACTTAGGTAATCACGCAGACCATCTTCATAGAACCACTTGTCTTTTTCTGCAGACTGTTCGTCCTTAAAGATAACGGTGAGGCCTGGGCAGAGCACCGCCTTGGCGCGCAGCACATGGCGCATACGAGTGACGGAAACTTTGTGCGAATCGAAATACTTAGGGTCGGGCAAGAAGCGTACACTAGTGCCGGTATTACGCTTGCCGCAGGTATCTACAACCTCGAGATCGGTAGATTTATCGCCATTTTGAAAGCCCATGCGATGCACTTGGCCATCGCGACGAATCGTCACTTCCAACACCTTAGACAGGGCGTTCACCACCGACACCCCCACCCCATGTAACCCGCCAGAAAACTGGTAGTTGTCGTTAGTAAACTTACCGCCGGCGTGCAGCGTCGACAGAATTACCTCGACTCCGGGAACTCCCTGCTCTGGATGAATATCTACCGGCATACCGCGGCCGTCATCGCTAACCGTCATAGAATGATCTTTATGCAGAATCACTTCGATAGTTTTAGCGTGACCGGCCAGTGCCTCGTCGACCGAATTATCGATAATTTCCTGTGCCAAATGATTTGGGCGGGTAGTATCGGTATACATACCTGGACGCTTTCGAACCGGGTCTAGACCGGTAAGGACTTCAATATCTTGGGCGTTGTAGCTAGTGGGCATATATCAAATATCTCTATTTTTATTGTGCTCTAAAAATTCTAGGATTGAGGGAATATGCCGCTCAAAATTCTGGAAACTGTGATCACCGCCCTCTTCTACCAACTGTTTACAGGCCGAGTATTTCTCTACCGCCTGGCGATAATCGAGGGTCTCATCAGCAGTCTGGGCCATTAACCAATAATTCTTTGGCCGGGTTATCAGCGGCGTATCAACCGCTTTAATCTCATCGACGTGAACCGCACTCAAGGTGTAGACCTCATCGCTGTAGTAACTCTTTAGGGGCTGCTCTAAGTAGCTCAACATCATCTCATAGGGACACACAGAGGGGTTGATTAATACCACAGGCAAGTCGTACTTTTCCGCCAGGTAGGTACACCAGTAACCACCCAGCGAACTGCCCAGTAAATAGACAGGTTGGGGTAAAAGACTCTCGACCAGTGTTTCCAGCTGCAGCTGTACCTCGGCGGGATAGGGGGTCAAATGCGGACAGTGATAACTAATATCTGGGCGCTGGGCACACAGCCAAGCGCCGACCTGTTGTGCTTTGTAGGACTGGGGCGATGACAGGAAACCATGAATATAGATAAGTGCGATCAAGAGGGGCCGATCCAGAAATGATTGTTCACTGGATTATAGGCTGCATCAAATGCTAATCAATAGCCGTTCGACGAATAATCAATTGGGTAGTCTTTTTTATCGATACGTTCAACACCTGTGACAATAGAGCCATCATCACACAGATCAAACCACCGGTAACCGGGCATCGCTTTATCGACGGCGAAATCGTCTAAATCGGGCTTGAATTGAATGCAAGTCGACGGTGCCGAACACAGCTTCACGCCTTTGCGCTGTGTTTCATAAGCCTGATGAACATGGCCCCAAGCGATGGACTGCACCTGTGGATAGAGATCCAGCAATGCATAAAAATCGTCGGCATTACGCAGAGTGTACTGATCTATCCATGCACTGCCGACTGGCTGTGGCTGATGGTGCAGCATTATCAACACATGTTTGGGCTCTGACGCCTGCGCATTCGCCTTTAGTAAAGCCTGCATCCGTGCCAACTCATATTCAGCCAGATAGCCGTAGACCTCGCCTGGCACTGCGGAATCGAGCAGAATGATCTGCCACTGTTTGGTTTCCACCAAGCGCGACAAAATAGCTTTATCGGCGGCAAAAGCGTCCATATTGGCGGCAGAGTCGTGATTTCCGGGCAGCCAAGCCAACGGACTGCTAAATTGCGCTTTGAGGCTATTGTAGAAGCGGTCGTAACAGTCGGGGTTGCCGGCACTAGCAATATCGCCGGTACATACCAGCAGATCAATAGCGCTCTCGCGCGCCTCTATTAGCTGCAGTACATCGACAAAACTTTCATCGGTGTCGAGATTGAGCAGAGTTTCGCCGGCTACAGCGCCCAAATGGCAGTCAGTAAACTGCACCAGTCGATAGGGCTGACCCTCCTGGTCACGTTGTTGAGAGCTTGTTTTCGACACCGACCCACTTATTCCTTTTGTTTATAAATAACGTTTATTGACTAATATTAACGGTTTCTACCGCTCGACCACAACCCAAGCTATGACTTAACCAATCGCCAAGAAAATGGTTAAACTGCGATTTTTCATCTTCGTGGTACATATCCCTGTTGGGATAGCTGTACCGCGGCTGCAGCTGGCGGTGATGATCCCAAGCAACCACTTCGGCCATATCGGCATCGTGGTAGAGCCTTACAGTTAAAGTGAGTGCCTGAGACCATAGTGTTAATGCAGAGTCTCTCTGGCTCACACTTAAAGTCGTGGTGTAGCGCGCTCGCTCGTGCACTTGTATTTCCATCTCACCACTATCGAGCGCTATAGCCCAACGCTCACGGTTGTCTAGATCGGGTAACAACTTCAGCAGCCGCGCGTAATTGTGCGAACACTGCGCCTGCTGACGGGGCAAATCGATTTTATAAGGAACTTTCATTGACCCTCCTACTATTATCCGGCTTCGGCAATTGAAATACTGTTAATAACATCTCGGTTATAGAGGTTAAAAGTTCAATATTGACCTTTTAACCAATAAAATACCATAGCAAAGGTATCTCTGTGAAATAGAGTTAGCTATGCAAAGTCCTGCACCTGCCAGTATGGAATCACTTCAAGCCTGCGCTCAGCTACTTTAGGCTATCTTGATGCAACTGCAGCCACTGCAGGCAAATTAAGGTAGCCGCATTATTCATACTACCGCCATATAAATTTGCAAATACCTCGGCGGCGGGATAAATGCACAGGCGAATGTCCTCGCCCTCGGTTTCTAGGCCATGAATGCCGCCCGCTTGCGACAAATCGGCTATAGCGCAGTAGAGATAGAGTTTTTCATCACAACCGCCGGGACTTGATAAATAATCACAGATATAACGCAGTTCACGCGGTGAGATATCCGCTTCCTCGAGCAATTCGCGCCGCATTGCCTGCTCGGGAGTACCGCCGCAATCGAGAATACCCGCTACTACTTCCAGCGGCCACGGGCCAGACGGTTCATCCAGACATCCGACGCGAAACTGCTCGACCAGTCCGATTAAGTCGTTAACTGGATCGTAGAGTACCGCCGCCACGGCCGGGCCGCGACTAAGCAGTTCACGCGTTAACTCTGGGCCCCAGCCGCCATCGAACAGTTTGTGGCGCAGACACAAGCGATCCACCTTAAGGAAGCCGTCGAACACCCTTTCACGACGTAATATCTCCACATCATTTAAACCAAAAACTGCTTGTTTATTCATAAGGTGTCACCATGCCGAGCCGGCTGTAATGTAAAACACAGTGTCGTCGGGGCCGCGAGCGAGATCAACTCCCATATCAAAACCATAGCGCCTGGCAATCTGGTAGCGAAAACCGCCGCCAAAAGTATCTAGCGTATCGGCATCTGAAAAACTCGAGGTGTCATTACTGGCGCGAGCCACACCCGTAAAGGCTTTTACACTCCAGCGGCGGTCAATCTGCCAAGTCAGTTCAGTTTCCAGTGCGCCGACAAGCTTGCCCTGGTAGCGCATAGCGGGAATACCACGCAAATCCACAGCGGGTGTCGAAAATGGCGGTAGCAAGCCATCACTGTCAGCATAAGAGCTATCTAACCTAAACCCTAGCAGCCAGCTATCGGCCAGCTGCCAATAATTACGGCCTTCGATATGAGTTAGGTCATAATCGACATCACTACCAAAGGCGTTGCGATACCAGATTTGCTCTACTTCGTAGTGATAACCAGTTTTAGGCGAAAAGACATTATCGCGACTATCCCACTCCGCTAACAATCCTAAGCCCGAGGTTGCTACATTTTGAGTAAGCAGCGCTGTTAACTGCTTAGAATATTCTGGCGGCAAAAGTGCATCCAAATCGCCTAGACTGTTGGGGGTAATTTCAGCGCTGACATAGCGCTGAGTCACGCCGACAAATAAAGGCAAATCACCAGTCTTAAATTTTAGCTTTTGCATCACCATGACCGCCTCAGTGTTCAAGGAAATCGCTCGGCCTGTGCCAATATCACCCGAACCATAAAAGTCTAAATTCACATCGCCATAGCCACCAACTCCGACATAGCGAACTTTTCCTTGGTTAAAAAAGCCCATATGACCGCCACCCGCAAACAACGAATCATTGCCCGTTGCCGCCACTGCAATGGCAGACACACTCGGCGGTATTATGTGCTTTTGAGCTCCGCCATCGGATGAGCGCATAGCTTTAATACGCGCCTCTTTTTCTGCTTCACTCTCGTGAAAAAATAGCCCCGCCACCCCTAAGCCACCATCGACTGCTGGGTCGGTAATAATGATGGGCACCGGCAAAAAGCCATAGGCGTTTTCTGATAGATAGTTAGACAAATCCAGCTGTCCGTCGAGAGGGTCAAAAAAATCGGAGGCTAGCGCTTCAGAAACACTGGCCATAAAACCGATAGAAAAAAGTATTGATGCAACAGGAAGTTTCATAAAGAACTCAAATATTAAAGCCGATAACGCATATCAGCATAAATTCAGACCTCTAGTCCGGTGACTTTTCTGCCGACAGTTTTATCGGTCAGCTAGCGCTTAGCTCTACTAAGGTTTGCTAAAGCCCATGGGTGACAAGCCGGAAAGGGCTCAAAACACAGAAGGGCCCAAAAACGTAATGCCGCGCTTATAATCGATAGATTTTAGGATGTCAGCAATTTTAGCGCCTGGTTTTATGGCCATACTGGTGTTGATATTATCTTATAACGGCATTATAGCCGGTGCCAAAATCCGCCAAACTAGTAACTAACTGAACTTCAGCTACTACCAAGCTATGAATTTACAGGCCATGTTCTATCAATTGAATCTAGCTCATAAATTTTAGATGAGCAGGTATTTAAGATTAGTTTTTTTCAGTGACTTTATTCGCAGCATGCAAGCTAACCAACCTAGCCATAATAATTGCTATATAGAATTGACCAATCATCGCCTCTACCGCCACCCAGGCACCTGCGACATTATTGGCTGGGGTTATATCGCCATAACCCAATGTCGATAGGGTGATAAAACTGAAATAAGTAAAAGTCCCCATGTAACGATCTTCACTCGATGTCGCTGCAATCAAATAGTCATTACTAAAATTAAAGGCACCGCCATAGAATAAGTGAATATTTGCATAAATCGCCGCCCAAATAAATGCCAGCATCAAATAGAGACACATAGAGGCATAAATCACATTGATGGTGACTGTTTTACAACCGAGAAGATGTTTTAAAAAATGATAGCCAATAAAGCTCAAGAAGGCGATGGTGGTGAGATTATGAATATAAAAAGCCAGACGATTTTGATTACTAAATTGCTCGATCCAGATCGAAGCAATGGCCGGCACAAGCAAGACCACGGCCGGAACCCATAGACGTCGCAACTCCATAACAGAGTAGATAGAGGCCAACAGAACCATCGAAAGTACAGCCTTAGATATTAAAGAAAAAAATTCGTGCCTCGCAAAGTAGGGAGGAATAATTAGCGCACCAAATAAGCACACCAATAACAACATAAATCGAAATTCATGAGCGTCATTCTTTAAACCCAAATGCATATCAATATCTACTCTTTTACTCGGCTTGCAAATAGGCCAGCGCTGCAGCTTCATCAGCCTTGGCAAAGGCTTTGACATCGATAGCTACTCCGAACGTGGACAGCAACTTATTTTCTAATGCAGTGATTTTCTGCAGCCAGCTTTTATCTGTGACAATAACAACTCGTTCGAACACGCTGAGGCCTGAGCTAAATAAAAACTTAATTTTCTCTATAATAGCGTCTAACTCTATGGCACCGATATTCTCAATCTCTTGATAAATACGCACCTTGCCATGGACCTGATGAACTTGACCAATTAAGCCCAATACTTGCATCATCGCCATCTGATCGACAGCACCGTCAATACGCAAAGCAACGACTTTATCTTTATTGCTAATCTCTAAATCTAGAATTTCCACACTCATTTTACTTGCTCCAATTATGTTGTTGGCTCTAATTTTATACAGCGTACTATAGCGGCATTAATATTCTGACCATTCAAAGGTTTGGCTACATAGTCATTCATACCTGCCGCTAGGCATTTTTCGCGGTCGCCCTTCATGGTGCAAGCTGTCATGGCAATAATAGGCGTATTCGCTTTATCACCTTCAAGTAAACGGATAGCGCGCGCGGAAGCATAGCCATCCATTATCGGCATCTGACAGTCCATAAACACTAAGTCATAGTTATGGCCCAACATGGCTACTAGCGCCTGTTCGCCATCTTCCACGCTATCGACATTGGCATAACCTAATTTTTTTAAAAAACCTTGCGCCACCAACTGGTTCACGGGATTGTCTTCCACCAGAAGAATTTTAACTGAACTGTCCTGCACTGGGATATTATGCTCTGCAGCTAAGCGAACTGAACTCGCCAAAGCATTCTCAGCAAACAGCGCCAGTTGTAGGGTCGATTTTTTCTCATCGCATGTTTCCGCAACATTTAAATGCACCACGAACCAAAATTTAGACCCCTGCCCCGCACAGCTCTCCAGCCCAACTTCGCCGCCCATCAACTCAACCAACTGTTTGGTAATAGTAGTGCCAAGTCCGGTACCACCATAGAGTCGCGAGGCCGAACCATCGGCTTGGAAAAACTTGTTAAATATTTTGTCTTGCTGAGATTGATCGATACCTATGCCAGAATCACTGACACTAACTTTTAAGCTAACTTGCTGGTGACCAGCAACGTTCAGAAAAGCCAGTACCGCCACATCCACTTTGACGAAGCCGCTAGCAGTAAATTTGACTGCATTGCCGATTAAGTTATTAAGACACTGTCCGAGTCGCACCGAATCGGCCGAGATGTAAGCTGGCATATTACTGCTAACAGTCACTGAAAAATCCAGCCCTTTAGCACCGGCATTAAGTCTTGCAGCATCGGCTAGGGCTTTCAGCCACTCGGCAAAATTAAAGGCCTGACACTGCAATTGTAGCTTACCTGCCTCCACCTTGGAGACATCCAAAATATCATTGATCAGTGCTAAGAGTGAACGACCGCTATGAGCGATAACAGTCACTAATTCTTTTTGTTCGCCGTTTAAGGGGGTGTCTTGTAGAAATTCAGACATGCCCATAATCGCATTCATCGGAGTGCGAATTTCATGGGACATATTGGCTAAAAATTCAGACTTTAAACGGCTGCTCTGAGCCAGCTGTCGGTTTTTATAGTTCACCTCATCAATGGCCCGCTCCAGTGAATCGGTCATACTTTGCAGGGACTTGGCCAAAGTGCCAATCTCATCCTGACGACTGACCGCAATCCGCTCAGAAAAATCACCGCGAGCCAAGCGCTGGGCGTGTCCCGTTAAAGCCACTATCGGAGCCGCCAGAGCACGAGCCATATACAACGAAATAACACCCGCCCCCAGTATGGCCACAGCGGCCACCCCGAGCAACAAGCTAGGGTCCTGCCTAACCCAAGCTAGGGCAGCAACGGGCAAGAGCGCGACCAGTAAGAAGCCGCATATAAGCTTTTTATATATTGAATTTGGCAATAACTTCATTGGACATCCGGCGCTTATCCATCAGACAGGAGCCAACTTAGCCAATGCCTATAAATATGTCATGCAATTTATTAACTTTCCAACAAAGTGTCTACAATTAAATTAGAAAACAATTAACACCCCATACTTAAGGTGAAAGCATGAGCCTAAAACACTAGGGAATATCGATTGGTATCCAGCGCACAGAACTCAACAATAAGCTCAGTGAGGTATTTTTAACATTAAAAGCCACCGGCGCACTCAATCACGATGACTACCTAATTTTTACACCGATGCTGAGTTCGGCGCTGGATGGAATAGAGCGCTGTTGCGTTAAACTTTTGATCGACGGCACCCAGCTCGAAGGCTGGGAATTACATGCTGCACGGGATGATTTCAAACTGGGCCTCAAATATGGTCGCCAGTTAAGTAGGATTACTATCTATGGCAATAAAAACTGGCAAGAGAACTCTGCCGAGATAGGCAGTTGGTTTATCTCCGGCGAGATTCAGTATTTCGAGGATCACCAGAACGCGATAGCTTGGCTACAGGAAAGCCGCTAGCATTCCGACCTAAGCAAGATCTGCCGGCAGCAGCAGGAAATAATTGTCATCATTTGTTATTTGATCGGCGCATCTAAACGGGTCGACTGCTTTTATAAGCGGTATTTAATAGTTAACCATTAGAGCAGATATTCGAGCTACAGCCAGTTCATCTTAGGGGCCGCATTAATTGCCACCCCCATCGCTATATACGATGACTATTTAAGCCCTGCCCGAGAATTATTCGCCTATATTTGTTCGACCAAAGCCATTTTGGCAGCACTTGTGATCACTATAGTTAATATCACGAAAAAGGCCGCTGACGATTAAACCAGCGGCCTTTTTAATTTAGTTCAGTTTAGCGATCAAACCTTCTGATAAATCTCCGAACCGGCAGCTTTAAACTCCTCCGACTTAGCTTTCATCTCGGCTTCTACGTCAATCATGCGCACGACTTGTTCATCGCCAATGGCTGAGATATCGGTACCATGCTTGGCGGCAAAGACACGAACTTCCTGCGAGATTTTCATAGAGCAGAACTTAGGCCCACACATAGAGCAGAAGTGCGCGACCTTGGCAGAATCCTTAGGCAGGGTTTCATCGTGGTAAGAGCGCGCAGTATCTGGGTCTAGACCCAAATTGAACTGATCGTCCCAACGGAACTCGAAGCGCGCCTTAGACAGAGCATTATCGCGTAGCTGGGCCCCCGGATGCCCTTTAGCCAAGTCGGCTGCATGTGCGGCGATCTTGTAGGTGATGATGCCATATTTCACATCGTCTTTATTGGGCAGGCCCAGATGCTCTTTTGGCGTTACGTAGCAAAGCATGGCACAGCCGTACCAGCCGATGATGGCGGCACCAATACCAGAGGTAATATGATCATAGCCTGGTGCAATATCGGTGGTTAGTGGGCCGAGAGTATAAAAAGGCGCCTCATCACACACTTCGATTTGCTTTTCCATGTTCTCTTTGATCATGTGCATTGGCACGTGACCAGGGCCTTCAATAAAGCACTGTACGTCATGCTTCCAAGCGATTTGTGTCAACTCGCCCAGCGTTTCTAACTCACCAAATTGAGCTTCATCATTGGCATCGGCAACCGAGCCTGGACGCAGGCCATCGCCGAGCGAGAAGGTCACATCGTAAGCCTTCATTATCTCGCAAATTTCTTCGAAGTGGGTATAAAGGAAGCTCTCCTTGTGATGCGCCAGACACCACTTAGCCATGATGGAGCCACCGCGCGAGACAATACCGGTAACACGCTTAGCGGTCAGCGGCACATAGCGCAGCAATACACCAGCGTGAATGGTGAAGTAATCCACTCCCTGCTCAGCTTGCTCAATTAACGTGTCGCGGAAGATTTCCCAGGTTAGGTCTTCGGCTACGCCGTTAACTTTCTCCAGCGCTTGGTAAATAGGTACAGTGCCGATTGGTACATGAGAATTACGCACAATCCACTCACGGGTCTCGTGAATGTTCTTACCGGTGGACAGATCCATAATCGTATCTGCACCCCAGCGAGTCCCCCAAGTCAGCTTTTCAACTTCCTCCTCAATGGAAGAACCCAGCGCAGAATTACCAATATTGCCATTGATCTTAACCAGAAAATTGCGACCGATAATCATCGGTTCTACTTCTGGGTGATTAATATTCATCGGGATTACAGCACGACCGCGAGCCACTTCTGAGCGGACAAATTCCGGGGTAATATCGGAAGGAATACTCGCACCAAAGCTTTCGCCTGGGTGCTGATCGCCTTCGACACCCAGCTCAACGGCTTGAGCGCGAGACATGTTTTCACGGATGGCGATATATTCCATTTCAGGGGTAATAATACCCTGACGTGCGTAGTGCATCTGAGTGACGTTTTTGCCGGCTTTCGCCCTGCGCGGACGATGTTGCAAATCAAAACGCAGCTTGGCTAACTCGGCATCTTCCAAACGCTCATTGGTGAACTCAGAGCTGTACTCAGTTAGCGCCTCAGTGTCTTCACGGTTTGCAATCCAGCTACTGCGAATATCGGGCACACCTTTACGCACATCGATGGTCACGGTCGGATCGGTATAAGGGCCGGAGGTATCGTATACACGCACCGGTGGATTCTTTTCCACACCAAAATCACCGCCGGTATCGGCTAAGCTGATTTCACGCATCGGCACTCGAATATCTGGGGTTGAGCCCTCAACATGAATTTTTTCAGAGCCGGGGAACGGCTGTACGGAAGCTTCATCGACTACGGCCGTTTCGCTTAGAGCTTGAATGTTCACTTCTTGATTCATAGTGTCCTCACGGAAAAAATCATTACTAATTAGGTTAATAATACTGGTGGAAATGATGAACCGAACCGGCACCATTTCCAAGTTCAAATTCGTCGGCGCGCTTAAGTGCACCGCTAATAAATTCTTTCGCTATAGCCACCGCACTTAGCAGTGATTCACCCTTAGCCA
Organism: uncultured Cellvibrionales bacterium; assembly: GCA_963933095.1. Taxonomy (GTDB): domain Bacteria; phylum Pseudomonadota; class Gammaproteobacteria; order Pseudomonadales; family Cellvibrionaceae; genus UBA1124. The sequence continues at coordinate 15,202 of CAWVSV010000006.1, forward strand.
AATTGGCACAAATAGCCGCAGACAGGGTACAGCCGGTACCGTGACTATTGCTTACTCTGAGTCGCGAGCTGTTAAAAACAAACTGCCGATCATCCCCTAGCGCCACCAAATTGTCGGACAGCAACAACAAGTCAGTCGCCATTGGGCCCGCGCCGTGCCCTCCCTTAATTAACACCGCCTGCGGTCCTAAATCGAGTAGGGCGCGCGCTTGGTCAATAATATCTAGCTCGCTACTGGCCGTCTGACACTGTAGCAACGCGGCCGCCTCGTCAAGGTTAGGCGTAATTAAGGTCGCACGCGGCAGCAATTGCTCTCGCAGTGCCTGCTCACCTTCATGATCAAGCAGACGGCGACCACTACTAGAAACCAACACTGGGTCCACCACCAACGGCAAGTGCGCCGGTAACTCCGCCAGCAGGGCGTCGATAACTTTAGCCGAATAGAGCATACCGGTTTTCGCCGCTGCGATAGGCATATCCGCCAACAATGTGCGCAACTGTAGCGCTACAAACTCCGGCGTTACTGGTGCCAAAGCCTGCACACCTAAAGTATTTTGAGCCGTCAGGGCGCTCACTACCGAAGTGCCAAAAACCCTGCAGGCGGCAAATGTCTTTAGATCGGCCTGTATGCCGGCGCCGCCCGATGGGTCGCTACCAGCGACAGACAGGGCGATGGGCGTTGATGCGGTAGAGTTTGGAGCCACAGCTATCTCGGTTAACAGCCGTGCATATAGAGAACAATAAGAAAGGAGGCAACGGAGGCCACAATAACTTATCTCGTTCCCTACGCCAGCATTATCTGGATCAGGTTAGCGGGTAATTCTCAGCTTAGGAGGCAGTTTTTTAACGCAAAGTTCGTTGCTGCTGTGTTCAGTCAGTTATGTACCTAATGTACAGTCCCTGCTTGCGCGCAGTCCCGTCTAACCCTGGCAAAAAATCTTCGCCTCTCTGTGCCGATGCTAATAAGTAAGCATTAACTCGACAAAGCACCCCGACAAGATTATCTGCAGTTTAGCCGCAATCGCACAAAAAGTCACCAGAGCGACGGTATAGATACGGTCTAATAAGCTGCATTATTTAAAGGGTGCCGCCACCCCAGCTGTAATGCACACCGGGCTACTCTATAATCGTTGCAATGCTTTTTTATTACCCGTCTGCCCAAGGAATTCAGACATGCCTGCGCTCTCGACTTCACGCCCCAAAAAATTACGTTTACTGCCCCTTACGGTATTAATTACGGCCGCCGCTACCACCTTGTACGGCTGCAACCAATACCAAAGATTAGAACAAGCCAAGATAGAGCCCTGCGACGCCATCGACAAACTGGTTGCCGACCACAGCAACAACTTTGCCGACATTCGCATCCGACCACGCCCTTTTAATAGCATTACTATCTGGCAGACCGATTACGAGGTAATTCAAGACCGCTGCGAAATCTGGGGCTGGGGTTCGGGCAAATTCAACTATGTCTGCTCGATTGTATCTCCCACCAAAGATGTCGCCGCCACTCGCTACCATGACAGCGTCAAACGAGTAAAAGGCTGCCTGAATAGCAATTGGGTCGCTACTGAAAATCCGCGTCAAGTGGGCAACGGCGTGCACACGCGGTTCATCCAAGCGAACAATCCCACCACCGTGTCACTACACTTGGTCGAAACCCCCGGTGTATTCAGTTCAGAGTGGACCACCTACGCCTCAGTAGGTAACTACAGCGACAAGCTGTAACTACTCAAGGAGTATTTGCACTCTGTAGCAGTGTTTTACTGTTGCGCAGCAGTAAGCACGATTTAGGCATAGCGTTAAAGTGCTGTTATATTTGAGTGATTTTCACGCTAAAGAATCCCGCCGGCAATGGCTGCACCAGCAACTACTTCAGCTCGGTCAAAGAAGGCGAGACCGAAGTGATAGAAGTATTGCGCGGCGGTAAAATGGTTAAACACAGCGTGATGGCGCAATAAACGCAGCACTGAGAAATAAAAAAGGATTAAACGTCAAGACTTCGCAGCAGAAGCTGCACCGCGACTTCAATACGAGTTTGACGCTGAACCTGGGTCACATCCTCATCGATCAGCGCCTGAATAGCACCGCGCCAAGCCGCTTTGTGCTGCTGCGGATCTATGACCGCTACCAATAGTGTACCCACTTTGAAGTCGCCCGCCTCGACGCTAAGGTTGGGGTAAAGCTTAAATAATCGCTCCATATTAATAGCATTCTCGCCCTCTCCCAACAGTGCCGCAACCACAACTTGACGATCGGTCTCGGTGCCCTCGGGGGCAAACTTTAAGCCCTTGGCTTCCAGCGCTAACTGAATACGCTGTTTGATGTAGTTGTAACTGTGGATATTAGCACTGCTCGGTGTTTGACCTTCAACCACTAGGAAGTCCTGCGAGAACCAACTTAGCTGATGCGCACTGTTGAGGACGATATCAGGCGAACTCACCGCTATCACAGAACTCTGGGTCAGTGCGGCGGATTCGGGCGAGGAGGTATCCGTCACGCAGGCGCTCAAACTAATAACTGCCGCGACAGCCAACACACTGCGAGTAATATACTGAGAAATTTTTATCATGTTACTCATAACCTTAAATCAATTATTGACAGACAAATTTATTAACGCTGCCCGCTGGCGAGAATGAGACCGAGGCAAAGAGGTCGGTTTACCTCCAAGCAACGGCTCTTAGTCGGCGCTACAAATGACCGACCAAGTAGATTTTCACCAAGACTAGGCCCTGTTAGAGAACCCTGCCAGAGAGTACAAAAGCGCGCAATGGGCTCTTATTGCTTGTGGCCAGCGGCCGGGAAGGCTTTCAACATTTTCCCAATGGCCTGACGCAGAGTTCTACTGCGATGCTCAGCACTGTCGCCGTCATCGATCATTTTACTGGCGATAGTTTCCCACCAGATCACCGGTTTACTCGGAGCAAACGCGGTTAATGCCAAGTAACCGCGCTCATAAAATTCATTAGTCGCCTGAATATTATTCCAGTCATTAAATTCAATGCGGCCCATCGCCGCTCCAGACTGGTAGGGTATGTGTGTATTGCGATACTGCTCGGCAGTCGCCTCACCCGGCACCACAGTAATGCGGTAATCCATAATAAAGTCTGCATTTTCGCTAACGTACTTATACCCTTTTAACGATAAAACCGACGCAACGGCATTGCGCACATTACTATCAAAATGTGCACTGTCACCGCCGGTTGAACTTGTGTCGTGCACGACCTCGCTTTTCCACGAATAGGTCGCTGCTTGTTGTAACTCGTTTGACGCCGCTACTCGCTCATTCATTTTCAAGCCAGAACAAGCCGTCAGAAATACCGATACTACTACTGTCGCTGCAGTTAAAAAGGAGGTGCGCATAATCCAAGCCTTATTTCAAATTCCGTATGACGACGACACCATGTCGACTCATTTATTATTAATGGATCTAATCATAAAACAAAAGCCCTCGACACGCGAAACTAACCATACAATTGCTCACACTTGGCCAATTCAGGTTTATCGATTTAATTCTATTAGCAAAAGTTAACGTTTTTTAACCTCGCCCCAAATAACACAAATTGCTACACTTGAATAAATAATCATCGTCTCCGTCAAGCCGCCAACAAACTGTTTTTATACCCACAAGGGAATGCCATGAAGTCATACCTACAACCCAAGCGCCTGTCTCTACTGCTGGCAACGTTAATGACCTTTAGTGCCGTTAGCCAAGCCGACAACCTAATGGATGTTTATCAGCTAGCACTGGAAAATGACAATCAACTAAAAGCCGACAGAGCGGCTTATGAAGCGGGCATGGAATCTATTACCATAGGCCGCGCCGGCTTATTGCCACAAGTTAAGGGCGACTTAGGTTGGGACAAGAACGATAGCGACAAAAGTAACAACATCAACTCCGGTATCTGGCTCAACCAGAATGATGTCGATCAAGAGCAAACCTTTTGGGCAGTCAGCCTAAGCCAACCACTGTTTGATATGCGTGCTTGGCATGCCTATCAGCAGGGAGCGGTATTAAGCGAATTATCCACCGCGCAATTTAGCGCCGACCAACAATCATTGATCATACGCGTTGCAGACTCTTACTTTAATGTGCTGCGCCGAGTTGACAATCTAGAAACAGCATTAGCCGAAGAGAAGGCCCTGTCGCATCAGTGGCAGCAAACCAAGCAGCGCTTTGAAGTTGGCCTTACCGCGGTCACGGATGTACACGAAGCCCGTGCCGCTTACGACAGTTCCACCGCTTCCTCGCTCGAAGCCAAAGGTCGGCTCGGCATTTCTTACGAACAGTTAGAAGTAATTACCGGTACCGCCCATGACCAGATTGCTCCTTTACAAGCCAACTTCCCAGTGACTGATCCGGTCCCCGCCGAACGTCACAAATGGGTTGAGTTTGCACTAGACAATAATTACAGCTTAAAAGTGGCCCAACTGCAGTCGCAGGCCAGTCATCAAAATGCCAAGGCCAAAAAAGCCGGCCACTACCCAACACTGTCGGCCACCGCCAGCTACCGCCAGAGCACAGAGAACGGACGCACACAAAGGGATACTATTGGCACTTACCAGCCAAGCAGTCCCTTCGACACCGACACCGAGGGTGAGTTTTACAGTTTGAGCCTTAATGTACCGATCTTCTCTGGTATGCGCGTCAGCGGTGAGCGCCGTCAAGCTCAAGGGCAGTATCTGCAAGCGCAGGAGCTGTCTTATCTAGCGCAGCGAAACACTATTCAACAAGCGCGTTCTCGGCACCTAGGTGTGGTCACTAACGTAGCTCGCGTCAACGCTCGTCAGCAGGCTATTGTATCTAGCAACAGCGCTATGGAGGCAACCCAAGCAGGCTACGAAGTGGGAACTCGTAATTTGGTGGATGTACTCAATGTGCAGCGCAATCTCTATCAAGCCAAGCGCAATTTCTCCAACGCACTGTACGACTATGTCATCGGCCAGCTGGAACTAAAACAAGTGGCCGGTAACTTAACCCCTGCTGACGTAAAGGTGTTAAGCCAGTATTTGGATAATGCCGCAGTGGTAAGTCGTGCGGCTTATGGCGCCTAGCTTTTTGTAGGTACGCTAGAAATAAAACAGGGGCTTGATCGTAGGCTCAGGCCCCCTTTATGTTGGCTGTAAATAATCCTTTATAGCCGCTGTCCATGTTGAAGGCTATGTCCGCATCAACCCCGCAGCACAAACAACCTCGTCAAAGACACTTGGCTTGCCAGTCAATTGCTCGACACCTTAGCTGCAACGCATTCGCTGCAGTACCAGGGTTACTCTGAAGAGGCTTGGACCCTGTAAATATCCAGTCTAGGCTGTTAAAAGTTTTTGATATCGGCATTCATTTCGCATAAAAGCTTAACTTAGCAATATTTGTTACAAGATCAGTCATTTTAGTCAAAACTTGTATGATAGCTTGCACTTGTAGCATGTGATGACTTTTGAACACCCTAAATGAGTCTGTTAGCCCCCTGAAACTAGAAAGACGAGCTACTCAATGGCGACTGGCTGTGCCTGCCAGAGGTTATCAATCAACCCATGCTTGAATCAATGCACAAGCATGAGGACTTCCAAATACTACATTAAAGAGGCGCAGCGCAATGAACTGTGTTTTGATTAAATTCGTGGCTAGAAATTAATCTATTGCCCCCAAAGCGTCGGTCAAACTTTTCACTGCGATAATTTCCAGCCCAGGAATCTTGCCTGATGGCGCATTAGCAGCAGGTACAATTGCACGTTTAAAACCGTGCTTAGCGGCTTCGCGCAAACGCTCTTGACCGCTGGGCACCGGCCGAATCTCACCGGACAAACCCACCTCACCAAACACCATCAAATCATGTGATAGGGGCCGGTTGCGAAAACTCGACACTATCGCCAACAAGGTCGCGAGGTCGGCACTAGTTTCCATAACTTTGACACCGCCCACTACATTCACGTACACGTCTTGATCGCCCACCATAATACCGCCATGACGGTGCAATACCGCCAACAGCATCGACAGACGATTGCCCTCTAAGCCAACCGCAATACGGCGCGGATTGCCGAGATGACTGTCGTCAACCAGCGCCTGAATTTCTACCAGTAGTGGCCGCGTACCCTCCCACACCACCATTACCACCGAGCCCGACGAAACTGCATCGCCGCGCTGTAGAAAAATGGCCGAAGGGTTAGAAACTTCTTTCAGCCCCTGCCCAGTCATGGCGAACACACCCAGCTCATTGACCGCGCCAAAGCGATTCTTACTGCAGCGTAGGGTGCGAAAACGCGAGTCGTTGTCGCCTTCCAGTAGCGTCGAGCAGTCGATCATATGCTCCAATACTTTAGGGCCAGCGAGTGAGCCGTCTTTGGTCACATGACCGACCAGTATCAAGATGGTATTAGTTTGCTTGGCGAAGCGGGTTAAATAAGCGGCACTCTCTCGCACCTGCGACACCGAGCCCGGCGCCGAGGCCACGTCGGCCATATGCACCACCTGAATAGAATCGACCACCAGCACCTTCGGCTTAAGCTGTTGGGCGGTGGCGCATATGCTCTCGACACTGGTCTCACTGAGCATTTTCAATTTATCGGTCGGTAAGCCCAGTCGCTGAGCGCGCATAGCCACCTGCTGCAGCGACTCTTCGCCAGTGATATAGAGTGCCTCCATCTGGGTTGATAAATAACACAGTGTTTGCAGCAGTAAAGTACTTTTACCAGCGCCGGGGCTGCCACCAATCAATACCACCGAGCCCGGCACCAAGCCGCCACCCAGAACACGATCAAGTTCGACGGTACCGCTGCTAACACGCGGCAAATCATCGAGATTAATCTCAGACAAAGTCTGCAGCTGCCCTGCCTGAGCGCCACCGGCATAGCCTGAGAGTTTCTCACTAAATTTCGCTTGATTTCGCGCCTGCACTGGAGAGGCCGCTAGTTTGACCTCCGCTAAGCTATTCCAGCCACCGCAGTCACTGCACTGGCCCTGCCATTTGGGATAATCTGAGCCGCAATCGTTGCAGACGTAAGCAGTTTTGGCCTTGGCCATGGGGAATCCTATTTTAATTTTACATAACTGTACAAGCATACATGCATTAATTCCAGCGACATCGACCCTGATAGCCACAGGCAACTATCCACCCCCCATTAAAAGCTCTACAATTCAAACTATGAGTAACCACTGCCCCCCACCGTCATCGCTGGTTGCTGAAAAGCCACTGCAAATCTCTCCCGCCCTAGCCACCACACTTGGGCTAGAAGAGGCCACGATGCTGGCGGTGTTCAGCGACCTGCTGCACTATGGCGAGCCTATCGCCCACAATGGTTTACAATGGCTAGAAGTTAAAGAGCAGACCATTGAGCGCACCATGCCCTTCTGGAACGACCTAGATGTGCAGCGAATTTGTAAAAGTTTGTCTGACAAGGGCGTGATTATTCTCGGCTCTGCGCCCTACGCCAGTTGCCGCGTTATTCAATTCGCCCTCAACGAGCAGGCTGCACAGCCACTGACCGCATCCGGGCAAAAACTCGCTACGCCAAACAGCCGCGCCCACAATCAGGTCGCTCAAGGCGCCAATCGTATTTCACCACAGTGGCAGCCCAGCGACGATGTCATGCGCCGAATTGCCCAACATAATATTCCCGAACAGTATGTACGTGATCGAATAGCCGAATTTGTCACCTACTGGAGCGAGCGCGCCGAGGCCCATCACTCTTGGGGTTCCAAATTTATCAAGCAGGTATTACACCACTGGCAAGAGCATCAAACCCAGCAGTCGCGCCAACAGCGAGTCAGTCGCGAGCGCGAGCAGGAGCGCTTTATTCAAGCTGATACCGAGGGTCCCATTGCCGCGGGCTGGCGCCCGAGCCCAGATGCATTGGAAATATTGCTCAAACACGCAGCCATAGAGGCTCACTTTGTTGAAGAGGCCATCCCAGAGTTTATTATCTATTGGCAGGAAAAAGGCGTAATCACCAACACTTGGAACAGCAAATTTATTCAGCATGTACGTCGCCAGTGGGCGCGCTATAGCAGCACTGTGGAGCACAACAGCGAAGCAAAATTGCTGGCCGAAAACTGGCGCCCCAGTGAAGATGCTATCGATGTGTTGCGACTGGCCAATATCGATTTGGATTTTGCCCGCCAACAACAGCCCGACTTCGTGCTCTACTGGCGCGACCGCAAAGAAATCCACAACGCCTGGAACAGTAAATTTGTGCAGCACTGTAAATACCACTGGGCCAGACGTCATCAGATGGCAACACAGACGGCACAAGCCTCGGGCGCAAACCCAAGCGGCAACACTCGCGAACGCAGCTTGAGCGACGATTTAACCGACCGCAGTTGGGCAACATAACGTCCAGCCCAAAAGCACATATAAAGAACATTTACCGCAGAGGATACGGTGGCAGCTCGCAGGAAAGGCAGGTGACAGAAAAAATTCAGTAAATACTAATTTTGTATTTTACAACATAGATTAAATCTTTCTGGCACTTGAGCATCGAAAAACTACCTCAGACCTTTTTTGTGGCGATATTCACCGAATTTTTACAGTATTTAAACCGGACAGCAGCGATGCAAGACAGTAAAGACTTAATCAATCAAGTTGCAGGCCAATTAAAAAAGCAGGCTTCTAATCGGGTATCGTCAGCATCAGACCGTTCACAGCAGGGTAATCGTACACCGCCCAGCGACACAAAGATTGATGCTATCAATCAAATCTTCACCCTGTTTCGTGTTAATTATCACAACCAGTATTACAAAGCCTTCAGCGACACAGAGACTTTAATAACTGCCAAACGTCTGTGGATGGAGTCTCTCGGCTATTTTGATACCGAGGCATTACTGCGCGGCGCCAAGCGCGCCATCGAGAGCAGTGAATACCTGCCGACCTTGAAGAAGATGATCGACTGCTGTCAGGGCGACCTCAATCATCACGGCCTGCCCAGCGCCCACAACGCCTACATAGAAGCCTGCCGAGCACCCAGTCCCAAGAGTGGTTACAACTGGTCGCACTCGGCGGTTTACCATGCTGGCAAAATCAGCGACTGGCACTTTATCGGTAATAATACCCAGCGCATCGCCTTTCCGATTTTTGAGCGCAATTATCAACAGTTGTGCGAGCGTATTATTAACGGTGAAAAACTGTCTCCGCCTGAAGTTAAAGCGCTGCCAGAAACTATTGAAACGCCACTCACCGGTAAAGAAAACCACCAGCGCATGGCTCAGCTGCGTAAAAATATGGGGCTGTAATTGAGCAGATGAAGGACCGACAATGAACCAACATCACAGTCTTAACTACATAGAAATCGCCTGCCGTGACCTTGTTGCCAGCAAGCTGTTTTTTGGCGCGGTGTTTAACTGGGTATTTAGCGACTACTTTGACCCAGAATCAGGCGCGATAAATTACAGCGCTTTTAGCCTCGACAATATCAACGGTGGTTTTTTTTCAGCAGACAAAGTCACCAGCCAAAATAATGGCGGCGCCTTAATTGTTTTTTATAGTCAAAACCTGAACCTAACCGAAACCGAAATAAAGCGTGCCGGTGGTGTTATTAGTAAACCGACATTCAATTTTCCAGGTGGTCGCCGCTTTCATTTTAGTGACCCCAGCGGCAATGAATTTGCGGTCTGGTCCGATCAATAATGTCCTTTTAATTTAAAAATCATCTAAAAATTATCTTTGGGGTTCCCTTGCTTAGCTATCGTCACGCCTTCCATGCCGGCAACTATGCCGATGTCCTCAAGCACTTAGTGCAGATTGAAATTCTGCAACATTTGTGTAAAAAAAATAAGCCCTTCGATTATATCGACACCCATGCCGGTGCCGGCGTCTATGGACTAAAGAGCAAACACGCACAGCAAACTGGGGAGTACAAAGACGGCTTTGCAAAACTCAGCCGAGCCGACTATCCGGAGCTGAAAGATTACTTTAACTGCGTCAAGCACTTTAACAGTCGCGATGAGTTGGTGTATTACCCCGGCTCACCGATGATTGGCGAGCAGTTTTTACGCCGCAAAGACCGCAGCTGGATGTTCGAGTTACATCCGGCTGATTTAGAAAAACTTCAGGAAAACTTCACCGGAAAACGTCACGTCCGCATTGCCGAAAGCGATGGCTTTAGCGGCCTGCTGACACTACTGCCCCCAGCCAGTAAGCGTGGATTAATACTGATTGATCCCCCTTATGAGATAAAAAAAGATTACGACACCGTCGTCAAAACACTCATAGCGGCACACAAGCGCTTCGCTACGGGAACCTATGCCCTCTGGTACCCAGTGGTAGAACGAGAGCGTATCGATATTCTAGAAAAAAAACTGCGTAACAGCGGTATTCAAAATATTCAATTATTTGAACTGGGTCGAGAGCCTGACAGCATCGAGCATGGAATGACTGCTGCCGGCATGATTGTTATTAACCCACCATGGACCTTAAAACAAAAATTACAGACACTGTTGCCTAAACTGGCCGATACTTTAGGTATTGATGGCCGAGGAAACTACCGCTGCGAAACCTTGGTGGGTGAATAGCCCTCTGGGTTAATCTACAAGCCTAACCGTCATTAAAGTAATGGCAGTAAGCTGTTTAACTCTATCGGTACTCTAGCTTCGATAGTGTTGGGGAGGTTATTTACCTTCGCTGTCGCCAAAAGGGCCTGCGTAGAAACCTACAGCAACAGTGATGATATGCCGAGCCGTTTAATAACACTCAATCATCATTGTGCTTTGTCACTGCACGAACCACTAGGTGTTCATTTGTACCGTCAGAGTAGATCATTGATTGTGGCGCAGGCAGATCAATTACTGCTAAGACCGGCGAATTATTGTTAATAGATGGCTGCTCTGAGGTTTTTTCGATCCGAACCCGCTAAGACCAGCATGATTTCGACATCGGCATCACTCAGATGCCGCTATTAAATACAGTCTCACTGATATCTAGGGTGATATGAGGCTCGACGCCGGGATCGGTGCTAACAATGACCCGCTACAATCATCCACAATGGACTGTCTCCATCAAAGTCATACAATTCAGCTATTCAGCTATTCAGGGTAAAATTAAGTGCCCTACCCATCGAGCTTAGAGCGTTAGGCTAAACCGTTATCCAAAAAAATAGCTCTGCGACTAGAGCCACAGGTATAACATCAGTGTCTACTGTGGTGACAATTAGCTCTATGCTCAACACCAAGCCTGCGGGAATGTCATGACTATTTGCTGCCTGATTAGCACTGATAGTCTGTTCGTAACAGGATTGTCAAGGGTGTTATGGTGGTGTGCAACCCTGCATGTGTTACAGTAGAAAGTGAAGCAGACTGTAAATACCTATAGCATTCGCTCTAACACTTACAGCTCTCGTCCCATTTCCACCCTCCGCTCTTGCTCCAATCTCTACAGCACTAGATTGCAACCGATCTCGTTCGTATATCTATTGCTCTCGCTCCACTGTCTAAATCTCTTGCTTCAATTTCTGCAGATCTAAGTTACGACCACTAAATTATTACACTCACTTGTCGGGCTGCTTTGCCGTGCGACAAATACTTCGATTCGGCTTATAAAAATTCGGCGAAAACGAATAAACCGCTCATTATTCCAGGAGAAACTTGTCAAAAATTTTCCATTAGTAGATATTATTGCGCCAAAGTCTAAGCGTGTGAAAACCTCTGTTTTACTTGCGGCAGGCACAGGTTCACGCTTGCGTCCGTTAACGCTTGACGCACCTAAATGCCTCACGCTCGTAGGTGGCAAGCCTATCCTAGAGCGACTACTTGAAAATCTAAGAGTTCAGGGCATTGAAAAGATCATAGTGGTAACTGGCTACCTAGATCATTGTATCCGGGAATTTTTGCAGCTACACAAGGGAGACCTAAAGGTTGAGTACGTATACAACCAAGACTTTCAAACGACTAATAATATCTACTCACTTTGGCTTGCACGCGAGGTTATCAAAGAACCTTTTCTGTTAGTAGAGTGCGATCTAGTATTTGACCCAGAAATGCTGAATGACATGATGCGTCCGAATAAAATTGCAGTTTCAAATATTCTGCCTTGGATGAATGGCACCACAGTTGAACTCAACAAAAATGGCAGTGTCGAATCTTTTGAAATTGGTCAAGGCCCCAATAATATACCTCGCTATAAAACTGTGAACATTTACAGCTTATCTATCGATAGCTGGAATAAAGTGGTTAGCCATCTAAGTGACTATGTCTCAGGTGAGCGCCTAGGCGAATATTATGAAGCGGTATTTTCCGACATGATAGCCGATAGCTCTCTTAGTTTTGAGGCTGTGCTCTTCGATGAAAATCGATGGTATGAAGTCGATCGATTGGAGGACCTTCATGCGGCAGAGATAATGTTCCCAACACCCGTTACAAACCAGAAGAAAAAATCTAAAGCCAGCGAATTTCAATTAATGCCCGCCACTTGTTAATGCCGATTGGTAAAGACCACAGAATTATTTCGGCAAGGGCCTATTAGCTGCTTCATCACAGGCCATAAAAAAATAAACGTCGTATACATCAATGACGCAACGGACAAAATATAAATATGACCAAGAAAACAGCATTAGAAAAAAATCGAACTGCACGCAAAGAACAGTACGAAACATTATCAACCGCTCATGGCGGCTATTGGAGATACGGTTTTGTAGATCATGCTTACCTCTATAATTTACATTTTCCACCTGAGCGCTTCTATGAACTACTCAAGGATCAAATCAAAGAGCTGGTATTAAATTACCCTGTGGCACAGGGCCAACTTGCTCGTTGGGTAGGCGACTTAATCAGTCAACCAGCTGAACGTATTGTGGTAGGTAATGGCGCAGCAGAGTTGATCAAAATTGTCTCGGGTCACATTGCAAAAAAATTGATTGTTCCAGTCCCCTCTTTTAATGAGTATGCCAACGCCACACCCGAGGGGCAGGTAATTGAATTCCCACTTGATATGCCATCGTTCGAGTTAGATGTGGATAAATTTGCAGCTGAGGCACTAGGCTGTCAGGCAGATGTCGCTATTGTGGTATCGCCAAATAACCCAACCTCATTATTGGTGCCAAAGGCCGATCTTATTCGCCTAGTTAACAAATTGGCCGAACATGACTGTATGCTCATTGTCGATGAGTCATTCATCGATTTCGCCAACAATCGAGACCAAGAAACACTGGAGCGTGATATTGCCCTGTACCCGAATTTAGCTATCTTCAAAAGCATGAGCAAAGCTTATGGCATCTGCGGCTTACGGATTGGTTACATGCTTACCGACAATATGAAGTTTGCTGAAAAAGTTCGCTCTGGTATCCACATCTGGAACTTGAATGGTTTCGCTGAAACCTTTTTAAAAATGGCACCTGATTACCAAGAAGAATTCGAAACCAGCTGCGCACTGGTGCGTCGAGAGCGCGATGATTTTTATCAAGCCCTTTGTTCTATAAACGGTATGGTTGTTTATAAGCCTGAGGCAAATTACATATTCTGCCGCTTACCGGAGCACTCGCCTACTGGGCCAGAAGTGGCAGAGATCCTTTTCATCGAGCACAATATCTATATTAAACATTGCCAGGGTAAAAGCATGCCAGAATCTGAGCGATACATACGTGTTGCCAGTCGAACACCTGCTGAAAATCAATCTATTGTCAGTGCATTAAAGATTATCGTCCGTTCAAAAGCCGCCAATAGCTAAGGATAAAAACAATTATGTCATCTTTACAAGATGCTCGAGACGAACGACCGTCAATTCTGTCTTTCGCAAAAGACCTGCCTAATCTCTGTTCTTTGGCGGGGTTATTTTCAGCACTGATGTCAATCTACTTTGCCTTCCAAGGAAACTCCTCTGCGGCAATGATAGGCTTATTGTGGGCAATATTTTTCGATTGGAGCGATGGGATCATCGCCCGAAAGATGAAAGGGCGAACACCTGAACAGGGTGAATTTGGCGGACAGCTGGACTCATTAATAGATATCATCAGCTTTGGCATTTGCCCAGCAGTACTATTACTAAACTATGGTGATTTTAGCCCTTGGTATCTACCAGGAGCATTTGCAATACTCGCTGCAGGTGTCCTACGTTTAAGCTATTTCAATGTATTTGGATTAGTCGAAAGTTCAACCTATCGAGGTCTGGCAATTGATAATAATGGAATTATATTAACATTATTCTTTATTCTCGAGGGCTTTATAAGCGTGCCAGTATTTACCACCGCGTTGTATGCGCTCGTCGTGATCCTCGCTGTATTAAATGTAGCCCCCATTAACACACCCAAACTTACCGGACGCTGGTATACCGTTATTACTATTTATACCCTAGCATTAACGCTATTTTATGGTTGGAAATTAATAACCTAACAACAAATCTCAGCCACATCGGGGCCACATTAGCTGTAATGCGTTATCAGAGCAGAAAGCAGATGTTTTTCTTAGCTGTTAGGCGTAACTGCGCACAAAAAATATGACTATATTGATACATGCAACACTAGTTTTTAACGAGTAATACCCTGCCCAACCAGTGAGGTCATTATTTGTGTTAATAAGACCTTATACCTTGCTAAATTTAGCTTGATAGCAGTGATTTATGAATAAATATCAATAAAATAATTTAATAAAATTAACAGCATATTACTTATTTGATCTATTTTTATACTGTGTTGGACAGTATCCTCTGGTCACATCATCGCCACGCAGTTTTTCATGTTTAGTTGAGCGACCATTAACTCTTTCTCGCCACAACCTAAAACTTCTAGGTTTTAAACGACTGCGCATAAATTTCACCACATCAGATTCAATCATATTGAACTGATGTTCTATCGCTTCAAAGGGAGTTCGGTCTTCCCAGGCCATTTCTATAATTCTTGATTCTTCATCGATAAGAAATTGCATAAAACCACTCTAGAGTTTATTAACTTAGACACACAACCATAGTAATTGGAGAGGCAGTAATTTGACTCGAATAATTTTTATAAATCATTTAAATTATTGAGTAAATAAGCAGCACGTTCTCTAATTTCAACTTTTTTTGAATCCTCCATTTTATCCCAGTTTCGCACTGGAAAACTCATCCTATGATTTGAGGACAAATTATCATAGTTAGTGTCAATAAAATTCCAATATAAGCTATTTAATGGGCAGGCACTGTCACCAATCTTTTCTTTAACGTTATAACGACAGCCTTTGCAATAGTCACTCATTTTATTAACGTAATTACCGCTAGCAGCGTAAGGCTTTGTAGCAATCCAACCACCGTCAGCGAAGAGTGCCATACCTCGTGTATTAGGCAGTTCAACCCATTCAATTGCATCGATATAAATACCTAAATACCATTGATCAACTTGCTCGGGAGAAATTCCAGCAAGTAGGGCAAAGTTTCCGGTAATCATTAATCTTTGAATATGATGAGCGTAGGCATGCTCAAGTGATTGAGATATTGCGCTTTTTAAACACTGCATTTTTGTTTCACCGTTCCAAAAGAAACTCGGTAAATCACGATGAGCGGCTAAAAAGTTTTGCTTGCTATAATTTGGCATATTAACCCAATACATACCTCGTACATATTCTCGCCAGCCAAGAATCTGTCTTACAAAACCTTCAATTTGTGACAGTGTTATTTTTCCATCTGAATTTTCATAGAATGAAATAGCAGTTTTAATCACTTCCATTGGGGCAAGCATCTTACAATTTATTGAAAAGCTAAGACGGGAATGGTACAAGCTCCAAGCATAAGGAGATGCTATGGTCATGGCATCCTGAAAATTGCCAAAATTAGGCAACTGATACTCGCAAAAAAAATCCAATAATAATAACGACTGCTGTCGATTAATTGGATATGAAATATTATTCGATTCATCACCTATTGTTTTAATATTATGATTTTTTATACGCTGGACAAAATCATTAGCTGGGTTGTCAAAAATCAACGGTTTTGGGATTAACTTTAGATCATTTTTTTTAAATGACTTTCTATTATTAGCATCAAAATTCCAAGCATCACCTTCTGGTTTATCACCATTCATTAAAATGGAAAACCGTTTACGCATGATGCGATAAAAATTCTCCATTCTTACATGCGTACCTGATTTAAAATGATTTTGAAGATCATTAAAGGGTAATAAAAAATGCTCGCTATCAACTTGATTAACGGTAGTGTCGAGTATTTTAGATAAATCGGTGAGTTGTTGCCTCAATCTATACTCATCAGGGTTTTGAAATGTAAAGGTTTCGCAGGAATATTTTACAATTAGCGATTTTATCAATTCGGTAAGATCATCAAATTCTTGAGTATCATCGAGTGTTAAATAACAAACACGATGCCCTTTAGATTTAAGATGCTGGGCAAAATCACTCATAGCAACAAAAAAAGCAGTAATTTTTTGAATGTGATGTTTAGTGTAACTTGCCTCTTGATTGAGTTCAGCTATAAGATACACAACATCAGGGTCGACATATTCAAACCAACTATGCTTAGGATTAAGCTGATCACCTAATATTAGCTTTAAATGTTTTGCCTTCATGTATCTACCTTATTATGAGGGGTTTTTAATTTACTGACTTTAAACACTTTTTTATTTTTTCGAACATGCTTAGCTATAATACGACGACCTTCCATTTTCGTGTCAAACCGCTTTCTGAATCCCCATAATATATCTCTAGCAAATTTACCGGTTTCTTTAATATCAATCATAGGGTGAGGGTAATATTTACCCAAATCACACTGATATAGAACTTCTTCCATTGGAGACAATAACCAAGGTGTATGAATTATCTCGTTAGGTAACTGAGATAATTCCGGCACCCATTGCCGAATAAAATTGCCGTCCTTGTCTTGCTCTTGTGATTGTTTAATCGGGTTATATACTCTTATAGTATTAGTACCTGTTACACCTGATTGCATCTGAAATTGAGGGTAGTGAATACCAGGCTCAAAGTCTAAAAAATATCTAGCTAAATGCATAGCACCCAGTCGCCAATCAACAAATAAATGATGACATAAAAAACTCACTAACATCGAACGCATACGAAAGTTGATATAGCCTGTTTTTTCTAAACAACGCATACAAGCATCAACTAATGGATAACCTGTTTGGGCTGTTTTCCATTTTGTTAAACGTTCTTCAATGCTCATCCCCATATGTATTTCTGGAAATTTAAGATTGTTGTAGGCGTTATTGACAGGCCGCCATTGCATTTGATGCTCACTTTCAAACTTTTGAATAAAGTGGCAATGCCAATGTAATCTTGAAGCTAAAGCATCTAGTGGTCGCTTCCAGCCTACTTGAGACCTTTTTAATAAAATTGTTTGATAGAACTGCCTCAAACTTATATTGCCCCAAGCTAAGTAAGGTGATAAGCGCGAGCAACTTCTCCTGCTAGCTAAGGGCTTTGATATATCAGACTGATATGTTTTCCCACGTTTATCTAAAAAAGATTGGAGTGTTTTAAATGCCCATGCTTCTCCACCTTTAAGCATAAACTGATTAGGCACTGACCATGACTGAGGTAGCGTATGCTGAATTAACTTATCCAAATCACTACCATTAACAAGTGCCGATAACGATAATTCAGGATGACATAAAGGTGCTGTCATAACTTGACGCCAGTTCTTATCCCAATCAATTCTATTTTTTTTTCCTCGAACAACTGCGCCTGACTGATATTCTCGCCAATGTACTTTGTTTGATCTGCACCATGTACCTACATTTTTGTCTCGATCATAAGTACAAAGTAGGCCTATTTCTTCATGACTAAATAAATTCAGTATATTAAATAATGCATTTATCTCATTAAGACCATTAACTACATCACCAAAATACACATAGACGCGCGTATTAAATTTCTCTAGCTGGTTATTAATATCTTGTATTGATTGCCAAACAAAACGCCAATGCCTTTCATCATAATGAGGATCATCTATTAAAATAGGTTCGAATACATAATAAAGTAATGTCTGACCAAATTTTAATGAATCCATTAAAGCCTGATTATCACTGATTCGTAAATCACGCTTTAACCAAACAATATTAATACCCAGATTTAAGCCCCTATTAATATTTAAATTTTTATCTATGCCATCAGCCATTGTCTTTGGCCATTGATACTGGCCAGTCTGCTGCGTCAACAGAATCTAGTGGCTGATTAGATAAAACACTCTTATCGCACTTTGAAGTCCACCTACTTTGATACTTACCATCAGGATCAAAAATTGCAGCTTGTTTTTCAATGTTGAAATGCCTACCACCTCTGGGGTCAACACCAACACCTGCAATATATTGCCAGTTACCCCAATTGACAGCAGCATCATAATCAATCAACTGCTCTTCAAACCAAGCTGCACCATAACGCCAATCAACACTGAGTTCATTAACCAAGCAACTCGCGACAATCTGACGACCTCTATTACTTAAATAACCAGTAATTCTTAATTCATTCATACAGGCATTAACTAACGGATAGGGTGTAATACCTAAGCACCATTTACTAAATCGTTCGGGATAAAATGATGTTAGTGGAGGGTTATTGGAAATGCCTTTGAACCTATATGTTTTAGCTCCCACCTTAAAATGAGACCATTGAAAATACTCACGCCATATAATTTCTGCGGCTAAGCACTCAGTAGAGCTGTTCTTTTCTCGATGCATTTCAAACTGATTAATTGATGCCATCACTTGCCGCGGTGAAATACAGCCATAACCAAGCCATGGCGATAACTTACTGCTGCTTTCCCAGCCCTGTAAATTATTTCTAACACTTTTATAATTCAACGGTAAATCAGAGCTAAAATATTGGTTAAGATGCTTTGTAGCTGAGGCCTCACCGCCATCAAATTTCATTCCATATTTCGAGTTTTTGAAAGAGTTTACAGGTAACCATGATGGCCTAGATATGGATGGCAATGAAACAGATGTAAACTGGCTAGGTAATGACTGGATAGCTGGAGTAATATCTGGTATTGCTACATTAGCCATTGTTTTTTTAAATTTAGAATAACTAACAGGTAAATGTTGAAGCTTATAAGGCAGGGTTTCATGCGAAAATAAGGTAAATTGCTCAACTTTATTGACCGACATTTGAGGAAAAATATCACCTAGCTGATTGATGAGCCTGTTTTCATAAGTGCCAGGCAAGCGGGTGGTAATCACATCAGTAATATGGTGCTTTTCACAGAGCCCTGCCAAAGTAGGCAAGGTATCGTCATAAATAATATGGAGTTGTTGACCCAGACTTAACAAGCTTTGATTAAAATCGCTCAAACAATCTTGTAAGAAGCTCCAACGATTGTTGCCTAAGGGTTTAGATTGATAGTTATTAGACTTGAACCATTTTTGGTCAACCACATATACGCAAAGCAAGTAATCACTGTCACTGGCTAACTTAAGAGCCAAGTTATCGCTGATCCGCAGATCTTTAGTTAACCAGTATAAAGTGCGTTTCATGACTGTAGCTCATACCTTAAATATTACTTATACGAACATATCTAACTATTAGATCAACATAGCTACGCTATTATATGCCTATGCTACGTTTAAAAATGAAAAATGAGTTGCAACTAAGCGTTTATCTACCTGATTCAGGCCGCTATTTCTGCGTAGCTATTAAGCGATTATAATTGCAACCAAAGGTGAACCATGATGATTAACAATAGCTGAAAAATCCATACTGATAACTTTAAAGCTGAAATACTTAAATGACCGGCACAAAGGACTATCGCTGACACCGCCATGCAGCTTGAACTGCACAAGTCCCAAATTCTATCAGTGGCGCTCTGCTTTCTTTAAAACTCTTCCAGCAGTGAGCGTAAAGGTACACTGATAATAGAGAATGCCCACCTGAAGCGTCTGTTGGCTGAGCAAGCCGAGGAGCTCTAAATCTTAAAAAAAGCGGCGACCTACTTTGCAAAAAATTAAAAGTGATGCGCTGTGAATTGATCCATGCGCATTGCTGTGAATTCAGCATGGCGGCAATGATCTGCGCGATGAAGGCATCTCGAAGTGGTTGCTATTACTGGTTAAGAAGCACAGATGACCCAAGCGCTCGGCAGCAAGTTCGTACCGCTCGAGATTACGAGCTGCTCGAGAGTTTTACACAAGGTATGGGCCGTTATAGGGCATGCTGAAACCAGAAGTGTATGACAATGGGGATACTGAGCATAAGATCAAGACCATCCGTTACGGCATCGCTCGCAGGGGCTTAAAAGGCTAAAAAGCCGTTTGAGGTGACAACCGTTAGCTATCAAAAACTGCCGATTGCTCCAGAGCTGCTGGATCGAAACTTTATCGCTAACAGCGCCAATCAGAAATGGGCTGGCGCCATTACTTATGTTTACACCAGTGAGGGCTGGTTCTATGTAGCTGTGATTATCGACCTCCACTCGCGTGGCGGCTATTGGCTAATCAATCGGCGTGCATATGCAAGCCAGTTTGGTCTGTAATGCGCTGAAGGCAGCACTCCTGCTTAGAGGGTTTTTTGAACGGGTGATTGTCCACAGTCATCGCGGTAGCCAGTACTGCTCAAATGATTATCGCGACCTGTTGAGTAGGTACGGTCATTAACAGAGCATAAGTAGAAAAGGAAATTGCTATGATAACGCTTGCATTGGAAGTTTCTTTCACTCACTTAAAGTTGAAGTGAGCCAATCATGAGTCGAGGGACGATAAGGCAACAAGTATTTGAATATACCGAGGTTGATTACAATCGCAAGAGAAGGCACAGTGCTCTGGGCTATCTCAGCCCTGAGGAATTTGAAAAAGTCACCGCTTAAGAAAGTGTCCAGTTTTGTTGGTACGGATCAGTGAGCCAATCATGAGTCGAGGGACGATAAGGCAACAAGTATTTGAATATACCGAAGTTGATTACAATCGCAAGAGAAGGCACATTGCTCTGGGCTATGTTGGCCCTGAGGAATTTGAAAAAGTCGCCGCTTAAGAAAGTGTCCCGTTTTGTTGGTACTGATCATTAAATACAAAACCGTAGCTAAACAGCGGCCGCACAATCTTAATTCTGGTAAATTTCGTCAGCTTATATGACAATCTATTAGCCATAATGATCGATGTTAATATACTTAAGAGACCGCCTCTTGCTACAAACGCTTAAATTAATAAGCTTATAAATCCTATTTTCAATAACACTCATGATTGAATCAATAATTTGGAAATATTATGACCAGACTACTAATACTTCTATTGCTAAGCTTAACAAGCATAAGTGCGATTGCTCATGGCATGTCTACCGAAGATCAAGCCAGAATATTAAATGCTAGTAATTTAGAGTATATGCACCTTGGTGCAACGCACATGCTGACCGGCTATGATCACTTATTGTTTCTATTCGGTGTGATTTTCTTTTTAAGTAATTTTCGTGATCTGCTAAAAGTTATCACTGCTTTTACAATTGGTCATTCGATAACGCTAGTATTTGCCACGCTATTAACCATTAAGGCCAACTACTATTTAATTGATGCGGTTATTGCATTGACTGTCTGTTACAAAGCTTTTGATAATTTAGATGGTTTTAAGAAGTATTTACAAATGCCATCGCCCAATTTGACATGGATGGTTTTTATATTCGGATTAATTCATGGTTTCGGTTTATCAACGCGGCTACAACAACTGCCACTGGGCGATAACGGTCTAATACTAAAAATATTATCCTTTAATGTGGGCGTTGAAATCGGCCAAGTACTTGCCTTGAGTATTATGTTACTCGTATTAATTGGCTGGCGAAAAAAATATTCTTTCCAGCGTTTTAGCAAGGTATCTAATGTCGCATTGATGATAGCGGGTAGCTTGTTATTTTTAATGCAGTTACACGGCTATCAGCACACCCAATATACAGATGATTTTCCACTCAATAAAGATGATCATTATCATCTTCACCAAGATCTTCAACGCCAAGCCTGGCCGTTATTGTCTGAGCCAAAGAAACTCAATCTTAATCCGCACAGTACCTTGATATTACCCGCAAAAAAGCCAGAAGATAAACCAGAAAAACAATTAGATTCACAGCTTGATAAACACAGCCATGACGGTGAACATTATCACTCTCATTAACAATAGTCAGAGATTAATTATGGGCACTACGCATTAGCGTGCAAACCCATCAAATTACTTGGCAACTCTTGATATCAATAGCGATTCTGTTGCTGCTGCCACCAGCAAAAAATTCTTGACGGTAGAATCTGATCATTCTTTACTGCTCCATTTGCCCTTTTCGTCATGACAAAGAACCATTAATGATTTACCCAACTTTTCCCGTCGTTTAAACCCACTATAGGTTAATTCACGACAGCGCTCATCACCATTGACCACCATGGCGGTTAAGGTAATATCACCTCTATGATCATTATTTGAATTAGACCAAGTTTGAGTAGCCCCGAGGTAGTTTTTCTGGAGAGTAAGCATACTGGCTTCATTGATTAGCTTTTTATCAGTAACGGTCAGATTTTCACTTTTAGAAAATGCACCGCCAGCACCCGACATCAAATTGATAGGAGCCTTAATAATGCCGCTAAAAAAGCCTGACACAACGCCTTCAGATGCATTCTTACCGGCTGTTTTTGCTACTGTTGTCGCTTGTGTAAGTAGCATTGGTAATTCTTCCCGCGTTTTTTTAACTTCGAGCAGAATTGCCGGTAATGCCTGTTCTCTTAAAGTTTTCGATTCTAATAAAACAGCAGGGATAGTCTGTTCACGTAGCGCTACAGATTCTGCCATTACTAATGGGATGGTGTCTTCACGCAAAGCTTGACTTTCAACAAGAATTGCAGGAATGGTATCTTTTCTTAGCGCCGAAACTTCAGCCAATATTGCTGGAATCTGCACTCGAACAGACTCCATTTCATTCACTATCAATGGAATTTGGTCGCTAATATTAGCCACTTCAGCAATAAGTTCAGGCGCAACATCACGATATACCGCCAGTGTATCGGCTACTTTTTCTAGCGAAGATAATTGCTTCGCAAAATAAACAATAGACGCAGCAAGACAAAGAATACTAACGGCTACAGCATAGTTACCATAACTTGATTTTTGACACACCAATGGATTTTTCATAATGCCTCTATGTCACCTATAACTAGAGCTGCGATTCGCCTGGCAGGTAACTCATAAAGCCGACCTTTAGACGCTGCCAAATTGTGCTATTAGGTTCCGTCTCCAATACCATAATGCCAGCGTCTGTTTTTTGCGTCCAAGTAATGTTGCCGTCTTGTAGCTGTAATTTGTAGGCTATATTCATTATGTGGGTATCGAAATACTCGGCAACATCACGACTGACAATTTCATTATAAACCATCACGCCTATTTCAGTATTTTCTTTCACCGAGCGTGGATCTAGATTTAATGAACCTACAAATGATTTATTGCGATCTATGACAAAATATTTGGCATGTAAGCTCGATTTAGATAAACCTAATTTTGCTTTACTCGAACCATTAATATCTTTTAACACTGAGTTCATTTCATACAGTTGAACGCCGCCTCTGAGTAGATCTATGCGATAACGGGAGTAACCTGCGTGTACAACCTCTACATCATTGGATGCTAACGAGTTTGTTAATACTTTAACAACTACGCCTTTATTGACTAAGCCGGTTAACATTTTGGTCCCCTGCTTACCTGGAACAAAATACGGTGACACAATAAGCAGTTCTTTTTCTGCTGAGAATAGTATGGGAGCTAACTTGCTAATCAAGTGCAAATCAGTACGATCTCTATCTGCCTCTGTTTTATCAGGGCTGTCAGCAAAAATCTCAGCGCGCCCCCATTGATAATCTATTTGATCACTTTGTAACTTAGCGGCTAAATCACTATTTACAAGAATATCGGCATAAACAGATTGCTCTTGAGATTTTATATAGGCATCAAATTCCAGCCGCTTATCCTGTATTGTCAGCTTATTGAGTTTTTCTGGGTGCAGTGTAGTAATAGGATAGGCCAGTTTATGATTCCAGTATTGGTCAAACGAGCCTGATACTTGCTCTACCACATCACCAATTAATATGGCGTCTAAATCACGAAAGGAGACATCGGGATCAGCACCAAAATATTCGTTGCCGATATTGCGCCCCCCCACTATCGCTATCTGATTATCAGCAGTGAAGGTTTTATTGTGCATACGGCGAGTAACAGAGCCAAAGCGGGTTACAAACTGTGCGGTACGACTGCTACCGCGTATAAACGGATTCCAAACCCTCACCTCAAAATTGGCGTGGTCATCAATCATAACACCAGCAATATCAGCCCTAGCTAAATCCATATCGTCAACCAGTAGTCTGACACGTACCCCCCTATCGGCGGCGTCGAGCAACTGTGCCAGCAAGATTTTACCGCTCAAGTCGTTATGGTAGAGGTAGTACTGCACATCTAAGGTTTTATCTGCTTTCTGTGCTAGTACGGCACGAGCGACAAAAGCATCGTGCCCGGAGTCGAGAAGATGAATACCCGTTTCGCCGGGCTTGCCCATATCGGCTTGCTCTCTTTTCATGACCACTGTCGCCAAACGAGTATCCATAGTATTCGCCTTATCTAATGCATAAGACGGCTCTTGTTGAGTATTGTCCGGCAGCGAGGCACAGGCAGCCACAAGAGTAATAAAAAGCGCCAACAAGATCTTGTTGATCATAAAGACATCCTATCTATCGGTATTATCAAAAAAAATTCAATTTTAGCGCAGTTACTCCGCTCTACAAAAGTTTAACTCACATATTTTTTCGACAGATTACTGTTTTTATGCGAGGATTTAGTCAGGAGTAGAGAGCCGTACTGGTTCAATACAAGGAGTAGACATTGGTTATCATCCCTACAGAAAAGCGTTTCGACTGGCAGCATGCCCCGGTGGTGCTCTTCAGCATCGTTTTGCTCAATGTGCTGTTGTATTTTTTCTATCAGGTTAACGACGATAAAAAGATATTCGAGGCGCTAGAAGTTTATAGCCAAAAGAACTATGTCACGCTTGAGTGGCCCCTGTTTCGTGACTTTATACGCCAGCAAGAAGGTGGCGAAACAACTACTATCGCTCAGTCAAATGGCGACAGTACCGAATTACAGAATTACCAACAGATGTATGACAATAATGCGTTTGAATCCCTAAGCGTCAGCATGCTAATACGCCAAGATTTTTATAGCTACCTAGTCAAAATTGAACCTAAATTTAGCAGTAATGATGCCCGCTACGACTGGCTGGATACTCGTGCCCGTATTAATAAGCAGATTATGACTATTAGCTCGCTCAATTTTGGCTTGGTCCCACGCGACTGGAACCCTGTAACGCTAGTTAGTCATCAGTTCTTACACGGTGGCCTAATGCATCTAATGGGTAACATGTTCTTTTTGATTATCTGTGGCTTTGCGGTCGAGGCCGCTATTGGTCACAAACTTTTCTTAGCATTTTATCTACTCAGTGGTATCGCTGGAGGTCTGCTTTATATGGCCTTTAACTGGGGTGGTCATACACCTCTGGTCGGTGCCTCTGGCGCTATCTCGGGGGTAATGGCGATGTACCTAGCGGTGTTTAGACTACAAAAAATTGAATTTTTCTACTGGTTTTTTATTTTTGTCGGATATTTTAGAGCGCCTGCACTGTTCATCTTGCCTTTCTATCTGGGCAAGGAGATTATCAGCTTTGTCATCGACACCGATTCTAACGTCGCCTTTATGGCACACACCGGAGGATTTATTGTCGGTGGTGCACTCGTACTGGCGCAGCTCTTCTGGAAACCCGACTTACTTAACCAAGAGTACATTGAACAGGATGAGGAAATTGATCCGCTGCAAAAGAAACTGGCAGCCGTTTATCAGGCCATAGAAAAATGTCAGTTTCAATCGGCACTTAAACTACTTAAACCCTTAATAGCCGATATCAACTGTCGCTTTGACTGGCAATTATTGCGTTGCAAGCTGGCAAAAATTGACGGTGGCGATGAGCTAGATCAAGCTCTACAGGACATATTTAGCACAAAGAAGCCCAACCCAGCGGAAGTAGAACAGTTAAAAAATCTCTGGCATGACAGCTCAACTGACTCTGATAAATTTGATGCCAAGGCTCAGCTAAATCTGGCGATGAACTTCTGTCAGTTAAAAGATTTATCATCGGCCGAGGAGATTTTTTCAAGTCTACATAAAATTTCTCAGCCACCGACAAACTTAGGCGTGTTGGCGCGCAGACTGTCCCTTAACTTCGGCGATGCCAATAACCAAAAAAAATCCCAGTACTATGAAGAACAGGCCGAATATTTAATGGAGGCGGGACATTGACTCATTGTAAATATCACCCATTACAGGCTGCTACCTATAACTGCACTGATTGCAATATCGAATACTGTGATCAGTGTGTAGATATTGATCAAAAAAACGAGCCGCGCTGCATTCATTGCCAGCAGCCACTCGATAGCCTCGGCGCCAGTAATAGCGCCATTCCATTCTGGCGACGCCTACCGGAGACTTTTCGCTATCCGGTCAATACTGCAACCGGCATACTTTTAGTGCTTGTGTCATTTCTCACATCGGTACTAGGCTATGTGCCTCTCGGTCTTCTCTGGGTACTAATACTTAGCGGCGCATTTTTTAAGTACAGTATGAGTTGCCTAGAGAAAACAGCACAGGGCGATATGAGCCCCCCTGATATCACCTCCGCCTACGGCGGTGGCTTAAGCTTGTTGTTTCAGCTGTTTCTAATACTGGCGGTAATGGCCGGCGTAGCTATAGGCGTCTACACCTTTTTTGGCTCGGCTATTGGCGGTTTGATAGGCACTTTTCTGCTAATTGCGCTACCTGCGGTCATGATTAATTTTGCTATTACCGAAAGCGTTTGGCAGGCACTCAATCCAGATTCTGCCGTGCGTATTATTAAGGCTGTCGGTTTGCCCTATGGAATATTAATGGGTTTTATCTTAATTATGTTTAGCTCTGTCAGTGTGATTGGCAGCTGGTTGGGCGATGAACCCTCTGTGTGGCTGTCGACTTTGCACTCGTTAGTAAGCAACTACTACACACTAGTGGTGTTTCATATGATGGGTTATATGATTTTTCAGTATCAAAGGGAATTGGGTTTTTATGCCCGCCACAGCGGCCATTCAGACTTAGTTATACCTACCGATCTCGAACGCCTGCGCACTAAAATCGATATTAATTTAAAAGAAGGCCAGTTTGATCAAGTGCTTCATCTCTACTCAAAAGGACTCAAAAGGTACCCCGACGATTCAGCACTTTACAGTGGGGCCTTTAACTTTATTTGCGGTATTAAACACCGAGAGCATATCGGTAGTTTTTGCGACGGATATTTTTTGCATTTAAAATCTATCCAGCGATTGGATTTAATTCGCTCGGTATATAAACGTACGTTATTAATAGACAGCGCCTACACTCCTAATAGCCCTCTGGTCCGACACTTAGTGGCTAAATCTTGCTTCGACTGCGGCGATTACAAGCAGTCCGTAAAGCTCCTTAATGGCTTGCATAAACACCACCCAGACTACTTCGACTTAACTAACGCCTATTTATTAATGGCCGACGCCCTAGAGCAACTGCCGCAACTAGCCGATAAAGCTGACCAATACAGGCGTCTAGCCGAAAAAATTCAGCGGCAGCCAATGCCCGCAAAACACAAATCTATGGCTATACCGGCTCAGCAATCAGTGCAAAAAACAACTAACAAAGTCGATGTGAACAGCGCCGTGGATACAGATAGTGCATCGTTCAAGTCAGCGACATCAGCATTAAACAATACTTATGAAAAACTTAATGCTGAGCGCCGCGCCAAAACCAAGCTAGTTGCTGCCGAGCGCCAACAACAAGAACAAGCTCAAAAACCAGAACTTAAGTCCACTGATGACAGAAGAAAATCGGCAACAAGCCGAGCAACTGAAGCCAATGTAAAATTACCAAGGCCCAAACAAGAGGAAACCTTAGAGGCAATTTTTGCAGCACGAGCGAAGTCTGATCAAGACTCGGATGTATTTGATTTTAGTGAGCCAGAGACCGACCGGCCCTCTATAGATTTTCGATAATGCTAATATTTATAGAGTTCTGTGCACGAAAATCTAACTAGCAGAAATTGCGCACACGATGCTCATGAATAATGGACGCAGAAGTCAAATAAAAATCGTTTGGTTGACCAACAGGCGTCTAAAAGATGCTGGTTTTATAACGCCACAAGGATGTGTTTATGATGATACAAAAAGTAGATGCATTTAAGCGACGCATCGCTAAAGGAACATGGCTTAGCAGAGCCATTCAAGAGCAATGATGGACGAGTATAATCTGGCCCAGCATATACTCCCTTTGACCTATCGCCTGGCCTTCATACCTCGGCTACCCCCCCCTTTTCTTCCTACCAAACCTTTCTATTCGGCGCGCAAATTTTGGTTAATTAGCGGTGTCTACACTAACAATGACTGTTGCGACCCATTTTTTTGCCAGTGAAAAATCCACCTTGAACAGACAATCTTCAACAACCCATCTATTATTTTTGTCTTTAATAAATTTAGCGATCTCTATTATCACAAGCCACAAGCTCTACTGACTTTTTCTTAATTCCTCTAAACTAGCCTTTTGTTGATCGCATCTTGCGACACCATAGAGTATTCAGTGCTGCATATATGAATTACACCATAGAACCTATTGCCACCGTGCTTTCGCCATTTACCAACAAATTCGGCATCCCCAGACAGCCCGGCTTGGCTACCGAGGCGATAGCCGAACTGAAACTACTGCCGCCCTACAACCGCGCCGAGGCCGTTGTTGGACTAGAGCTATCGAGCCATATTTGGCTTGAGTTTATCTTTCATAAATCACCCAATAGCAATGGCGACAACTTTCGGCCCAGCATTCGCCCACCGCGCCTCGGCGGTAATAAGCGCATGGGCGTATTCGCCACCCGCTCACCGGTACGCCCCAACGCGCTGGGTTTGTCAGTGGCAAAACTAGAGAAGATCGATACCCGTAACGGTGTTTCGTTATTAGTGTCCGGCTTAGATTTACTCGACGGCACGCCGATTGTTGATATCAAACCCTATGTGCCCTATGCCGATAGTCTCGCTAACGCCAGCAACCAGTTTGCCGCCAAGGCGCCCGCAACGCTCGCCGTCACCTTCGCTCCAGAAGCAGCCGCCAAAGCCCAAGCTTACTCGGCCCCCTACGGCACTGATTTAACTCGGTTAATTATCCAGATCCTCAGTCAAGACCCACGCCCCCAATACCAGCAGCCAGACCTGGAGCGTCGCTATGGCATCAATCTCTACGACTTAGATATTCAATTCTATTATCGCCCCAAGAGTGACGGGAGCAGGGCCATTGAAGTCACTCACATCACCACCGTTTGACACCGAAGGCTGTGGTACAATCGCGCCCTTTTCTGATACTGGCCGCATCCATACTCAACTTATGAATCATTGGCAATGCGACTCGATAACCTTGAGGTAGAAACAACTCCCATGGCTAAAACCTCCCTGGACAAGAGCAAAATTAAATTCGTTTTGCTCGAAGGCTTACACCAGTCCGCAGTCGACACTCTGACTGATGCTGGCTACACCAACGTCCACTACTTCAAGAAAGCACTGCCCGAAGCCGAGCTGGTTGAAGTATTAAAAGATGCTCATTTCGTTGGTCTGCGCTCGCGCACCCAGCTCAACCGCCATGTGCTAGAAAATGCTCCCAAGCTGATCGCAGCCGGCTGCTTTTGCATCGGCACCAATCAGGTTAACTTGCAAGCCGCACAAGAGCATGGCGTTGCCGTGTTTAACGCCCCTTACTCTAACACCCGCTCAGTAGCCGAATTGGTTATTGCCGAAGCCATCTTGCTACTGCGCGGCGTGCCCGAAAAAAGCGCGGTCTGCCATCGCGGCGGCTGGCAGAAAAGCGCTGTTGGCTCCTTTGAGATTCGCGGCAAAGTACTAGGCATTATTGGCTACGGCTCTATCGGCTCACAGGTCAGCGTACTGGCCGAAGCCATGGGTATGAAAGTTAAGTTCTTCGATGTGGTCACCAAGCTGCCACTGGGTAATGCCCAACAAGTTCGCAACATGGACGACCTGCTGGCCCAGAGTCATATCGTCAGTCTGCATGTTCCAGAAACCGACGCCACTCAAGATATGTTCGGCGCCAAGCAAATCGCCCAAATGAAGCAAGGCGCGATTCTGATCAACGCCTCACGCGGTACCGTGGTCGATATCGAACCACTGGCCGAAGCGCTTAAGAGCGGTCATCTGGCTGGCACCGCGATCGACGTATTCCCCGTTGAGCCACGCAGCAACGACGACGAATTTATCAGTCCGTTGCGAGGTATCGACAATGCCATACTGACACCGCATGTCGGTGGTTCCACCCAGGAAGCCCAGGCCAACATCGGCCTAGAAGTCGCCGAGAAGCTGGTTAAGTACTCCGACAATGGCACCACCACCAGCTCGGTCAATTTCCCAGAAGTCGCC
>CAWVSV010000007.1:0-41714 GCA_963933095.1 uncultured Cellvibrionales bacterium
ACTCGAAGAACTAGAACTAGAACTAGAACTAGAACTAGAACTAGAACTAGAACTACTGCCTTCACACGCGCCAAGGCCTTGCCATGGACCCCATTGGGTGGCTGTTGGAGTCGCCTGAGTCCAGTTTCTCGCTTTAAAACCTTTATCTTGATACTTAACCTTATCGCCGCCGCTATACGTACCACTGGCCTTATAAGTTGTAAAGTTGCTGCAGTCCACAGCCATTGCACTATTGGCTGCGAAAAAGGTGAGCGCAACAATAGATGTACGCAGTGATATAGATCGATTAGTAGTGGGAAGTAACCTAGGCAGCGCGTGCCCGATATAGCGCCCCATTCGGCTGGGTAGGTTCATTTTGACTCCAGATATTGAATTATTGTTATTAGTAGATTCTGGCTGATGAGCGATAAACTACCTCTCAGGTGCACAAGCTAAAACCAACGGCTATCTAACATTAACAGATTTAGAATGTAATCTGATGATTTCGACGACTTTAGAAGCACGTTAAGCATTTTCAACGCGATTAAAATAAAACGACACAATAATGTGGAAAAAAAGTAACAAAAGTACTTTAGCTACAGACAAAAAGTAACGACAAAACCGAAGTGAAGTGGCTTTACTGCGCAAGTAAATTTGAAAAAATGCAATTTCTTGATAATGAAGCCGACAGGAATAACATGATCAAAATTTAGCCAGAGCAGGCTTTAATCAAAGCTGATTAAACATTGTATTGATCATTAAACCGGTTAACTTAGTCAGCCTAACGCGTCCTCAAAAAGAATATATAACTGTTACTTACTGCCGGCAAAACTAAAGCGAGCCAAGCCGGTTTTTTCTGTTGTGACCGCCGATGCTCTGGGTCTTGCGGCTACCAATCTCACCCACTTAGCTGTTCGATCTTTTTTTATTGTAATGAATCCACTCCCAGACAAAAAGAACGATTCTCATTAATATTAATTGGCTGCGACTTTTAACTAAGAGGCTACTGATAAATATTTCTGCATTTAACTGCTTATACGGTTAGCCCATATAGACTAAAATTTATCCTGTCTAGCACTGTGTCTATTAGTAAAACCGAGGTCAGTGTAAAACGCGATAACTTTGATCGCAGCAATACCGACAACATTGAATAACATGCCAAATTGAGAATTAAATTGAATAACTAAACAATGCGCAATCTTGATCCTGCTTCATTAATAGTTATTATTATTGAAGTTTTAATCTGATCTGATTTACTACTAGCAATCTGCTCTTAGCCGCTTATAAAAACCGCATTTACTATTGACTATAATGCTATAGCAAATCAGCAATATTCGATTCTTATTATTCCTCAAATAAAAGATTCATTAATGGCCATGTATTATCTTAAAAACTTACATTCATCCACTCAACTGACTTTTCGATACAAAGTAAGAATTACAACGACACAATAAATTAGCGATCGAAAAACCACCACCATTCACTTTAGGGTTTCAAAAAATCAGGATATTCGAGGCGAAAGCACTAGCAACAGTCACGCTATATAAATTGGATAACACTGTTTGCCAAATCAATTAAAAATAAATCTTAAAACTATCTTTGACGTTTTTTATTAACTGCTACGGACTTTTTAAGTGCTAGTATTTTGGGGCATGGAATCCCGCTATTTAAGCGGGGTAAATTTCGTTAATTATCAGTTCGAACTTAAAGCAACCTGATAGTAACCAACAGAAATAAAGCCCCAATAAACAGCTCACAGGATATGGTTTAGGCTGCTAAAAAAATAACACTAAGCCATTGAAAAGCAAGAACTCCACCAAGTTTGATATTGCATTGGTACAACAATAATACACTAAAAAAATTTACCTAACAGCATTCCTGGAGCAACTACCTTTGTCTAAAATATACTACAGACCCATTAGTCAATATCTCGCACAAGCCAAAGCGCCTTCTTGTTATGCCTAAAGTCATAGGTACTTGAGCCGTCGTTAAAATTTATATACCAAGAATAGTCTGTTGGAAAAGTATATGGGCTTGAGGACCATACGTGTGCTGCCGGAGCATTGATAAACACACTAGAATTTACTGCAGGCGATCGACACTGCATTTCTGTAAGTGTGTTTAACTCGCGAATATTAGGCAAGCGCCAATCTTTATAGCCAGCGAAATCATTATTTAATTGCGTACTAAGCCAGAGAAGAGCCTCACCCCAATTAACCATTACCAGCTCACCAGTTTCACACATCTCGCCAGTTTTTCCCTCCAGACAGCGTTTCCACATTAGCCTATGTTTATCGTCAATAACGGTGCCATCATTTTTCTGTTGGTATTGATCGGTAGGTGCTGTGGGCGTAATGGAGCTAGAAATGCATGCCTGCTGAGCCAAAACAGGCAAGGCAGTTATTAACAGAACCACAACAAGAACAATCTTTGTTGTGACTATGTGTTTATTGCTGTTAATTAGTCGCATGCACACTCCGTACTGCTCGAATAGGCCGCGGATTATCCCGCGACAAAGATGATGTGCTGCCAAATTGAAAGTTTACTGCCCATGCCGAACCAGTATTCCCTGCGTCGGGAGTACTGCTCCAATAATATTGACTTTGTGTATTAGGGAAAAACTGAGTATTAATGGCAGGCATAGTTTTCCCATAATGAATAAGCCCATTTAATTCGGATAAAGATGGTAATCGCCAATCATTAAAACCGCATAGATTTTTTTGGTTTAAACGGCTAATGAATTCACCTGTGTTGCAATAAGTGGCAGGCAGCCCTTTTTTATACCCAGTACAGTTTGCAAAACTTGCATTCCATTTGCCTACAGAGCCACCATTATTTTTATGGTCACCGCTATACCACATAAAAACGTCGTCAGCATCTTGCAAGCCCCTGCTGGCAAACTTGTCGTCGCTTGGCGACTTTATTTCCCACATTAAGCCTGTAGTTTTATCGAGCACGCACTGCCACATAGGAGCATCGATATTGAGGGGTTGGCCTTGAATATATATTTTTTGATATTGAAAAGCAGCTTCATTGGCCTCAGCATCCTTTCCAATTCGGCAGTCTTGTTGACTTAAAATATCGCCAGAAAAGGCCTTGTCTGCAGCTAGTGCTTCTTTATTTAATTTTGCGCTACAGTCTTTATTAATGCCTTGAGGATAATCTCCGCCCCAGGTAATACCGGTATCATTTAGCTGAGGTCTAAAGTCATTTGGAAGTAGTGCCGTGCTCGCTAAAAGTTTTTCTTGTACCGCGCTGACATGCTCTTTTTTTGAGCACGAACATAGCGCGCAAAACATTAAGGCTGCGAATAAGTAACAACCATAAGTCTTTACATAAAACATTAAGGCCGACTGATGAGAGAAGCTCTGTCTGCACATAGGTAATCGTTATCCTATTTTTTGTTGTCTAGATGTTAACAATGTTACGAATAATAACGTCTTATCAAAATTTAGGACAGCCGCCGCTTTGTGTTTATGTTTTCAAAAAAACCTGCTTTATATATCGATAACTGCCTACCGAATAGGCAAGTGATCGCTGCGATCAGCCATTTTTAAGACATCCTTTTAATCGCCCTTTTATTACCTTTATCGATATGCAATTGGCATATCATCGACAGTAGTATTTTTGCTAATACCATGATGATGCACGCTTAGTGACTTTGATCTTAGTCAACACGAAAGGCAACAATAATAAGAGCAAATACTATTGCTTACTAGTAACTTGTTAGCCGGCAAAAACCTATAGTAAGTAAAGGCATCAACAGGAGAAGTCTTCTTATAAAAGTAGGCTTTGAACATTTAACTTTCGCATGCGACCACCGCCCTGAACAGACATAAGCTGCAGCAAGGTATCACAGCGAGATTCAGGCAAAGACACCGTCAGCACAACGGTGGCCTCATAATCGACCGACAGAACACTGCCGCACTCTCTTATGAGCAAGCGCCGCAGGAGCGACTCTTGATCGTAGTCGCAACTAAGATGCAATTCGGTGATAGCAACATATTCGACCAAGTCAGCAGCGTCGACTACTCGGCTAGCGGCGCTAGAGTAGGCTCGCACCAATCCGCCGGCACCGAGTTTAATACCACCAAAATAACGTACCACTACCGCCATACAGTCACCGACAGCTCGGTGCTGGAGCACGTTAAGTATGGGCTTACCGGCGGTGCCACTGGGTTCACCGTCATCACTAAACGCCTGTTCTACAGCAGAGGCAGGGTCACCCACTATGTAGGCCCAACAATGATGCCGTGCATCGGGATAACGACGTTTTAAGGCCTGCAGAAATTCCAGTGCAGCAACGCGGCTCTGGACTGGCACTAGATAAGATATAAAGCGACTGCGTTTCTCTTCAAATTCGGTCGATATTGATGAGTGCGGAGAAGTGTAACTCACCGCCGCTCTAGGTGAGCCACCACCGGCTGCAAAATTTCGTGCCAAACACGCGCATCAACAATTCCGACATGCTTGTAGCGAATCACACCTTCGGCATCAACCAAATAGGTTTCTGGTGCGCCAAACACTCCGAGATCAAGCCCCAGATAACCCTTGGCATCAACAATATTGACTTGGTAAGGGTCACCCAAATCCTGCAACCACCGCCGTGCAGCAACACTGTCATCTTTATAATTAACTCCGACAATAGCAACTCCCTCGGCAGCCAACGTTAATAAGTACGAGTGCTCAACTCGGCAAGAAACACACCAAGTGGCCCAGATATTTATAAGACTCACCTGCCCCTTAAACAGATCTTGAGTCAGTAGTACTGTAGACGACTCCGCTAGTGCCGGCAAACTAAACTCCGGCACCGGCTTGTCGATTAGCGCCGATGGCATGTCAGAGGGATCAATACTCAAACCACGCCAAAATAACAGCGCCAATACAGCAAAGATTGCCAGCGGTATAAATAGCTTTAAGCGCGACATACTTCAGTCTCCGCGGATTTAGGGACGCGCGCACGAACGCGATAACGCTTATCGATAATCGCCAAGACCCCACCTAGGGCCATAAAAATTGCCCCAAGCCAGATCCAACGCACAAAAGGCTTGAAGTGAATACGCACAGCCCAAGCATCATCACCAAGAGATTCGCCCAGCGCAACATAGATTTCATTGACCAAACCCGCATCGATATCAGCCTCAGTCATAACATTGCCGCCAGACATATAGCGGCGTTTCTCAGGAAACAAAGCCACTTTAAGCTCGCCATTTCTCAGCACCAGTATTTCGGCGCGATCAGCAGTATAGTTTGGCCCCTGTATAGCACCAATGCTCTGCAGGCGAAACTCATAACCGGCCAACTCTTGAC
Organism: uncultured Cellvibrionales bacterium; assembly: GCA_963933095.1. GTDB lineage: Bacteria > Pseudomonadota > Gammaproteobacteria > Pseudomonadales > Cellvibrionaceae > UBA1124. Next base: position 5,290 of record CAWVSV010000007.1, read on the forward strand.
TTACGCCAGGCGTCATACGGACATCGCGCTGTTCACTATAAATACTGTTAAGCGCTATGCCCATGACACTAATGGCTATGCCGATATGCGCCAGTACCATTCCCCAAAAACTGCGACGCAATTTCTTAACGCCTGCAATCGAGCCATTCGCCTTGGTATAGATATCAAATAGGGTTGAAAACATCACCCATAAGCCTAGAAAAGCTCCAACTGCGGCCAGCGCACTGTATTCAACATCGGCGGTATAACCGTACAACAGCGGTAGCAATAGAGCTCCAATAATACTCAATACTAAAGGCTTAAACACGAGCTGGCGCAGAGAAGCTAAAGTATTGCGCTTCCAGTTTAGCCTAGAGCCGACTCCCATTAACACGCACAATCCGCCCATTAATGGCAAAAAGAAGAAGTTAAAGTAAGGCGGCCCCACCGACACCTTGCCCAATTCGAGCGCATCGGCGATCAGCGGATACAAAGTTCCCAGCAGCACCGTGGCCATAATCACCATCAAAAATACATTATTAGCGAGTAGAAAAGTCTCTTTCGATAGAGCTGAGAAACTGGCCACACTTTTTATGGTTGGCGCTTTAAGCGCGTATAGCAACAGTGAGCCGCCTACCACAACTAACAAGAAGGCTAAAATAAACACGCCGCGAGCCGGATCATTGGCAAATGCGTGCACCGATGTTAAAACGCCTGAGCGGACCAAAAATGTCCCCAACAGACTGAGCGAGAAAGCAAAAATAGCCAGCAATATTGTCCAGCTCTTGAACATACCGCGTTTCTCTGTGACCGCCAACGAGTGAATCAAAGCGGTACCGACCAACCAAGGCATAAATGACGCATTCTCAACTGGATCCCAAAACCACCAGCCACCCCAACCAAGCTCGTAATAAGCCCACCAACTACCGAGCGCAATGCCAAGGGTCAAAAACGCCCAAGCGACAGTGGTCCAGGGACGAGACCAGCGCGCCCATGCGGTATCAAGGTTACCCGACAGAAGCGCGGCTATGGCAAAGGCAAAGGCTACAGAGAAACCCACATAACCCATATAAAGAATAGGTGGATGAAATATTAAACCGGGATCTTGCAAGAGCGGGTTAAGATCGCCGCCATCAAGTGGTACATTCGGTAAAATTCGATCAAAAGGATTAGAAGTCAACAAAGTAAACAGTAAAAAACCAACCGAAATCATCCCCATCACCGAGATCACGCGCGCCAACATATCCAATGGTAAATGACGACTAAAAATCGCTACCGCCAGAGTCCATGCCGCCAGCATCCACACCCACAATAATAGCGAGCCCTCATGCCCACCCCAGATGGCACTGAGTTTGTACTCAACCGGCAACATACTATTGGAAGTAGCGGCGACGTAGGCCACAGAAAAATCGTCAACTAAAAACGCATAAGCGAGGCACGCCAGAGCCAGAGACACAAAAACAAACATACCGGCTGCCAAAGAGCGACTCGACTGCATCCACAGCACCTTGCCCCGATGTGCACCCAGTAATGGCACAGTAGACTGTACCAAGGTTAAAAATAGCGCCAACACCAAAGCAAAGTGGCCCAGTTCAGGGATATACGTAATCATCTCAGTTTTCATAACTCATGCCCTCACAACTCGCTTGATGATCTTTACCTTGTTCGGCGGCCTCATTAGCACCAGGCCCTGCATCAGAGACGGCTTCGGCGACCTCCGGCGGCATGTAACTTTCATCGTGTTTGGCCAACACCTGAGTGGCCTCAATTACACGGCGTTCATTCACCTTGCCACTAACCACCGCTGCCTCACCCTCAGAAAATAAGTCGGGTAGTATACCGTTGTACAGTACTTCCACCTCGGCATTACCGTCGGTAATCACAAAGACGACATCGAGATTAGTTTTGGAGCGCTGCACACTGCCGGGCACTACACAGCCACCCGCACGAATGGTCGTATTCAGTGGCACTTCGCCACTAACTATTTTACTGGGCGGATAAAATAAATTAATATTTTCACGCAGGGCAAACAGCATTAAACCAATAGCCACACTGGCAAACACAACAACAAACAAAACCAAAAAAAGGCGCTGCTTTCTTTTTGGGTGCATAAATACCTCTAGCTAAAAAAAACAAATACTACTCAGGGCGCGCTGTCGACACTGCCGCTAGCGGCCGCTTGACGGGCATATTGACGTCTTAACTGTCGTATAAACTTCGACTTCTGGCGCATAGGCGTTATTAGTAGGTAAGCAACCACCAACAGCCCTATACCGTAACATGCCCAGACATAGGGTCCGTGTCCACTCATAGAGACTAAGTCGGCCAGCGACTGAAATTGAAACTTCACCTCAAGTCCTCGATGTCTTATTATTTACGTCGACACCACACATTTCAGCCACCCACTTAGTACGACATTCACGTTTAAGAATTTCGGCGCGCGTATAAAGAATGAGCGCTAAAGCATAAAAGAGGTAAAAACCTACCACCATTGTCAAAAGCGGATATAGCATAGATGGGTGGATAGTAGATGCCTGTGTCAATTTTAAAGTCGCTGGCTGGTGCAAGGTGAACCACCAGTCAACCGACTTGTAGATGATGGGAATATTCACCGTGCCCACCAGAGTTAAAATAGCACTGGTGTTATTAGCTGTGGTTTCACTCTGATAGGCTTCTTGCAGGGCAATTACCCCTAAATAAAGAAAAAACAACACCAGCATAGAGGTGATGCGCGCATCCCATACCCACCAACTGCCCCAAGTGGGTTTACCCCAAATAGCACCAGATATCAAAGCCAAGAAGGTTAGCGCCGCGCCTATGATCGCAGCCGAACGCATCACTACAAAGGCTAATTTCATGCGCCAAATAAGCCCTACCGCGCCGGCAATCGCCATCACATAGTAACCGGCCAATGACAAAAATGCCGCCGGAACATGTAAAAATATAATGCGATAGCTATTACCCTGCTTAAAATCGGCAGGCGCAAAGGCTAACCCCCAAACAGACCCAACCAGAAGGATCGCCAAGGTAAAAAAGGTCAACCAAGGCAGCAAAACGCTAGTTTTTTGATAAAACCAACGCGGTGAACCCAAGCGATGAAACCACTGCCAATTCATTCGTTACTCCTAAAGTGTATTACTAGCCTAACCATTTATTGCCACGCGCAGCGCACCGGCCGCGGCAATAGGTGCCAAAACAATCGCCACCGCCGCAAATGCACCCAATACCGCCAACTGCCCCATTATGGCAAAGCCATCAATAGCGTTGCTAACGGCACTGGCGCCAAAAATAAGGATGGGAATATAAAGCGGCATAATAATCAGCGACAACAACAACCCACCCTTGCGAAGCGCCACGGTCAAAGCGGCGCCCACAGCACCAATTAAACTTAAACTGGCAGTGCCAATCAATAGAGTCAGGCACAGAGGCATATAACCGCCCTCCGGCAGAGCCAGCATAACCCCAAGCAGAGGTGCAGCCAACGTTAATGGCAATCCGGTCACCATCCAGTGAGCCAAAACTTTTGCCAACACCATAAAGTACAGTGGTTGCGGGCTAATCAACAACTGCTCCAAACTGCCATCGTCAAAATCACTGCGAAACAGAACATCCATCGACAACAAGCTGGCCAGCAAGGCGACAACCCAAATCATACCCGGTGCCAACGAGGCCAAGAATTGAGGGTCTGGACTAATGCCCAGCGGCACCATGGTAACCACCATTAAGAAAAAGATCAGCGGATTGGCAAGCTCACCCTTATGTCGATACGAGAGTAACAAATCGCGTTTTAACATAGCCACAAAGCCTGCCGCCGCCGAGGGCGCAGGTAGATAAAACTTAGTATTAGACATCAATCCCCCACTCCTCCTGTTGCCACTGTACCAATTTCGGTTGGTAGTCGCGTAAATTGATTTTGTCGACGCCCTCTAATGCCAATTCTTGATGGGTAGTCATAATGACGCAACCACCACCTGCGGCGTGTTCGCACAATAATGTTTCAAGCTTACCGACGCCAGACTTGTCGATAGCGGTAAAGGGCTCATCCAAAATCCATACCGGCGTAGGTGTCAGATACAATCGCGCCAATGCCACTCGCCGCAACTGACCGGCCGACAAGTGGTGGCAGGGGGTATCTTCAAAACCAGCCAAGCCGACTTCTTCCAGCGCATCGAGAATAGGGATCTGCAGGTGGCCACTATTCATACCACTGCACCAATGTAAGTTTTCACGCGGTGTCAGAGATTTTTTTACCCCTGGCAAATGTCCTAAATAAAGCAGATGATTGAGATAGTCGAGGCGATCAGTAAAAAACGACTGCCCACGCCATAGAATATCACCTTGGTAATCACTACAGACACCGGTCAAAATACGCAGCAAGCTGGTTTTACCACTGCCATTTGGGCCTTCAATCTGAACAATATCACCGGGACAAAAAGTATGAGTCAAACCTTCAAATAGCGAGCGTTGGTCTCGCTTGCAGCTGAGGTCGATCACATCTAGTAAAGAATCGGTCAAAGCAATCACACCCAGAGCGTCAGTCCGACGCAAGCATTCTTAAAGGCGAAGCATACCTAACCGCGATACTGAGCGGGTAGTACAATAAAATAACGCCGAGAGTTTCACTGCGACTGATTATAACGTTAGAGCACCGCCATGTTTAGTCTGAATGAACTGAAAACAAAAAAAACAGACTCAAACTACCGGCTAATTGCCCCCATAAGGCAGTATTCATTTGACCTGGACTGCCTATTATTAGGCCGCAAAATATTAATCCCCCCACCAAAAGGGCGATCGCCCTTGCCATCGCCAAGATCCTAACCATAAAACGGGGGACATCGCGGCCGTTGACATCCAAAAGAGCCAACTAGCAGTCAGTACTCAACCGCTTGAGCTATTAACCAGTGGACATTAAGAGATGAGTAAAGCCGGAAAGAAAGAACTAAAAAACCATGACGGTTAATTCGATAGTACAAGAACCTAGTAAAGCCCCCAAAAACTGAGGAGCCACTGCGTGACAATCCGACAATGGTCGACTTACTGGCGCTATTTGAACTTGGCGACAGCATTCCAGAATATCTGCATAGCGCCGCCAGTAATGTTATTACCTCTGGCTAAGGGCAAGTAATACTCAGCTTTTTAGCAAGCGATTCAAAAAGGCCACCGACTGTACATAAATCCTCAGCGCCAGCTCGGGGTCATAGCGATCGCCTTCGTCGCGCATAAAAGCGTGTGAGGCGTTAAATTCTTGCCAACTGAAATCCACAGCGCTGTCGAGCAGATTTTGATGCACCAGCTGACGACCGGCGACAGGAATATGGGGGTCCTGCTTACCCCACACCATCATCAACTCGCCCTGAATGTCTTTGGTGCGGGTAAGCGAGTCGTTGCCGAGTTTTGAGGGCAAGTCTCCTGAATGAATATCCGTGGCATACAGGCACACCGCGGCTTTAATTTCAGGGCTAAGGGCGGCACGATACGCTAGGTGGCCACCAATACAAACACCCATAGCACCGACTGAACCGTTACAGTAAGGCTGAGCTTTGGCAAAAGCGATCAGAGCTTCGGTATCGGAGTCATGACTTTCTAGCGGTTTGACCCATTTGTCGGCATTGCCCTTATTTTTACCGACATCATCATAACCTAGCACCGTGCCAATTGGATTCAGCTCATGAAACACCTCAGGTACCAGAACGGTAAAACCATGACCTGCGAGGAGGCTTGCGGTACGGACAATCGGTGCTGTTAACTGAAAAATTTCTGAATAAAAAATGACCGCCGGATAGCATCCATCCGCCAAAGGCCGATAGACAGTGGTACGCATCGTGCCCGTTGCAGTCGACAGATCTTCAATGTTATTTTGGATAATCATACAAAACTCGAATTAATAATCGATATTTAGACCGCCCAAACCACAATAGCCAGCCGGGTTTTTAGCCAAATATTGCTGGTGATAATGCTCAGCGTAATAAAATGCACTCGCCAACTGAATTTCAGTGCTAATAGTACCCATAGCGTTTTTATCTAGGCGCGACTGATAATGATCGCGACTCGATAATGCCTGCTGCAACTGTTCATCATTTGCGGTGTATATTCCGGATCGGTACTGAGTGCCACTGTCGTTACCCTGACGCATGCCTTGAGTAGGGTTGTGAGATTGCCAGAAAATCTCCAGCAGCGACTGCAGGCTGATGTGTTCGGAATCAAACACTACCAACACCACTTCATTGTGGCCGGTAAGCCCAGAGCAAACTTCTTCATAGCTAGGGTTGGGGGTAAAGCCGGCACTGTAGCCCACTGCCGTCGAATACACCCCCTGTTGCAGCCAAAACTTTCGCTCAGCGCCCCAAAAACAGCCAAGGCCGAAAACGACAGATTGAAGATTCACCGGAAAAGGCGACTGCAGGCAGTGGCCATTAACAAAGTGGCAGTTATCAACAGGCATGATAACGCTGCGACCGGGCAGCGCTCGTTGCGGTGACACTAGGGTAGATTTATCCAGCATCAGAAAAACCGGGTATTGCTTAACCGGCCCCACCAGCGCACCAGTAAATTATCAGTGGCTTCTTGCGCGGCAAATCCAAACTTTTGCGAGAGCGATTTTTTCAGCACATATTCTACTTCATAAACATCGCTGTTAGCTGCCTGCTGCCACAAGTAGTCATCACTGGTTTGCAGCTCATCGACCAACTTAACCTCGAGCGCACGCAGACCAAACCATACTTCACCAGTGGCGATCTCTACGATATCGATCTGCTCACGCTGCGAGCTTACAAACTCCTTAAACAACTCGTGTGTATCTTCGATATCTTCAACAAACTTTTCGCGGCCATGTTCGGTATTTTCACCCAGCATGGTAAGAGTCCGCTTGTATTCACCGGCGGTGATCATTTCGATATCAACATCGTGCTTTTTTAACAGGCGGTGAAAATTGGGAATTTGTGCGACCACACCGATAGAGCCCAGCACCGCAAAGGGCGCAGCAATGATTTTATCTGCAACACAGGCCATCATATAGCCGCCACTAGCGGCGACTTTGTCAACACAAACCGTGAGTGGAATCTGGGCGGCAGTAATACGCGCCAACTGGCTAGAAGCAAAGCCGTAGCTGTGAACCATACCGCCACCACTCTCAAGCTTAACCACCACCTCGTCACTACTGCTGGCCAAACTTAAGATTGCAGTAATTTCCTCTTTCATGTGCTCGGCCGCAGAGGCTTTAATATCACCGTGAAAATTAATAACAAACAGGCGCTTTTTGTGGGCTACCGGTTCAGTCTCATCGGCGCCCTCTTTTGCTTTGCGCTTAGCCGCTTTTTTCTGCTCGTTTTTCTCCTGCTTCAAACGCTTTTTCTCGGTTTTGTGTTCTTGTTTTAAAGCATCATCATCGAGCACGCAGGCTTTAAGAAAATCTTTCATTTCATCAAAACGATCATTGAGCTTAGTCACCTCAATATGACCTTTGACAGATTTCTTACCACTTTGGCCAGCGCTAACGATAAGACCAATTACAACGCCAATCGCTGCAACCCAAGTGACTACCTTGGCTAAAAACAAGCCGTATTCCATTAAAAATTCCAAGCTTTACTCCACTTTTGTATTAAATAATAAATATAAATTTAAATTACTGCCAGCGGGCCACTGCCAATTGTGCCCGCTCGTTCAATGGCTTCGCAAGCAGCCCTGTTTTTGACAGTAACACTTCATAGAGTGCGCCATCGGCCATCGGCAAATAGGTCGCACTGCCATAGTGCGCATCAACAAAGGTTACATTAGTCTGCATCTGCTGCAACAATCGCCAAATATCAACACCGTATTGAGACTCAGATAATGAATAGAGCGTACGCTCGGCATTACGTTCTTTATCTAAAGAGTAATAACGACCACTAATACGATCCAGACGATAACCAGGACTGGCGCCCAAAGAAGACAGAAAAACGGGCCAACGTAAAATTCTCGCATCCAGCTGCCACTGATCGCCTTTTAAATCGAAGCGTTCTTCGCGTCCCTGACTATCGACCAATACCGCGCGATAAGTCTGGGGGGCAAGTTCTTCAAAGCTCAAGGTAGCAATAGATTTTTTAATCACCACTTGCTTAAAACTGAGTAAATCAAAGGCCGCGGCTCCCATAACGACACCGCTAGCAACCAAGCTCAACCCCAGCATACCGCGCAACCACCCTGCCAACCAGCCAGAACAAGCCAGAAACTTTAGAGCATAAAAAAACATTAAGGCACCAATTGCCGTCACGATGACAGCCAAGCCTTCATAGAACATAAGCAAAATTCTTAACATTGAAGAGGATCAAGTGCGAGACTACCCCGTTGCAGGCGACGGGGCAAGGACGAGGCAATATAGCACAATAAAGATTAGCGGCTAACCGCAAAGCCAAGTGCAGAAAGACTTTCCTCGGCAATTTCAAGCACCGACTCATCAGTAGACATATCAGACTTTGCAGCATCCAAATAATACTCAATGCTGATCACCGCATCAGCAAAAGTCTCCAGCAACTGCTGAAATTCAGCTGGTTGATTATTTTGCAACAAACACTGTTCAATGAAATCAACGCTACTGCTAATAACATTAGCGGCGCGCTGTAAGTTCAACACACTCATACCACCACGAACCGCCGTAAGCGTGGCGGCTACATTATTGATGTGCGCGCGATCATAGTCTGTTTCAGAGAAAGAACTTAAAGCACGTTTGACTAAGGCCAACCCCGCCTCTGCTTCTTCAAAAACAACAACTTGTGCCTCAACTAATTGAGAGTTTGCCATAACTTCACGGCGACTGAGATTGTTAATCTCAGTCAGTTTTTCATCGGATAAATTAAGTTTATCGATACTCGCCAACGAGCTCTCAACATAGAGTAAAACATCGGCAACCTCGATCATATCTTTAGCGTCGGGCGCGCCAGAACCATGGCCCCACATCTCGATCTTGGCAATTTCAGGTTTAAGGCTATAAGCGGCAGAAGTCAGCCCTACTAGCGCCAGAATCTCACCGACTCGCCGCAACGTTTCTACAAGCCCTTGGCAATCCGAAGCCTGCAACATGCCCCCAAGTGACGCATGCTCCAAAAAGCCTTTGACTTCGCGCAGCTCATCCGCAAGCACCGTAGCCATAGCACTAAGGGTGTTGCCACTGGGGCCTTTGAGGATTTCCATCTCGCGGCGCAGCTCGGCATCGTTGTAATTGAGCTTATCCGCCTTAAACACCCTTAATAGTTCATCAACCGCCGAAGTCTGACTACCTGAAAGCGCCACTAAATAAACTAACTCCTTTAGCAAGGCACCGTCTGCAGCGGTATCCAAGCCATTCGGCCCAGCGGCTTGGAGCTTTTTGATTTGACGATCCAGCGCTCCAAGTAACATTTTTCTCGGTTTACTGAGCTGCATATTAGTATCGATTACAACTTCTAGCGCCACCGAAGCAACCCACCACTGCCGGCTAATTGGCCGAGCCCCACAGACATTACTAAGCCGTGCAATAGCGCGCTGCATCATGGCCAAGGATGGCTTTACTTGCTTGCCTTTGAATACATTTAGCAGTGCCACTTGGTACATATGTCGAAAGCGCCGCACGAGAGCACTGAAGTCCTCAGCAAGTACCGAAGCGTTCTGTCTCTTATCGGGACGCTGCGCATCCTCATCAAAACTAAAAAAATAAGCCGAGGACAGGGCAGAAACCTTGCGGGCGTGTCGCAGCTCATTGATGCTATCCAACAACAACACGGGCATACCGTGTCCCGTCTGTAATGTGTACTCTATATATCGAGGTAATAAAAAATATGCGTTGCTCAGCGATGTCAGCTGCTGGCTAATTACCTCGGACTCGCCAGGTCTAATTTCACTAACTAGTGCCAGCAACTCATAAGCCAATAAATCTGCACCCACTAGTTGCACCAGTTTTAAGGTGCCACCCACTTGCTTGATACTAGCGGTACATACTTGCAACAGCGCATCATTAGCAAGATCGGCGGAGAACTGTTCCAGTTTTACGGCTGACTGTTCAATCGTAACCAAAAGTTCATCGTGAACTAAATTGAGTGAAGCTAAATTTACAAAATCTATATCGGTAGCCGAGTTAGTCACAAAAATTCCTTAAACTTCTGGGGGATAACAACCAGTATCTACTTACAATACTAGCAGTATCAGACAGCATATCAGTGCGTTTGATCTCAGTTCTTTAACCAGACGCAACTACTATCACTTTTTTTGTCTACCGTGATGAGTTTACCGGCATGGCGCTCAAGCTCGTCCGAATTCGCTAAAATTATAGGTGATAACGACCGTGCGGTATCGAGACGACGAATAATTTGAGCGTCTGAACCGCCATCGGCCGTTTCTCCGCCCAGCGACAATGTTTTTTGCCCGCCGGTCATCAACAGATAAACGTCAGCTAAAATCTCGGAGTCGAGCAGTGCACCGTGTAAATCTCGAGCGGAGTTATCGACAAAATAACGGCGGCATAGTGCGTCCAAACTATTGCGCTGTCCGGGGTGCATCGCCCTTGCCATCACTAGCGTATCGATTACCGAGCAGTGGCCACTCATGTTGCCAAACTGGCCGCCCGATAAAGTTAACTCACTGTCGAGAAAGCCAATATCGAAGGGCGCGTTGTGGATAATTAACTCGGCACCCTGCACAAATTCAATAAACTCGGCCACGACTTGCTCAAATACCGGTTTATCTGCGAGAAAATCGTTACTAATACCGTGCACTTCCATGGCGCCTTGATCGATTTCGCGCATGGGATTGATATATTGGTGGTAGTGGCGGCCGGTCAGCTTTCGGTTAATTAATTCAACACAGCCAATCTCAATAATTCGGTGTCCCTGCGAGGGTTCTAAACCGGTGGTTTCAGTATCGAGAACTATCTGCCGCATTTATACACCCACTTTCAAGGATTCAATACCCTTGTTAGCTAACTGATCGGCCATTTCATTTTCGCGATGACCCGAGTGCCCTTTTACCCAGCGCCAATCAACTAAATGCCGGGCAGTCTCGTCATCGAGCCGCTTCCACAAATCATCATTTTTTACCGGTTTCTTGGCGGATGTTTTCCAACCATTTTTCTTCCAGTTGGTAATCCATTGCGTGATGCCCTGACGCACATATTGAGAGTCTGTGGTCAACACTACATTACAGCGGTTTTTAAGCGCCGCTAATCCCTCGATAGCGCCAAGTAACTCCATGCGATTATTAGTAGTGTCGCGCTCACCACCGCACAGCTCTTTTTCAGTACCCTCGCAGCGTAACAGGGCTCCCCAACCACCGGGGCCAGGATTGCCCTTACAGGCGCCATCGGTAAATATTTCCACATTTCTCAAAGAATTTTCCAGAACCGCAGGGCGGCAAATAGAGTAATGATTAATCGATTGACTCAGCGCTGATGTTCGAGGTGCTAAACCGGGTAGATTTTATACGTTGCTCGGCCAATGACCTCGCAGAAAAACCTGCCACCGAAGATATTGGCGACCACATTGGTTTTACTGGCGTTAATGGCGCTATATGTTTTTGCGCCACAATAACGTAATAGCCGCCAAGCGGCAAACTCAACCACGCTGCAAGCGAATCCAACCATTTGAGCTGGCGCATTATACCCTGATGCTGCAGAGGTGGCCGCACAAAACCGCGCCGCACCTGTAGGGTTTCAAAATCGAGCAAACGCAGCCAATCCTGAACACGACTTAAGCGCAAACTGTGATGACACCAATTCGGCCTTGGAGCGATATAACGCATGAGAATCTGATAAACACCGTAACAGCTGAGTGGATTAAAACCGACAATGAGCACATGGCCATAAGGCGTTAAAACCCTAGCCACCTCGCGTAGTAATTGATGCGGATTGGTTGAATAATCCAGACTGTGCTGAAGCACTGCAACATCTACTACTTCGGCTGACAACGGCAATGATTCGAGCAACGCACAGGCAGCCAAACCCTCGGCCGCCACTGGAGCCAAACCGAATTGATATTGAAGGGAACATCTCTTAAAGGGTGAAATAACTTCAGCAACGCCCAGCTGCATCAAATAATTGCCATGCAACTGCTCCACACAGGCATTGAGACTGTAGCGTTCATTATCTAGTAACAGCCGCCCAGCATGACTTTGCCACCAGTGATTCAAACTCAACTGAACCTGAGCCAACGGACGAACGCCGAATCGATTTTGTGCCCAGTGCTTACGAGCCGCCAACACGCGGCACCAACATGAGTGCAAATTATGAAAACAGAGGCGTAATGATGAGTGAAACATTGTTTACAGCCAAGCAATAAATGGGTTGGGTTATGTCTTTTATTATTGTGAAGGTATGGCACTACAGCAAGCTATGCAGGCCAAGTATCGCGGTTAATGAATCAATTTATTTATTTATTGTCCTTTATATTAACTAAACATAGCGCAGATACCACCTACTTAACTTGACCGGTACAAGTCATCTGCCTAAAATCCGCGCATTTTAATGCCAGCCACAGCAGTATTGAGACTTTAATGCTTAAAATCCTTCCTCTGATCATTACTATTACGCTGCTTAGCAGCGCCTGCTCAATGCTGGAGCCCACGCTAAGCCCAGAGCTAGAACCCACTACCGAAAGCTTAGCCACAATAAGTGAGATCACAGCCCCCGATTACGATCCTTTATGCTTTGTTTTAGCGAATGAACTTGACGTCTACACTCCGTCAGGACCCAATTCGCTCTGGGAAAAGATTCGTTCGGGCTATCAGTTGCAAGAAAATTACAACCCTCGAATGGATACCTACACTGCCTACTTTGGCCGCCACCAGCGCTACATTAATCTTGTCAGCAGGCGCGGTAATCGCTACCTCCACTACATTGTCAGCGAATTAGAAAAACGTAATATGCCCATGGAGTTGGCCCTGCTACCTATTATTGAGAGCGCCTTCGACCCTTTCGCTTATTCCCACGGTCGAGCCTCGGGTATCTGGCAATTTATCCCCAGTACCGGTGAAGCTTATGGACTCAATCAGGACTGGTGGTACGACGGCCGCCGCGATATTGTGGCTTCAACTAATGCTGCGCTGGATTACCTGCAGCGCCTAGCCAAGCGCTTTGACGATGACTATCTACTTGCTTTAGCCGCCTACAATGCGGGCGGAGGCAACGTTAACAAAGCGATACGGCGCAACCGCAAGGCTGGTAAACCGACCGATTTTTGGTCGCTAAAGCTGCCCCACGAAACCCGCACCTACGTACCGAAGCTGTTGGCTTTGTCGCGGATAATAGCCAACCCAGAACAACATCGACTAACACTGCCGGACATTCCCGATGCGCCGTATTTCGAGCAAATTAATATTCTGTCACAGATAGACCTAGCCCAAGCGGCCAACTTAGCCAGAATCGGTATGGATGAACTGCAACTGCTAAACCCCGCCTTTAATCGCTGGGCCACAGCGCCAAACGGCCCCCATTACTTATTAATACCGACCGACAATGTCGAGTTGTTCAAGCAAAATTTAGCTGAACTGCCCCCTGTGAACAGAATCGGTTGGGACAGATACACCATCCAATCAGGTGATTCACTGCTTAAGATTGCTGCCAAATACAACACCAATGTGGCACTTTTAAAAGATGTCAATAAACTGGACAGCAGCCGTATCCGTCAAGGCAAGACGTTGCTCATCCCCGTCGCTACCGAACCAGAGCATTATTATGCTTTTAGTGCCGAACAGCGATTAAAGGGCAAACAAACCGATTACCAGAAAAAGTCCGGCAACACCAAAACACAGTATCGAGTGCAATCGGGCGATAGTTTTTGGAAGATATCCCGCCAGTTTGGCGTCAGCGTCAGGAACTTGGCCAAATGGAATGGCATGGCACCGAAGGACCCTCTTAAAAGCGGGCAAACACTAGTTGTTTGGAGCCAGCAACCAGTCACAGGCAGGGACTCGTCAGCGGCCATCATACGCAAGGTTCACTATAGTGTGCGAAACGGCGATTCAATCGCCAAAATCGCGGGAAAATTCAACTTATCAGCCAATGATATTCAGCTCTGGAACCCCAGCAGTCAGAATAGTAAATATATACAGCCAGGGCAGTCACTGAAGTTGTTTGTCGATGTGACTAATGTTAACTGAGTGTTATTTTTAACGAAGAGTATCTAAATTCAACTTCGCATATACAGCAAATTGACGAAGATCTTGAAATTGTAGCTACTTAGGAAGGCGGCCTCGACCGCAAAGACTATCAAGAGAAATGTCCACATTAAAACCATTGATATTACCATCGGCCTGAAGGCGTCATAGGGCCGATAATCTTTGCTGCCAACAAAACGATAGAAATTCTCTCTCAACTTTTTAGCCCCTTACCCATGTACACATGTTGTCAGCAACTTATTTTAGTTAATAAATACCATGCATACGCGCTCTAGACCTGTTGCTACAAAAAATGCTGCCTATTATGATATTTGAGCAATAAAAATACTCGTTCTTATACCGCAAGGTTAGCCTAGCTGTTCTAAACTAGCTGTTAACTTGATACCTTTAGTCATACTACACAACGCAACCTCACAGCACTGAGACAAACCATGGGAAAAATCCAGCGCGCGGCACTCTATTGCGGCTTTCTTGTGTTCGCTTGCAACGCGAGCGCCACAGCAAATGACACTGGCAACCGCATCATTAAGAGTCATGCGATAGCGATGCATGGCGAGGTGAAATACCCAGTCAGCTTCACCCACTTTGACTACGCTAACCTCGGCGCAGCTAAGGGCGGCAAAGTGCGGCGTTCCAACATAGGCACCTTCGACAGCCTGAATCCTTTTATTGCCAAGGGCAATGCTGACAGTAATATTGGCATGATCTACGAAACGTTAATGACTCAATCAGGCGACGAAGCCTACTCAGTTTATGGCCTAGTGGCAGATTCGGTCGAGTACCCAGAAGATCGCAGCTGGATTATTTTTCATCTCAATCCGAAGGCCCGCTTTCACGACGGCCATCAAATTGATGCGGATGACATTGTGTTCAGTTTCAACACTTTGATGGAAAAAGGGGCACCGCAGTACAAACAACTTTATGAGGGTATCAAAAGTGTAAGTGCACTCAATGCTCGAGCAGTTCAATTCAATTTCAAAGGGTCAGACAACAAAGAGTTAGTTCTCACCGTAGCCGGCATCCCTGTATTACCAAAGCACTATTGGGTCGGCCGAGAGTTTGACAAAAGCAGCTTAAATATACCTTTGGGCTCTGGTCCTTATCGCGTTAAAGATATGGACCCTGGACGCCACATAACCTATCAGCGTGTTAAAAATTATTGGAGCAGAGACTTACCCGTTAACAGAGGGCATTACAATTTTGATCATATTCGCTTTGATTATTACCGCGACAGAAATATCGAGTTAGAAGCATTTAAGGCCGGCGAGTATGATTTTAGAGTTGAATACACATCAAAGTCATGGGCGACCGAATACACTGGATCAAAGTTTGATTCTGGTGAGATTATTAAACGCAAAGTACAGGATCAAAGCCCACAGGGCATTCAAGCGTTCATTTTAAACACTCGCAGAAAACCCTTTGACGACATAGTTATGCGCAAAGCCATGCTGTTGGCCTTTGATTTTGAATGGAGTAATAGCAGTCTATTTTATGGCGCTTATACCCGTAGCAAAAGTTATTTCACCAATTCCGAATTGGCCGCTACAGGGTTACCTAAAGGACGCGAACTTGAAATTTTAACACCATTTAAGGACCAGCTACCGAGCGCGGTCTTTACGGATGTTTACTCCGTTCCCGTCACCGACGGCACCGGTCGCGACAGATATAACTTAATTGAAGCACAGAGGATACTTAAACAGGCCGGCTACCAGATCATAGACAGCCAACTCCATACCCCAGGCAGCAAAACCCCAATCAGTGTCGAGTTCTTAACTTACTCTCCCCAGTTCGAGCGTATAATTAATCCATATATCAAAAATTTAAAAAAACTAGGCATCAAGGCTACCTTGCGAATAGTCGACACCTCGCAATACATTAATCGAGGCCGATCCTTTGATTTTGATATCACCACTGTGCGTCGACCACAAACACAATCACCAGGCAGTGAGCAGCGATTGATGTGGACAACCGAGGCGGCAAACACTGCCGGTTCTAGCAATTATTCAGGCATTAAAAATCCGGTAATCGACCAACTGGTCGAATTAATTATTACCGCACCCGAGCGCACTGAATTAATCCATCGAACTCGAGCATTAGACAGAGTTTTACAACACTACAACTTTGTCGTGCCACAATGGTTCAATGACTCGCACCGCATAGCCTATTGGAATATTTTTGAATACCCAGAAAAAGAAGTGCCTTTTGATGTAAGTTTCGATGCAAACTTTGCCACTTGGTGGCTGAAAAGCGCGACCATTACAGACTAATTTTTTAACCTACAGACTGAGAATATTAATCATGGGAAATTACATTCTGCGACGTTTGTTGCTAATGATCCCAACGCTGTTTGGAATTTTACTGATAAATTTTGCCATCATACAAGTTGCTCCCGGTGGCCCAGTCGAACAGATGATCGCTAAGCTTCAAGGCCATGAAAATGGCAGCAGCTCTCGCCTATCAGGTGGAAATAGCGACTCGCTCAGTACCGGCGGCCAGTCAAACAACTCCAGCTACCGTGGCGGCCAAGGCTTATCAGAGGAAACTATTGCTCAAATTGAGGCCATGTATGGCTTTGATAAACCGGCCTACGAGCGCTTCACGATCATGCTCGGCAATTACTTGGTCTTCGACTTTGGTGAGAGTTTTTTTCGCAACACCAGCGTTATCGACTTAATTTTAGAAAAGATGCCGGTCTCCATCTCGCTCGGGCTCTGGAGTACACTAATTATTTACCTTATATCCATACCGCTCGGCATAAAAAAAGCGGTTCGCCATGGCAGTAAATTCGACATCGCCAGTAGCTCTATCATTACCGTACTCTACGCCGTCCCTGGTTTTTTACTGGCTATATTATTGATCGTTTTTTTCGCTGGTGGTAGTTACTACGACTGGTTCCCACTGCGTGGGCTGACCTCTAGTAACTTTGATGAACTAACGACCCTAGGAAAAATTCGCGATTACTTTTGGCATCTAACTCTCCCCCTCATCGCTTTTACAATTAGCGGCTTTGCAACGTTAACCATGCTGACAAAAAACTCATTTCTCGATGAAATTAATAAACAGTATGTAACCACCGCAAAGGCCAAAGGTTTAACTGAAAATAGAGTTCTTTACGGCCATGTTTTTCGCAACTCCATGCTCATTATAATTTCCGGTTTTCCAGCAGCGTTCATCAGTATATTTTTTACCGGAAGCCTACTGATTGAAGTGGTATTTTCATTAGACGGTTTAGGGTTACTTAGCTTCGAGTCTGTGGTCAACCGCGACTACCCCGTTTTCTTTGGTACCTTATTTATCTTTACTTTGATCGGGCTACTGGTGAAATTAATATCCGACATTGTTTATATCATGGTCGACCCTCGCATCGACTTCCAAAGCCAGGGAGCCTAAATATGATTAATTTAAGCCCAGTAAACAGCAGGCGTGCAAAAGTATTCAAAAAAAATAAAAGAGCATTTTTAAGCTTATGGCTATTTTCTTTTCTATTTTTCGGTAGTTTATTCGCTGAAGTTATTGCCAATGACAGCCCATTAATAGTCAGCTATCAAGGCTCTTGGTTTTTCCCTGCAGCAAAAATATACCCCGAAACAACCTTTGGCGGTGACTTTGAAACAGAAGCGGATTATCTTGACCCCTACGTTACTAATCTAATTGAAAACGAGGGCTGGATTCTATGGCCGCTGATTCCCTACAGCTTTGACACTCATAGCAAAGACCTAGATCAGCCTGCTCCGTCACCACCTAGCAACAGACATATTCTCGGTACAGATGATCAAGCTCGCGATGTAGCCGCCCGAGTTATTTATGGTTTTCGTATTTCGATACTTTTTGCTTTAACGCTCACCTTTGGCAGTACCATTATTGGTATTGCAGCCGGTGCAGTACAGGGCTATTACGGCGGTAAGGTCGACCTCATAGGGCAGCGTTTTCTTGAGGTTTGGGGCTCATTACCAGTATTATTTCTGTTAATAATTTTAGCCAGTATCACCACAGCGAACTTTTGGTGGTTGCTCGGCATAATGTTGCTATTTAGCTGGACCAGTTTAGTAGATGTAGTGAGGGCTGAATTTTTACGTTGCCGAAAACTCGACTTTGTTCGCGCCGCTCGGGCGCTAGGCGTATCAGACAGCACCATTATGTGGCGCCATATACTGCCCAACGCAGTGGTAGCCACCATTACTATGATGCCTTTTTTATTAACCGGCGCCATTGCCACATTAACGTCACTCGACTTTCTCGGTTTTGGGCTACCGCCAGGTTCGGCCTCCTTAGGTGAACTTGTAGCGCAGGGTAAAAACAACTTACAAGCTCCCTGGCTTGCCATTACAGCCTTTGCAGTACTTTCCGCGATGCTGACACTACTAGTATTTATAGGCGAGGGAGTGCGTGACGCCTTTGACCCGCGCTTGAATCAAGGTTAATCATGACTGACTCAAACCCTCTACTTAAAATCGAAAATTTGTCGGTCGCTTTTGCCGGGCAAACTGTCGTTAACAACGTCAGTTTTTCGGTCAGCGCCGGTCAAACCTTAGCTCTTGTCGGTGAATCTGGCTCTGGTAAATCAGTGACTGCGTTCTCTATTTTGAAACTGCTGCCCTACCCTAACGCCAGCCACCCTAGTGGCAAAATATTTTATAACGGCCAAAATCTACTAAACTTAAATGAACAAGTGCTGCAAAAAATTCGCGGCAATCATATCGGCATAATATTTCAAGAGCCTATGGCAGCGCTCAACCCGCTGCACACCGTTGAGAAACAGATAACAGAAGTATTGCGGCTTCACAAACACCTAAACGCCCAACAGTGCCGAGAAAGAACTCTGGCGCTACTGGAGAAAGTCCAGATCGTCAATCCAGAGCAACGGCTGAGCAGCTATCCGCACGAACTTTCGGGCGGGCAACGCCAGAGAGTAATGATTGCTATGGCATTGGCCTGCGAGCCCGCAGTGTTAATTGCAGACGAGCCAACAACGGCACTCGACGTCACCGTACAGAGACAAATACTACAACTATTGAAAGACCTACAGCACAGTAACAAAATGGCACTGATACTAATAACGCATGACCTAGAAGTGGTGCGCCACTACAGTGACCATGTTTGCGTGATGCGACATGGTGAGATCGTTGAGGCCAATGACTGCGCCACACTATTCTCAGCGCCCACACATCCTTATACCCGCGAACTGCTCGATAGCCGCCCCAAAGGTCTGCCCAAGCCCTACAACACTAATGCAGAAACACTACTGGGGACTAAAGGACTGAGTGTTAAGTTCCCACTTCATAAACCACTATTTCGCGCTCCATCGAAATTTTTACACGCACTCAAACCCATTGATATTTGCATTAAAAAAGGTAGTACTCTTGGCATAGTAGGCGAAAGCGGCTCTGGAAAATCAACCTTAGCTATGGCCATGCTGCGTTTACAGCCATCTGAAGGTGAGATTAACTATCGTCACATTGCTCTCAACGAGCTGAACCAAAAACAACTGCGACCCTATCGCAAAAAGATTCAAGTAGTCTTTCAAGACCCTTTTGCCAGCTTGAGTCCACGCATGAGTGTCAGCGCCATTATTGCCGAGGGTCTAACGCTGCATGAGCAGCTCAGCGTGGAAGATCAAGATAAGCGCGTTATAAATATTATGCGTACCGTCGAAATGGATCCAGAGACTCGCCACCGCTACCCACATGAATTCTCTGGTGGTCAACGTCAGCGTATAGCAATTGCTCGCGCACTGATTCTTAAACCTGAAATCATTGTTCTGGACGAACCCACATCAGCTCTGGATCGCGCGGTTCAAGTTCAAGTCATAGAACTGCTACGGCGCCTACAAAACCAATTTCAGCTCACTTATATCTTTATCAGTCATGATCTAGAAGTTATTAAGGCGCTGAGCCACAAAGTAATCGTTATGCGTGCAGGTGAAATTGTAGAGCGAGGTGATTGCCGGCAAGTATTGGAGTCACCTCAACACGAGTATACGCGCGCACTGCTCGAAGCCGCATTTAGGCAGTAAAAAATCAGCACACTCCTCTGCGATAATAGATACAGCAAATCACCAACATTGTCATAGCATAGCCCTGTGTGGCCGGCACAGCTATTACATCACCTTGTGGTGCCATTATTAGTTACATAGGCAGGCCAGTGCCAGCGCGCTGATTAACTTATATTTTGCAGGCATAAAAAAACCCCATTGAAGGGGTTTTTTTATGCCTGCATTACGCTGAGTGTTAACGAATTTCAATTTCCGCCAACTGCTTTAGCTCATCGCGAAATGCTTGGTAATCTGAAGCCGCTGTCTTCAAAGTCAATTGATCAGCCAAATTCTGCTGCTCAATCTCATTTAAAGAGCTAAACACACCGGCATTGACCTTACTTAGACTGAGCACAACAAAATCACCATTACTGGTACTAAAACCAGAGATCTCATCACTAGCTTCAGGCTTGGGCAGAACAAACGCCTGTTGTGATATTTCAATGTCGATCGTGGTATCACTGCGTACAACGCTTTTAGCGTCTTCTACAGTAAGACCAGCGGCAATGGCAAGCTCTTGTAAATTTCCGCCTGCTGCAAGAGCCGCTACTATTTCCGCCCCTTGGGCCTGCAACTGCTGCTCTGCTTTAGAGGACTTTAACTGTGATTCGATCTGAGTTGATACAACGCTCTGTGCCTTAATATGCGATTCAACCTGCTGAATAAGCTTAACAACGACAACGCGCTGATCACTCAATTCAATTAAATCACTGCTATTACCGTCGCTCAGCACATCATCGCTAAATACCGCTTCGAGTATCTTGCTATTAGCTGTAATGCCTTTGCCTCCAGTGCGATCAAACAGCTCAGATTTGGCAACAGTCAAACCCAGATCGACACCTACCTCAGTCAAGTTCTCGGCGTTATAAGACTGCTCGGCCAAACTCTCCAGTAATTCAGCAAACTTTGCTTCAGCTTTCGCACGCTTAAGACTAAAGCTAATCGCCGGTTTTTGCTCGGCTAACGATGGCGCATCTGCACCGCGAATCTCCAACAATTTAATAATATGGATACCGGCATCGGTCTCTATAGCCGCAGAAATTTGGTCTAATTCCAACTCAGCCAATGCAACCTCGAAAGCCTCTGGAAAAGTATCACCAGAACTAAAGCCAAGATCGCCACCAGATTCACTGCTACCCACATCTTCTGAATAGGTTTTAGCCAAATCAGCGAAAACTGCACCAGCGGCTAATTCAGCCTGCAGCGCCTTCAGCTGAGCCTGCTCAGAACCATCCTCTTTTAACTCCAATAAGATGTGCGCTGCGCGACGTTCAATACTGGCTTCAAATTCAACCAAATCTTTCTGATACTGAGCATCAATTTCTGCTTCGGTAATATCAACTTTTGACATTAATGCATCAGGCGTCAAATCAATATATTCAATAGCTACCTGCTCTGGCTGTACGAACTGGCTTTTATTAGCACTGTAAAAAGCAGTAACCTCTTCAGCTGTTATAGCAGTATTAGCCAAAACTTTTGCTTTAGACAAAGTGGTGAAGGAGAAGCTTCTAGATTGCAGCGACAGTGCTGCATTAGCATCAAGCTCGTTTGCAAGAGGGAAGTCACTAGCACTCAGCCCGAGCTGCAACTGATTATTAATCAAATCTCGCTCCAGCAAAACTTTATAGGTTGCCGGTGTGTAACCCATGTTACGCAATACAGCAACAAACTTTTCGCTATCAAAATTGCCATCAGTTTGAAATTGACTCGAAGCCAAAATAATCTGATCCAGTTTTGAGCTAGAAATAGCCATGCTTAGATCAGCAGCCCCCTGACTCAACAACTCACGCTCGATCAAATTATTCAATACCGGCTCACGAAGACTCTCATCACTGATAAAATTAGCCGGTAAGTTTTGGCCAAAACGCGCTATCATTTGCTGCTTTTGCAAATATATCGCACGATTTAAGTCCGTTTCAGAAATGTCATTACCATTAACCTGAGCAGCGTTTTGCCCTAAGCCGGAATCACTAAAAAGTGAGTCCACGCCAAACAGGGCTAACGGCACGATAATGATACCAATGATAATAAAGGCAAATGTGCCCTTCAGGTTGTCGCGGATACTTTGCAGCATGATAAGCTCGTTGTTGTGTATGTATGGGCTTTAATAAGACAGATACAGGAGATTATACTTGTAACAATAAAAAAGGCGCACCGTCACTGATGCGCCTTTCACTGACTATATACGAATGGCGCCTAAACACTATTCGAGTTTAGCAACGGGTAAATTAATTTACCGCGTCTTTCAGTGCTTTACCGGCTTTAAAACTTGGTACTTTGGCGGCCTTGATTTGAATCTCAGCGCCAGTTTGCGGGTTACGGCCAGTACGAGCAGCGCGATCTTTCACAGAGAAAGTACCGAAGCCAACGAGAGCAACTTGCTCGCCTTTCTTCAGTTCGGTAGTAATGGTTTCAACTACAGCATCCAAGGCGCGACCAGCAGCAGCTTTTGGAATGTCGGCAGAAGAAGCGATGGCTTCGATCAGCTCAGATTTGTTCACACTAAACCCCTTATTATATTTAAAAAATAAAACCGTCGATGGTTCTACGTGTTCATTACAGAATAACATTCGCTTTTACGCGAGATTATTAATCTCGTCAAAGGCCTGATGTACCAAGACCTACAGCAATGGTGGAGTTTTATACCAAGCACCAATGCCTCGGTCAAGAAAACATTTCGGCTTTAGCGTATTAGTTCACGAGTCGCCTAGTTTTCAAACAATTCTGAGTGCTAGAGTGACAAAGAACTGCCAAAATGACGGCCCTAGTTACTTTAATCATAAAGCATTGAAAAACAAAAAAATTAATGAGTGCTGATACGACCCTTGCCACCCGCTTCGTTCGCAGCCGCTTCAAGCCTAGAGTACTCTTCATCAGTTAGAGGTTCAGGCATGTGAACTAGCGCTGTTTCGAGCACCTGATCGACCCAGCGCACAGGTACAATAGTTAAATCGGCTTTAATATTGTCCGGAATTTCTTTCAAGTCACGCTCATTTTCATGAGGGATAATGACCGTTTTAATCCCACCCCTATGAGCCGCCAGCAACTTCTCCTTCAGCCCACCAATTTTAAGAACCTCTCCGCGCAAGGTTATTTCGCCGGTCATAGCTACATCGGCTCGGACTGGAATATTAGTCAGCACAGATACCAGCGCAGTGCACATGCCAACGCCAGCACTTGGGCCATCTTTAGGCGTAGCACCCTCCGGCACATGAATGTGGATATC
This sequence comes from uncultured Cellvibrionales bacterium, assembly GCA_963933095.1. GTDB lineage: Bacteria > Pseudomonadota > Gammaproteobacteria > Pseudomonadales > Cellvibrionaceae > UBA1124. Next base: position 28,641 of record CAWVSV010000007.1, read on the forward strand.
AGTATTTTCGTGATAATCTGGCGCTACCCCAAGAGCCTGCGAACGTGAGCGCACTACGGTAATGGCGGCCTGAATGGACTCCTGCATGACATCACCTAGCGAGCCGGTTTTAGTTAGCCGCCCACGGCCCTTAACCGCCGACGCCTCAATAGTCAGCAACTCACCACCGACCTGGGTCCAAGCCAGGCCGGTCACTTGCCCCACTTGGTTCTGCTCTTCGGCACGACCATAGTCACTCTTACGCACACCCAAATAATCCTCTAATGATTCTGCAGTAACCACATCCTCAGCCGCCTTGGAGTCTCGTACATGGCGCGTTACAACCTTGCGGCATAACTTGGCAATCTCTCGATCTAAACCACGCACACCCGCCTCTCGCGTGTAATATCGAACAACATCAAGAATGGCCGCATTATCGATACTCATCTCATTCACCTTGAGACCATTAGCCTTCATCTGCTTGGGAATCAGATAACGGATAGCAATATTGACTTTTTCATCTTCGGTGTAACCAGGGATTCTAATCACTTCCATTCGATCCAGTAGCGGACCCGGAATATTCATCGAGTTTGACGTGCAGATAAACATCACGTCCGATAGATCGTAATCGACTTCCAAGTAGTGGTCATTAAAGCTATTGTTTTGCTCTGGATCGAGCACCTCTAACAAGGCCGAGGCTGGATCGCCACGGTTATCCATGCCCATTTTGTCAATTTCATCGAGTAAGAATAGCGGATTCTTGACGCCCACTTTAGACATTTTCTGAATCAGCTTGCCCGGCAAAGAACCGATATACGTTTTGCGATGACCACGAATTTCAGCCTCGTCACGAACACCGCCCAATGCCATACGCACAAACTGACGATTGGTAGCTTTAGCGATCGACTGCCCCAAAGAGGTTTTACCCACCCCTGGCGGACCAACTAGGCAAAGAATAGGGCCGCGCATTTTTTTGACGCGCTTTTGTACGGCCAGATATTCAAGTATCCGCTCTTTAACTTCCTCTAATCCATAGTGATCGCTTTCCAACACTGACTCGGCACGTTTCAGATCATGGCGCACCTTACTCCGCTTGGACCAAGGCACCTTTATCATCCAGTCGATATAGGCCCTGACAACTGAAGCTTCAGCAGACATAGGTGACATCATTTTTAGCTTGCCTAGCTCCGAAAGTGCTTTACTTTCTGCCTCTTCAGACATTTTGGCAGCAGTAATTTTGTTCTGTAATTCCACAAACTCATCAGGCTCATCGCCCATACCGCCAAGTTCTTTCTGAATGGCTTTCATCTGCTCATTGAGATAATACTCGCGCTGACTCTTCTCCATTTGCTTCTTTACACGACCGCGAATTTTTTTCTCCACTTGAAAGAGGTCAATCTCGGCTTCCATAAGCCCCAGCAAGTGATCAACCCGCAAGCCGACATTGTCCATCTCTAAAACTTCTTGCTTTTGAGGCAGTTCTAAAGACATGTGAGCAGCGATGGTATCCGACAAACGACCGACTTCATCGATGCCCGATAACGACGACATCACTTCAGTCGGGACCTTCTTACTCAGGTTTACGTACTGCTCAAACTGCCCCATTAAAGTGCCCAGTAGCGCTTCATTTTCTTTTGCTTCTGGACCTAGATCAGCCATATCGTTAACACTGGCACGATAATAACTCTCGCAATCTTGCACAGAACTAACGACGGCTCGACGCTCACCCTCAACCAAGACCTTGACGGTACCATCAGGCAGTTTAAGCAGCTGCAATATGGTAGACACAGTGCCAACGCCATAGATGTCTTCGGCTTTTGGGTCGTCATCCGATGCCACTTTCTGTGCGATTAGGAGCACCTGTTTATCGCCCTTCATAGCCTCTTCAAGTGCTGCAATAGACTTAGCTCGACCGACAAATAAAGGGATAACCATGTGCGGGTAAACAACAACATCTCGCAATGGTAATAACGGCAAATCGGCTACAGGAGTCACGGAGTCTTCAGATTGATCCATAAAATGCCTCACAAATTTAAATTGAATAGCGGCCAGATAGGCCAAAGTTACACATTAAGGGTGGGGGTTGATGCAAGTAATTACAAGTTCAAGCCTAGCTTTCTTAGGCCTTTTAACCAATACAAATAGCAAAAAAGACCTTTAAGGCCTTTTTTGCTAAGGAACATAGCTCAACTAACCACTCAGTCTTTTTGAGCGACAGCTTGCTCCTCTGCCTCGTAAACCAGTAACGGCTCAGAATCACCTTCAATGACAGAAGCATCAACCACAATCTTGCTCACGCCTGGCTCGGAAGGAATTTTATACATAGTCTCAAGTAATACGGACTCCATGATGGAACGTAAACCGCGAGCCCCAGTCTTTCTATCCATGGCTTTTTGTGCAATAGATTCGAGGGCATCGTCACGAAAATCAATATCGACAGACTCCATCTCAAACAACTTGGAATACTGCTTAGTAAGCGAATTCTTAGGCTCAGTAAGAATTTTGACTAACGCCTCTTTATCCAACTCTTGCAATGTTGCAATCATTGGCAATCGCCCGACAAACTCAGGAATCAAGCCGTAGCGCACCAGATCTTCGGCCTCTAAATCTTCTAGTGTTTGACCGAAACTTTTAGCGTCGTCCTTACTCTTAACTTCGGCACCAAATCCAATACCACCCTTCTCCGAGCGATCGCGAATAACTTTATCCAAACCGGCAAAAGCACCACCGCAGATAAATAGGATGCTCGATGTATCAACCTGCAAAAATTCCTGTTGCGGGTGCTTGCGGCCACCTTGTGGAGGAACCGATGCAACAGTACCTTCAATCAATTTCAAAAGCGCCTGCTGCACACCTTCACCAGATACATCACGTGTGATGGACGGATTGTCAGACTTGCGTGAAATCTTGTCGATCTCGTCAATATAGACAATTCCCTGCTGGGCCTTCTCAACATCGTAGTCGCACTTTTGCAGCAGCTTTTGAATAATATTTTCGACATCTTCACCCACATAACCGGCTTCGGTTAAGGTGGTAGCGTCGGCTATAGTAAATGGCACATTCAAGGTTCGCGCCAGCGTCTCTGCCAGCAGCGTTTTACCGCTGCCTGTTGGCCCCACCATTAAGATGTTACTTTTACCCAGTTCGACCTCGTCCTGCCCCTTCTTCTTACTCCCAATGCGCAGACGCTTGTAATGGTTATAAACGGCAACCGCGAGTACTTTTTTAGCGCGTTCTTGGCCGATAACATAACTGCCCAAAGTTTCGGATATATCCATCGGAGTAGGCAAAGTATCGTCATCGCCCTCGCTGGAGGATTCTTGAATCTCCTCGCGAATAATATCGTTACACAGATCTACGCATTCGTCGCAAACAAATACCGAGGGGCCCGCAATTAATTTGCGAACTTCGTGCTGGCTTTTGCCGCAAAAAGAGCAGTACAACAACTTGCCGCTGTCATCACCGCCGTCTTTGGTGTGATCGGTCATTAAACCGCTCCATCTCTTTTCAGTTATAAAGAATTATTGCTTAGTGCTAATTAGATGTGGGCTTAAACAACATTTTTCAAGCTCAACACCCATCATCATACCAAATACCTTAAAAAAACCGCCTAACGACTCTCTAATACCTCGTCGATGAGGCCATACTTTACTGACTCTTGCGCACTCATAAAGTTATCGCGTTCGGTATCGACAGCAATATCTTCAGCGGTTTTACCGGTGTGCAGAGCCATTATCTCATTTAACCGCGAGCGAGTTTTAAGGATTTCCTGCGCCTGAATATGAATATCAGAAGCCTGACCTTGAGCCCCACCGCTGGGCTGATGAATCATTGTACGAGCATTAGGCAGAGCATAGCGCTTACCCTTGGTACCCGCTGTAAGTAAGAAGGCGCCCATACTGCAAGCCTGACCAATAACCATAGTACTAACGTCAGGCTTAATAAATTGCATAGTGTCATAAATTGACAGCCCAGCCGAAACCGAACCACCGGGAGAGTTGATGTATAGGTGAATGTCTTTGTCAGGGTTTTCAGCTTCTAAAAATAACAGCTGCGCCACCACCAAGTTGGCCATATGATCTTCGACTTGCCCAACCATAAAAATTACTCGCTCTTTTAGCAGGCGAGAATAAATATCATACGAGCGCTCACCGCGAGCAGTCTGCTCGACAACCATAGGCACCAGCCCACTGGAGCGGATTTCTGTTGCTTGGTTTGAGTTTTCAAACATGCGTGTGCTTTCCTTATATGACGAGTTTCGGACGCCAGCCATGGAATAAAAAATAACGGCCAGATAACAATTCGTTATCAGCTTAACGCGCAATCAAGCGTTATACCAGTAACGCAGTATAATTGATTTTATTTAATAATTTTTTAAACAAAAAAAGCCGCGAAGTGCTCGATAAACAGCAACTGCGCGGCTTTTTTGATCAACAACCCAGATATATGGGCTGCCGACAACTTACGTTATTAAGCGTTTTGCGGCTTAATCAAATCGTCGTAACTACTGTCTTGCTCGGTAACTTTAGCAGCGGCCATTACATGCTCAACTACCTGATCTTCCAGCACAGCGGCTTCAACACCCTGCAGCATCTGTTCATTACTGTAGTAATACTCAACAACTTCTTCCGGTGACTGATAAGTTGAAGCTACCTCTTCAACCATGGCGCGAACCTTATCGCCATCAGCCTTTAGTTTGGCGGTATTGATAACTTCACCAACCAACAAACCCAGCGCCACTCTACGAGCAGCTTCTTCTTTAAACATGTCATCTGGCAACAATGCCTTGCCATCGATCTTATCGGTAGCACCGCCAAATTGCTGCATCATCTGATTGCGCAGCGTCTGTATCTCGTTGGCAACCAATGGGCTGGGTAGATCAACTGGATTAGCTTCAACCAAGCTATCCATAACCTGCTTCTTTATTTTGGCTTTCGCGGCGTTGGCCAGCTCGCGATCCATATTGCCTTTTACTTCTTCGCGAAATTTGGCCTCACCACCCTCTTCAACACCAAATTTAACGTAGAGCTCATCGTTTAGCTCCGGCAACTCGCTTTCAAGAACCTTTATTAGCTTAACGGTAAACTCAACAGCAGCACCCTTAAGTTCATCAGCTTTATAATCATCTGGGAAAGTTAGCGACAGAATCTTTTCTTCGCCCGCTTTAAGGCCAACCACACCATCTTCAAAGCCAGGGATCATAGAACCCGAACCCAGCAGCAATTCATGAGCTTCAGCCTTACTGCCGGCGAACTCTTCGCCATCTTTAGTGCCAACAAAGTCGATAGTCGCCTTGTCGCCAATTGCAGCGGCACGATCAACTTCAGACCAAGTCGCCTGCTGCTTGCGCAGAACTTCGATCATGTTACCGACGTCTACGTCAGAAACATTGGCGTTGTGCTTGGTAACTTCAATTTTAGATAGGTCAGCCAAGTCTATTGAAGGATAAACTTCAAAAGTTGCGACGTATTCCAGATCTTTACCCTCAGCAACTTCTTTAGCTTCAATAGAAGGCTGACCGGCAGGTTTAACATCTTCTTTTTGAACCGCCTCATAGAATGAACGACTCATCACTTCGCCAATAACTTCCTGGCGAACACCCGCACCGTAACGCTGCTTAATGACCTTCATTGGCACTTTGCCTTGACGAAAGCCGTTGATGCGAACATTTTTTGACGCGTCTTTCAGGCGTTTAGCAACTTCGCTTTCTACCTGAACAGAAGGAACACCTACGGTTAAACGGCGCTCTAGGCCTGAAGTTGTCTCAATAGAAACCTGCATATCGTCCTCACAATGATCAGTCTAGCTTTTTGGTACAGACAGCACCAAAAAGTGAATATAAATCGTGCAGCCCCACCTATAAAGAAGAGCAACACAATAAGAGTATGGTGCGGTCGGAGAGACTTGAACTCTCACACCTTACGGCACTAGAACCTAAATCTAGCGTGTCTACCAATTCCACCACGACCGCAGTAAGCAGCTAAATACCAGCCGCCAAATATACATAAGCCATTGATTTTAAGAGATTTTCTTAAAAAACCAAGCCAGCTGTATAAAGTGGTGGCAGATTGTGCCACAGCATGGATTGAGGTTCAACGATTAACACGGCAATTAATCACCCTCAAAGGAACCAGAGGCGATTCTAAAGAAGCGGCACAGCCAACAAAATAACGGCATCGCGCGCGCCCGAAGCAACAACCAGAGGTGCGCCTACAAATAGCGCCGGGCCCACTAGAAATGCACGCCCTAAACTCAAAGGTTCGCCAGCTATAATAAGATCGCCCACAACCGGCATAAATAATGCGTAAGCACTGTTCGCGACCACACCACTCAAATCGTATTTACTCTCAACCGCAAGTGTAACCCTCAATACTTCAAAGTCGTCAAAGCTAACAACCTGCTCGATACAACAACCATCTTTCTCGTCAATCAGCAGCAAGGGCTCAGACTCAGGCTCCTGTAACGACATCAACTGCAATGCTCGCTCGGTGTCCCAATGTGATTGGGTCAACACCTTCTGCCCAAATGACAATATTTTCCGCTCATATACTGGCGTCTGAAATTCTACAGTTCGAACACCATGCTGCAATGCATGCGGAGTAAAACATGGCACCTTGACCACATCCCCCAACTGCAGTGGCTTCATAGCTGTAAACAATTCCATAGCGCGCCGAAGCATCAATTCGCGCTCCTGCAATGTAATAGGCAAAAGCCCATGCCATGACTTTAAGGTTTGAGCGCCCAGTGGTTCATTCAGACCAAAACCCGCCTGCTCTCGCTGCCGGTCAAAACGGATATCGATTTCACGCCGCACCAATTCATAGGCTCTAACCGCCTCGAAATAGGCCAGCTTAAAAGCCTCATCACCTAACTCTTTACGCAAGGCCTGATTGAAGCCAAAGCGAATCGCCCCATGTTTATCTGGCCAAGCCGCTTGATCCACACGAGTTACGACATAAACTTCGCGCTTCTGCTCATGCATTTCAAAATATAGATCACCGTAAACCTCATCAGGCAGAGGATCTAACACCTTGAGTAAGCACAAGGCCTTTTCCAAGCCGCCCACAAAACGCTTTGGCGCCAACGACAATAACCACGGCAGCGGAGTCGTTAGCCCACTAACGGTGGCCTCTACCAAAGACTGCCCGCGCGCCTCAATACCGGTATACCAAATTTCCTGCCCCCAAGGCTTGGCAATAGCAATGGGTTTTAAACACAGTGGCCGAGACAAATTAATCCAAGCACTGCCGCACCCCTCAACCAGCTCTTTTAGACTTGCAGAGGTAACATCCAATGTCGATAATTGGCTTGTTGCTAGCGATGCTTCAATCACACCCGCAAACGCTTGTATTTGGTCACAAACACGAGTCAAGGATATGCACGCTAAGAGCTCCACGCGCGGCTGTTGGGGTAAATAATACTGCTCGAATGAATAGGCAAAAATGACACTATAAGAAGTGTCTGTGCTGCAAGTAAAAGCCTCAAGGCGTTGCTCGAACTCAGCTTCTAATTCGACATCAGGTAGAGATATAGGTGTGATCACAGCAACTGGCTTTTATCGATTAAATGAGGTTAGTTTATCAGATGACAGCTTGGCAGAATAAGCATTAAAGTCGCTGAATAATGGTACTTATGCCCTGCCCCATGCCAATGCACATAGTAGCAAGCCCGTAAGTACCGCTTTTTTGTTTTAATACCGATAACAAGGTGCCGACAATGCGTACCCCCGAACAGCCAAACGGGTGCCCTAAAGCAATAGCGCCACCGTTAAGATTGACCTTCTTATCAAGATCATCCAGCAATTTCATACCCTTTAATATTGACAGCGCCTGCGCCGCAAAAGCCTCATTCAACTCAACACAATCGATATCGTCCATATCTAGGCCAGCTGAATGCAAGGCTTTTTGAGTCGCGGGCACCGGTCCATAGCCCATAATTGACGGCTCTACCCCGGCAAGGCCAAGCGAAACCACTTTAGCCAATGGCTTAAAGCCCAGTTCTTGCGCCTTTTGAGCCGACATAACTAACATAACAGAGGCTCCATCGGACAGCTGTGATGAGCTGCCAGCGGTTACTTTGCCATTTTTAGGATCGAATATCGGTTTTAACTGCGCTAATCTATCCTCGGTAGTATCGGCGCGAATAGTCTCATCGCGCTCAATTAATTGAAGAAAACCGTCACTGTCATGCCCCATTAAAGGGATTATCTCGCGCTCAAAACGCCCTTTATTTGTCGCCTCAGATGCCAATTGATGTGAACGCGCGGAGAATTCATCCATCTGCTGCCGAGAGATACCGTGCAAGCTTGCCAAATATTCAGCTGTCATCCCCATATTGCCCGCAGCCTTAGCCACCGAAAGACCCATTAACGGATTGGGGTTAATTGCATCATACATAGGCAAATGGCCCAAATGCTCTACACCGCCAATTAGATACACATCGCCCAAACTCGCGCCAATATTAGCCACCGCCGTATGTAAAGCTGACATCGATGAACCGCAGAGTCTATTTACAGTCTGTGCTGGCACCGAGTGCGGAATACCCGCGAGCAAGGCAGCATTTCTGGCAAGGTTAAACGCCTGCTCATCACGCTGCAGCACGCACCCCCAAATAACATCATCGATTTCGACTGGGTTGAGCGACTCATTTCTTGCTAATATCGCTCTCATTAAATCTGCCGACATATCATCACTACGCCTATTGCGAAAGCAGCCGCTTTTAGATTTGCCCATAGGGCTGCGACCGTAATCCACAATAACTGTATCTCTAGCGGCCAAGCTCACGATACACCTCCTTTATTACTGACATTGAGGTCGTGATAGCAATCATCCGCTGCTGCCATATTCCGCAAAGTATCAGTCGGTTTATACAAAGGCCCTAGCGCCGCGAAGGGATCAGCCAGCTCACAAAAGGCCCGCAGCCCGATACCATCAAGCCAGTGAAACAGACCTCCGCGAAATGCAGGGAAACCCAGACCATACACCAGCGCCATATCAGCCTCTGCAGGTGTAGCCACCACACCCTCTTCCAAACAGCGAACCAATTCTGTTGCCATTGGAACCATCATCCGGGTAAGAATTTCCTCATCACTAAATTCGCGTGCTGGCGACACGTGCGGCCGCAACAATTCAAACACCTCATCTGCAGGAACTTGTTCAGGTTTGCCATTTGTGCCCGAGATATAGTTATAAAAGCCTGCGCCCGTTTTTTGTCCCAAGCGTTTTTTCTGGTATAGCAGATCAATACAAGAGGTAAAATCACGTCCCATGCGCTCAGGATAGGCTGCTGCAATTACTTGTTCGGCATGCTCAGCAGTATCCACACCAACCACGTCCAGTAAATACGCCGGCCCCATAGGCCATCCCCAGCGCTGCATCACCTTATCGATCTGGCGATAATCAGCACCGTCGCGCACCAACATAGTAAAACCGGCAAAATACGGGAATAAAACTCGGTTGATTAAAAAGCCAGCGCAATCATTAACAACCACCACTTTTTTACCCAACTGAGTGGCGAAGGCTACTGTCTTAGCAATAGTTTCATCCGCAGATTTCTCACCGCGAATCACCTCTACTAAGGGCATGCGATGCACCGGGTTAAAAAAGTGCATACCGCAAAACTGCTCAGGGCGCTGAAGCGACTTAGCCAACGTAGTGATTGAGATAGTAGAAGTATTGGAGGCTAATACTGCCCCTTCACACAAATACTGTTCAGCCTCAGCCAGTACCGATGCCTTCACATCGAATTTTTCAACAACTGCCTCAACGACCAAATTAGCACGAGCAATACCGGCATAGTCGAGCGTCGGCTCAATACGGTTGAGCACCTGCGCCATGGCATCAGGCGTCATACGTCCGCGTTTAACGCGATTAGAAAGAATTTTAGCGGCCTCGCTCAAACCTAAATTTAAGCCTAACTGTGCGACATCTTTCATCACTACCGGTACATTTTTCAGCGCCGCTTGGTAGGCAATACCCCCACCCATAATACCCGCCCCCAAAATACCAGCTCGCGTCACTGAGCAATCCGCTTGAGCAGCCAATTTTTTAGCCTTTTTAGCCATGTACTGGTCTCGCACAAATAAAGCAACCAATGACTGCGCCACTTCGGTCTGCGCCATTTTGGCAAAACCTTCGGCCTCAATTGCCAGCGCTTGCGGACGCGACATCCTTGCCGCTTTCTGCATCGTTTTAATGGCCGCAACTGGCGCTGGGTAATGCCGCCCCGCCTGCGCGGCCACAAAAGCTTTAGATGACTCAAATGCTAGCATAGCTTCTATATCGCAGTGCTGTAGGGGTGTGGTTTTCTGCTTACGCCGAGCAGTGTAATCAAAACGCCCGGCCACACATTCATGCAGAGTATGCAGAGCCGCGCTACGCAATTGATCACTCGCCACCACCGCATCCAATACACCGCACTTTAAAGCCAGGTCGGACTTTTGCTCTCGGCCAGAGGCTATCCAATCCACCGCTGTATCCAGTCCGCATAGCCGCGGCAGTCTAACGGTGCCGCCCCAGCCAGGAATAATGCCCAATTTGACCTCGGGCTGTCCCAGCACAGCATCATCACTGCCTATACGATAATCACAAGCCAGACAAAACTCCATGCCACCACCTAGGGCAAAGCCTGCAATCGCAACCACAGTAGGGCAATGCAAATCCTCAATGCGGTTAAAATTTTGATTATTTTTGGCTAAGTGAGCAATTACGTGATCGGGACCTGCGGAAAAGACGGCGCTAAATTCAGTGATATCAGCACCGACAATAAAAGCCTTTTTAGCCGAAATAATTAACAGACCTGCTATAGCTTTATCGCTTTCAATGAGCGACAGCACTTGACCAAGCTCCGACACAGTTTGCAGGCTAAATTTATTAACTGACGCCCCCTGCAAATTAAAACAGAGCTCAACCAAACCATTGCGCAGCGATTGCAAACACAGCGTTTCACCCTGAAACAGCACTTTTGACATGCACAGACCTTCCTTTCTAATTCGACAAATATTGATACGAATGCGATAGCAGGCAATGGTGTAAATGAAATGTCTTTTAAAAAGTTATTGCCGCCCTTGAATAAGAGTATGGCAGATATTTACAGCCTAACGGCGGAGAGTTAAGCGCGAACTAAGAAAGACTGGCAAGCCACAGTGAAGCCTCGCCCACACCCTCGTTGACCAACACATAAACGCCAAAAGGCGGCACATAGTAGGATTCACCTGGCGCCAAACGCTGACTGCCGTTAAGGCTGCGCACCAGCACCTCGCCACTAACGCAGGCGATATTATCCCCACTCTGGGCAACCACGGCCAAATCAGTTACTGCCCCCGGCGCCAGCAGTATTGGCTGCTGCATTAATCTAGGCACTTCCAATGACAGCGATATAGACGGTGCAAATGACAGAGAAAAGAACTCAGATAATGACAAACCCAGCCCCGACAACAGTTTTGCTAAAGACGATACCGACGGACTAACCTTGTCCTGCTCAATAGTGGAGATGACACTATTAGTCATTCCCGCCCGTTTAGCCAATTCACGCTGGGAAAGGCCAATAAGGCTGCGCAATTGCAATATGCGCGCCCCCACACAAGCATCGTAAAATACCGGTTTTGTCATTGCACTCACTCCTTTTAACTCATATCACCATAGGGGTTATCCATATCTAAATTAACCGGCTGGACAAAACCTGGTATTTTTATGCTGTCGGTCGAAATCTCTATCTGGGTCTCATCGATGATACCCTCACCAAAGCGATATATGGTTTGTAAATCACCTAGACTTGCTTTCATATCGTAACCTTCAACGCAATCGCGCGTCTCTTCGCGACGCAGTAGGTAATCGGTAAAAACATCCTTACCATAACGTTTTTTAAGCATACGATCAGCCACAGCTGGTGACAGTATCGCCGCCGTAGCATTGTTACCACCAAAACCTTTGGAGTTCAAAAAAGCCACCTCTGGCAGACACTCTGTGACATCAATATCGGTCACGGACAACTGCAGGCGCGTGGCATGAACATCTTCGGCTACCTTGTCGATAGTTTTAATACCGGGAATAAAACCATATTTAAACACCCCTAAAGTTGCCATCAACTGATCGGCACTGGCCGGCGCAAGAGAGTGTCCCACATAGGCCTTAACGGCGGATACTGGCCAGTTTTTTATAGCAAAAGTTTCAGCCACGACATCAAATATCTTAGATTCGGTAACACGGTTTTGCGGTGTACTGGACCCGTGAGCCTGCACAAATGAGCGCTCGCGCACTGCCTCTTCACCAACTACGGCCTTAGCCGCGGCAACTGCTTTGGCCATAGTGATGTAATTGCCTGCACCAGGAGCCGAGATAGATTTTTTATAGCCATCGGCATTAACAAATATATCCGCTACGGCGGCATGAATATCGGCACCCAGCTCCAGTGCTAACGCATCGTCCATTAGCACCACATATTGACTAGACTCGGCGATGGTAAAGCCACAATTCTCACCAAAGGGACGACTGCTGCGGCGCGGATCAGTGACACCTGCACCATCGAGCCTCGCCAGTTTATCTTCGGTCGCAAGAGCACCCATAGTGGCATAACCATCGACGATTTCAGCGCTAATAGGCGCCTCTGCATTGCCCACTACCGCGACTCGAATGCTACCCGATTGGATATCTTCAACGGCAGCGCGCAAGTTGTAAAGAAAAGTGGCACAGGCGCCAATAGTGGCACCGGTATGACCAACCGAGCCTATGACATAAGCGTTAATAAAGTCGGCTGGCATACTATTTAGTCCCAGCGGGCACTGCTTGGTGGAAACTCGACCGCCCTTTAAACGGGATTGCAACATGCCTCCAAGGCCATCCTGATCCAGCTGACTCATAACATTGCCTGAGTAAACACCGATCTCATCAGGTTGGACACTATCGACCACTTTCTGCCATTCGACCCCCAATGAGTTAATCGCATCGGACGCCCCTACTACCGCCATCTGCAGCGCACGCGGATGAAAACGCGCATTATAGTGATCGGCAGGATCGAAACCTGCTGGCAACTGCCCCGCCGACTTCACACTGCACTCACGATAGCTGTCGACTTTAAATTCTGACTGGCCTTTAATTT
>CAWVSV010000008.1:0-40117 GCA_963933095.1 uncultured Cellvibrionales bacterium
GTAGAAAATAAAGGATCACTCTCTTGTGTTATTGCAGATACAGATTGTTGTAGCTGAGGCAGTAAATAAGATTGATGACTACAACCTACGACCATAAAAGACAGAAATAACCAGAAATATTTCACGTTTACACCTATGAGCTATCAGTGAATGGCGCTGTTTAATATCAAACTTGAGCAGCAACAAAAACATTCTTTAAATTATAGTTATGCTCACCTAAATAAACGAAAAGTCAGTTAGCAAGGCTTTTTTTCTAACTCCCCCCTTTATAGCCGTTTTGGCGCCAGGCTTCGTAGCTGATTATGGCCACGGCATTGGAAAGGTTCAGACTTCGGTTGTTCTGACACATCGGAATCCTTAACCGCAAAGTCTCATCAATGTTATCGCGAATACTATCGGGCAAACCACTGGTTTCAGAACCAAATAGCAGCACATCATCGGGGTGGTATTCAATCTGATCGTGCGGGCGACTGCCCTTAGTAGTGCAAGCTAGGATGCGTTTTCCGGTCATGGCATCAAAAAAGGCCTGATAGTTAGCATGGCGCGTGACATTGGCCATATCGTGATAATCGAGTCCGGCACGGCGCAATTTCTTCTCTTCAAAATCAAAACCGAGCGGTTCTATGAGATGCAGTTGACAGCCATTATTGGCGGCCAAGCGAATAATATTACCGGTATTGGGGGCTATTTTTGGTTCAAACAGAGCGATATGGAACATAGAAAACTCACGAAATATTATTGAGGCGTCTAGAGCGAAGCCCTTTCAGATACAGCCAATAAAAACCTAAAAAGCAGAGCCCAAGCTCTGCTTTTTAGGTTTAGCGCATTCATAAATCTTTAGCAGGCTATACCCGCTCGAATTCGTTTTGCTTGCTGCCGACAGCGATTACTGCAGTACTTGGCGGTGGCAATCGCCTTAAATTTTACGTCACAAATCAGGCACAGCTTGTCATGGATTTGTCGTCTCGCCGCGAGGGCGGCACCCAGCGACAAGATACTGCGATCCGCGCTAAAAATATCATGGGTGGATTTATCTCGATTATCTACAGCCATTTCAGCACCTCTTCTTCCAGCCAGGGACAATGACACAAATGCGCTTACGTATCAACAACCTAGTCCCTCACTTATTCCGCTGTATTACTACTGCCTAGGGAAAAATAGTGCCTGACTATGACTATCCTTGGGACGCCCTCGATTTTTCAACGTAAAATGGCGATACAGTCATTACAGACATTTTCAATCATGAATAAAATTTATTTTTTATTAGACTTAGTAACCAGCACCGAATCGCCCGATGGTGACGCCAACCAATGGGCTACACAGCGGGCACAAGAGCTATGACGGCGGCGATTGGCTTGTTTTACGGCAGTTCCACCTGCTATACCCAGATGACCGCAGATAAGATAGCCGCCAAGTTGGAACAGCGCTTTGGCCGGCCCATGGTTGATATTCACAATATTGCCGAGCAGCCCATTGCACTAGCCCTGCATTACAAGCACTTGATTATGGGCATCCCAACGTGGGATTACGGCGAACTGCAAGAAGACTGGGAGGAGATTTGGGACGATATCGCCGAACTGGACCTGTCGGGTAAGTTATTTTCACTTTACGGTCAGGGCGACCAAGAGGGTTATCCCGAGTGGTTTTTAGATGCCATGGGTTTTCTACACAGCGCGCTCAATCAATGCGGCGCTAAGGCCTGTGGCTATCGTCCAACTGCGGGTTTTGAATTCGAAGCATCTAAGGCTCTGACCTTGGACAAGAGCCAATTTGTTGGTTTAGCGCTGGACGATGAAAGTGAGTTTGATTTAAGCGAACAACGCATCGATGTGTGGTTAGAACAGATCATTCACGAGTTTGGTTTACAGCTGTGAATCTCAAGGACAAAATTCAAGCACTTAACAACGGTGCTAACTTTACCCTAATCGATATCAGTGTTCAGGACCTCGAGGCTAAAAATAAATATGGCTATGCCAATTTATTTACAAGCTGGCATATCTGGCAGCAGAGCGCGCCTAAAGGCTGCCAACTACAATTTGTCCTGCTGCTGAATAAACCCTTAAACCGCGACGAATTCGCCGACAAGTTAGGCACGCAAATTGATGGTGATTTAGTCGAACAGCTGCTCACGCAATATCCACTGCATACCTCCAATGGCTTTCATCGACTAAATTTGGGCACTATAACGCTCACTCTAATTGTCGATACGACCTTCGCCGGGCTTGCCCAGCTTAAGCGCTCGCAACATCCATTGTATAGATCGCGCAACCAACTGGCCGATCATTGGCTATTAGGCGAGCGTGAGATAGATGCAGAGCTGAGTGAATTGATCACTGAACTGAGTCAGTCTGGTGCAGCCCCCCTGTCGCTACCGAACACAGCGCATATAACTCATGTGGATTTCATCGAGGGTGCTTACAACTCGCCCTACCCTGCACCTTGGCACCTATCTGATAAGACCGATTGCAGCGACAAAACCGCACTGATTATCGGTGGCGGCTTGGCCGGCTGCCACAGCGCTCGCGCACTGGCCGAGCGCGGTTTTCAGGTAACCATTATCGAGCGACACAGCCAGCTGGCGCAGGAGAGCTCTGGCAATCCTCAAGGTATGCTCTACGCCAAACTGTCGCCACGCGATGAAACGCTGCCAGCCTTTAACCTCGCCAGTATGATGTATGCCCAGAGGCACTATGCGCCATTTTGGCGAGCTAAAACCGAAGTCAATGCGGGCCAAGACTGCGGTGTGCTGCAACTGGCCCATACCGAAAAAGAGAAAATACTGCAGCAAAAACTGCGCGACCAATTTGCAGGCAGCGAGCTAATTGAATTTGTTGATGCCAAGCGCGCCAGTGATATTGCCGGTGTTAGTGTCGATCTGGGCGGGCTGTTCTTCCCGCATGCGGGATGGTTATCCCCTGCCGCCGTATGCCGCGACCTCTGCCGCCATGACAAGATCACTTTGATCGCAACTGCCGAGGTCGAAATACTAGAACATAAACAGCAGCAATGGCGCGCCTATAAAAAATCGGGCGAACTTATCATTCAGGCACAAATCGCTATTATCACCACCGCCAGCAGCGCCAAAAATCTGCAACAAACAGAGTACTTGCCGCTGAAACCCATTCGCGGTCAGGTAAGCTATTTACCGGTCACTAACGAAAGCCTAGAACTTCAAACAGTGGTCTGCGCCGAGGGTTATTTATCTCCCGCCGTCACGGCGTCAAGAGCCTGCGCCGCCCACAATGGTTTAGGAGCTAGTTTTAACCTGCGCGACAGCAATACCGAGCTGACCGAGAAAGACCACCAGCACAATCTCGACAACCTCATTCATCATACTCCCAAATTGGCGCAGCTATTTGGCCCCTTAAATACCCAGCAGCTCGACGGCCGCGTCGCCTTTCGATGCACCACCCCTGATTACATGCCACTGGTCGGCCCGGTGCCAATAAAAGACGAATTTATCGAGACCTACGCGCTGCTGCGGAAAAATGCCAAATCCAGTATTCCCAAGGCAGGGCCGCACTATAAAAATCTTTACTGTAGTGTGGGTTATGGGTCTCGCGGTCTGGCTTATGCACCGCTAGCGGCCGAATTCTTAGCCGCGCAAATCTGTAATGAACCCTCGCCACTGCCCGCCAACTATCAACAGACATTGCACCCTGGCCGTTTTATGATCCGCGATTTAACCCGCAATAAAATTTAAGCTTCGATTTAACGCTTATTTTGTAAGGGGTTACTAAATGCAAAAGGGATTACCGCTGCTATAAGGAGTTGGCCACCGCCAACACAAACAGCCCGCCAGACTGGATTCTATCCACAACAACTGTGTGTATGGGGTGCTCGAGCGCCCATCACTGAGCAGTGCTGCTGCCCAGATCTATATCGACTTTATGGCCGATGTCGCCTGCGACGCCCTTAATCATTTACCACCACGCTGTATTAGCCGCAATCTCGATATGACTTTTGCCCATCACAGATCGAGCTCGATGAAATATTCAACAGGGTAAATATTACCGTCAGCGGTACCGCCTATGTGAAATACAGTGCAGCGCCACGAACAAGAATAGCTAGAATAAAAAGAAACAGAGCAATAACTTAACTGGATAGAATTTTAGAGCCAATCCCACAGGCTATTACTGTCCTCATCGCCGCCTCTACAGTAATGCTTGGTAACAGCTCAACACAGTCTAACGGCAAGTGATAAACCATACCCGATGAAGGAATGGGAGCTGTAGGTACAAACACCGTATAAATAACTTGCCCATTACTGTCGTATTCATCAGTCACTATCGCCGTTACTACCACAGGGTTGTCGGCGCCATAGATTCGGGCCTTACAGACCTTGCCATTGAATAGCGAGGCACTGTCATCGCTGCCAAGAAACTGAGATACCAGTTCACGAATCATCCGATAGCCTGGCGCCAACTTAGACAGACTTTTATCAAAAATACTGTGCAGCCAGCGGCCAATCCCAGTTTTCACCAACAGGCCAATCGCAAAACAAACACTAACAATCGTCGCTACTACGATCATATCTGCCATAAGCTCGTTTACATCGGCATGCGCTGTGAGCCAAGCTGTCAGCGGCTGAATAGCTCCGGTCACCATTACAAACAGCCACTGGAAAATCACCAGAAAAATAGTTAACGGCAACACTACCGCTAAGCCACCCAGTAGGGTCAAAGTAAAAAAGGCTTTTAAACGTTTCATAACAGCATCCGTATTCATCCTTAGGCTGTTATTATGGCAGAATTAAAGCCACAAGCCCCACAGTGAAGTTACCTATTGCGTACTATCCTCTTAGCCTTATTGCTCACTCTTACCAACGCTTGCAGTCGGGCCGACATATCGACGCAATCATTAATTCAGCATTCCAGCTTTGAACTGCTGCAAAGCCGCGTTCACAATAGCCGCTACTTCACCCAAGGACTAACACTCGTTGATGGCAATTTCTATGAAAGTTCTGGCCACTATGGCCGCTCACAGCTCTACCGCTATCCGCTTGATGACGCTGAGCAAGATTGGCTGCAAAGAACCTTTTCCCGCGAGCATAAACAGCGCAGTATAGATAAATCACTGTTTGCCGAGGGCCTCACAAAGCTGGACGACAAACTCTATCTACTTAGCTGGAAGGCGGGTCGCGCCCTGAGCTTTGACGCCAAAACCCTTTCTCCAATATCTGAATTTAACTATGCAGGTCAGGGCTGGGGACTAACTGACAACGGCCGAGACCTGATTCGCTCGGACGGTAGTGACCGCCTCTTTTTTCACCAGGCTGATGATTTTAGCCTGCTAAAACAGCTACAAGTAAGAGGTCTAGGGCGCAGTTGGCAGAACATTAACGAACTGGAATATGTCAACGGTGTGATCTGGGCCAATATCTGGCAGGAGCAGATAATTATCGCCGTCGATGCCGATAGCGGCCAAGTGCTGCAGAGCGTAGATTTAAGTGCAGTGGTACGCCTTGAGAATCCCCAGGGAGTGGACGCTGTTCTCAACGGTATTGCTTATGATCACCAGCGCAGTGCACTTTGGGTGACCGGAAAAAACTGGCGAAAGCTCTACCTGATTCGGGTCTCTCCCACTATTGAGTTAAAATAGCCCCATGTTAATTATCTCTAATAACGTCACCATTCAAGACTGGGAACTGGTCATCACGGCCATCCGCGCCCAAGGCGCCGGTGGCCAAAATGTCAACAAGGTGTCCTCCGCTATTCACCTGCGCTTCGACATAAAACACTCCAGTCTGCCGGACTTTTACAAACAGCGTTTGCTGCGGCTACGCGACAGCCGCCTAACCGCCGATGGCGTTATTATTATCAAAGCGCAGACTCATCGCACCCAAGAGAAGAACCGTCAGGATGCTTTAGATCGCCTGAAAAAATTAATTTTAGAGGCTACTGTTGTGCAAAAAAGACGCATCGCAACCAAGCCAACAAGAGGTTCACAAAAAAGAAGAGTCGATGGCAAGACCCAGCGCGGCGAAATCAAACGCGGCCGCGGTAAAGTAGATCATTAGTGCAGATTTAGAACAGAGCTAAAATTAAGATTAGAACAGTGAAGCTGCTGGGCAGGTTTTTGCTCCTCGGCAAGTGCGGCAGACATTAGGGTTCATAATATAAGAGCAATCTGCAGATCAAAATACATTTCAAATATTTCTGCGTTTATCGAAGAATTTGTCATAGAAAATAAAAAACTAACCCCCGCGTTGATATAGCGGTTGCATCATTCAGCTGGAAAAGTGAAATTTCTAGCTCTACATTAGAGGTAAATATGTATGTCACTGTCTGGATAAAACCAACAAACAGATTAGATACATTGCTTAAATGCCTGTCATGCAAGTCCTTTATGGATGCACCATTTAGAATAGTCTGATGCGAACTTAAAACACTTAATTCCCTTTTCCCACCGTACAGTTACTAAGTTAAGTAGCGTGACAAATATTGACTGGTTAGAATCAAATAAATTATGCTTTAACGCAATAACATGATCCTGAAAATTTATAGCTAATAAAGGGCCTGGTTATATCAATCGCATTCACCCGCTCTGCACCCCAAAAAAGCGACCGCAAACATTAATAAACAATATCTGCGGTCCCTTAATTGATTGGGGCAGTAAGCCCCGACTAAAAATTAGACAGTTATTATGTTAGCGCTTCGGCTCCAGCTTTCTTTGATTTCTTCGCCGCTTTCTTTTCCTTTGCGGTTAAAAGCGGTTTCTTTTTAACACTTTTTTTGTTGTCTTGACCTTTGCTCATTATATTTACCCACAGACATAAATTCATAAGCCTAAAGTCAGTTTGAGCTAACCTGAGGACGGTTCCTAAGTATAGACATCAATAAAGCGATGATGGCTATACGTAAGTTTATCAGTATGGCCCTAATGCAGAGCAACTAAAAGATGTTATCGAAAAAGTTGCGCGACATGCTTAATTCAGCGCTAATGGCCACAATACCTGATCATAATGAAAACAATAGCGTATTGTTGCCGATAACATGCGTTTCACCGAGGCAGTTATTCTAACAAGTCATTCATGCAACGGGGCAAACCTGCATTTATGCCCTACAGGTACTCACACCGGCCATGGCATGCGCGTTGGTTTTTACCTTATGTTCAGAAGGAACAGGCCGAACATAAGCCTCTGCAATTTTTGCATTCACACCAATCTTGGTGAATGGCTGCCAGTTAGTTATCTATAAACATATGCCCGTGATGTATAGGAACCTGAATACCGAAAAAGGCAGGAAACCTCAGAGCGGTTTTGCGGCGAAAAGCCGCCGTCAAACAATAACGTTTTATTAAGGATATTGACTAAACTGAACAGGCTATAAATATTTTTATTACAATGCAGCAGCGACGATGCACTGCTGTTCACTGAATATACCAATCAATTCGACGATAAAGACTGGCTTGGACGGCTCGGCAAATGTGATAGAGGAATTGCTTGTGATTGACAGAATGAGGGTGCAGTGGGTTGATTTAAACCCCACCCAAGGCAATGAGCAAAGCGCTCTCCACCCTATATCAAACCTCCACTATTCTCGGCGATTTTTTTGCCGAATAAGCTTACTAATAATACTGCTTAAGGTAGAGAGATAGCTGACGGCAATGATATCTCTTGTCTCTTAGCTTCGGTTGTTTTGGCCTCAGTCAGTGACGTATAAATATAGACGCCTTCACTGTAGCGAAAAGCCGTCTGGCTATAAACGCAATCAACTTAGTAAATAGCAGCGCCGACGCTAGCGCGCAAGAAGCGCCCTTTATTCCTGGCCCTACAACCCCAACTTAGCTCTCACCAATGAAACCACCGGTTTGATGTGCCCAGAGGCCAGCATATATCCCGCCTAAAGCTACCAGCTCTTGGTGTGTGCCCTGCTCCACTATTTTGCCCTCGTCGATAACAATCAACCTGTCCATAGCAGCGATAGTTGAGAGACGATGAGCAATGGCGATCACCGTCTTTTTCTGCATCAAACGGTTGAGACTGGCTTGAATCGCCGCTTCGACTTCAGAATCGAGCGCTGAGGTGGCTTCATCCAGAATCAGGATAGGTGCGTCTTTTAACAGCACCCGCGCGATGGCGATACGCTGGCGCTGGCCGCCGGAGAGCTTTACGCCGCGCTCGCCCACTTGAGCGTCGAAGCCTTGATTGCCATTGGGGTCGGTCAGCTCTGCGATAAATTCGAGCGCCTCGGCCTGTTCGGCGGCGGCGATTAATTCTTGTTCGCTGGCGTCGGGGTGACCGTAGAGAATATTTTCGCGCACGGACCTATGCAGCAGCGATGTGTCTTGTGTGACCATGCCAATATGGGCACGAAGGCTCTCCTGCTGTACGGCACTAATATCCTGACCGTCGATACTAATTTTTCCTTCGGCCAGATCGTAGAAGCGCAATAATAAATTCACCAGCGTGGATTTACCGGCACCGGAGCGGCCCACTACGCCGACTTTTTCGCCCGCTTTAATATTTAGATTCAGCGAGTCGATAACACCACTGTCTTTACCGTAGTGAAAACCAACACCTTTAAATTCTATCGCACCCGCGACCACATCAAGTACTTCGGCGTCGGGTTTATCTACCACAGTCTGGGGCTGCGACAATGTTTTTATACCATCGAGCACTGTGCCGATATTTTCGAACAGCGCACTCACTTCCCACATAATCCATTGGCTCATGCCATTTAGTCGCATCGCCAAACCCACGGCAATCGCGATCGCGCCGATACTGACACTATTCTCAGACCACAGCCAAATAGACAGAGCTGCGGTAGAAAATACCAGCAGATAATTGAGCGCACTAACGCTGGCACTCAAACCCGTCGCCAGACGCATCTGGCCGTAGACCGTAGTTAAAAAACCCTGCATGCCATCGCGGGCATAATCGGATTCACGCTTAGAGTGGGAGAAAAGTTTTACGGTGTTAATATTGGTGTAGCTATCGACGATACGACCGGTCATATCCGAGCGAGCATTGGCCTGTTCGGTGGCGATTGCCTTTAAACGCGGGACAAAAATTAACTGTACACCAATGTAGAGTAACAGCCAGATCAGCACCGGCAGCATCATGCGACTATCGGCCTGAGCCACAACAAATAACATGGTGCTGAAGTACACCAGTACGTACACCATCACATCCAGCAGTTTAGTGACGGTTTCACGAACCGCCAGCGAGGTTTGCATAACCTTGGTAGCAATACGCCCGGCAAAATCGTTCTGATAAAAAGACACGCTCTGCTGCAGCAAATAACGGTGCGCCAACCAGCGAATACTCATAGGAAAATTGCCCAGCAGCGCCTGATGAATAAGCATACGATTGAGCAGAACTACCAGCGGCATCACCAGCAGTAACATTACCGACCAGAAGATCAATGTCGAACGTTCATCTCGCCACAGGGTCTGGGGGTCTTTACTGATCAACCAATCGACTAACTGACCTAAAAAACCAAACAGCTGCACCTCAAAGATAGCCATAACTGCGGTGGTCATAGACATCAATATTAATGTGGCCCCCATGCCCTGGGTATAATGACGACAAAAAGCCACCAGTGTCGACGGGGCTTGTACTGGGTCTGAGCTTGGAAAGGGAGCAATAATACGTTCAAAGTAAGAAAACATTAGGCAGATCCAAAAAATAAAGAAAGGTATAAACGTTGGCAGCTTGGGCAGAGTGACTACCGAAAAACAGCATTACAAGATACTCTTGTTGAGCAATCTTCTCCAGACCGTTTTATTGTATATTGATGCCCATAAAAAACTTGACTCTACTAGTCCTCTTGCTGCTCTTATCGATGAATAGTTTCAGCAAAGAGAAAGCAGTATTATCCGCCGCTCTCAATGACTCTGGTGATATGACCCTGCTGCGCGACAACAATGTCATTCGCTACCATTCCCATGCTAGCAAGCATGAATTAACGCTGTCCTTGGCAACGCATCTATTCAAATATAGTGCCGAAAAAACGGCCATGTTTGCCAATAGTAATATTCCCGCTACAGTCCCTTTTGTGCGCGCTAACATTAATATTTGCGATATTCTAAACCTGCAAGCACAGCTGCCGGGTATTGGCGCTTTTGGTGAGGCTGACAGCGATACCGTGCTGGGAGTAACATTCACAGGGCATTTCTATGACTACATGGACGTCAACGACAAAAAATCTAGCGTTTACAAAGGAGATAGCCAACAATTTGAATTTTACATTCGCGCTAACAATTTGTTCGATATCAGCGACAATTTACTTGCCATACAATTAGATCATTGCCCTGCTGCGGCCAAATTAAAGCTCTCATCACTGTATCTCGGCGCTGAAATAAGCCGCAAACAAGCTAAATTAATGATCCAAAATATGGAATTCAAGTATTAGCATCTAAACTTAACAACCTATTACCGCTGCAGCTCATTAAGACGAGTCAGTTTCAGAACTGCTGTGTAGGGCGTAAACAATACCATCGGCTGAGTCGTGACGGCTTCGCAATAATTGTATGCCGTTAATATTTACATTTTTTTCTCTCTAACTGAGTTAAAAAATAATACACTGGGTGTTAATCACAACCATTAATGGTTTATAGCTGTAATCTCATTAAACTGGATTAATATTATGCAGCCAGGTTCGGTATTTATCTGCCCAGTGGCATTTTCGTCAATCTAAGCAAGTACAATTGTAGATGGATGCTTAATTGCCCTGTGTCAGTAAAACCATGAGTTTTATATATGAATTTAAACACCACCTTGACACTTTTTGATCAGCTAAATGCGCAAGACCCCAACACCGAAATAAACGAAGGCAAACAGATAGCCAAAGAACTACTTTACTCTCGGCGGATGAGCGCACGTTTAAAGGTATTTAACCCCAGCGCCTCGGAGCTGTTACAACTGGCAGTGCACGCGCAACATATTGAGCGCTGGAAGAGCCCACGCAGTGACTACCCTGACGGCCGTGTCGGCTATCTAAAGTGGCGCCAAGAGCTGGGCCAGTTTCACGCTCAGTGCGCAAGCCGTGTTATGACCGAACAGGGTTACAGTGACGGTGACTGCGCACGTGTCCGTGAGCTGTTGCAAAAAAAGAATCTCAAACGTGATACTGAGATGCAGTGCCTAGAGGATGTAATCTGTCTCGTTTTTATCGAACACTATTTGCTCAACTTTGTACAAAAACACTCAGCAGGTTACAGTGAAGAAAAACTGTTTAAAATCGTACAAAAGGCGTGGAACAAGATGTCTCCAGCAGGGCAGGCCGCAGCTTTACTGCTACCGCTCGATAAACACCTATTTAATATTATTAAATCAGCCCTAGGAATTTAAATGAAACATCTACATCTTACCTTTGTCGCTCTAAGCCTGATCGGATTTTGTCTGCGCGGATTTTGGATGCTCAACAACTCTGCCAAGCTACAGCAAAAATGGGTGCGCATAACGCCCCACATCATCGATACAGGTCTATTAGCTTCAGCTATTGTTATGCTGATTAGCTACCCGCTACTGCCTTGGCAGCACCCTTGGTTGATTGCCAAAATCATTGCACTTGTGGCTTATATCGGCCTAGGCACTATCGCTTTTAAGAGACATAATCTGACCGCGTTGATCTTCGCTCTTGTCACCTTTATTTATATATCCTCGGTCGCAATAACCAAATCACCCTCTCTGAACCAGCTATAAGGCCAGCTAAATTTGTCCTCATGAGAAAAAACATTCACAATATTCAGCATTCACCTTTACTGTAAGACAAAATTATGTGGTTCAAAAATCTACTGATCTATCGTTTCACCTCACCTTTCACACTCGATTTGGGCACTCTAGAAGCCCAACTTGAAGGGCAGGCATTTGTTCCCTGCGGCAAACGCGACACCAGCAAATATGGCTGGGTGTCGCCTATGGGCGAACAAAGTGATCAATTCGCCCATACCGCCACCGGAAAAACTTTGCTGTGCGCCCGTCGCGAAGAGAAAATCATTCCCGCATCGGTAATCCGCGAACTAGTCGAGAAAAAAGCCGCTGAGATCGAAGCTAAAGAAAACCGCCAGGTTTTCCGCAAAGAAAAAGACGCGCTCAAAGAGGAGGTACTGTTCGACTGCCTACCACAAGCCTTTAGTCGCTCCTCAAAGACATACGCTTATATTGACCCTAAAGCCGGCTGGTTTATTGTCGATGCCGCGAGCACCAAAAAAGCCGAAGACTTGTGTAGCTTATTGCGCGACAGTCTCGGCTCACTGCCAGTGATCCCTGCCCAGACCAGCGAATCGCCCAGCATAATTATGACCAGCTGGCTACGCGGCGAAGATGCTCCGGCCAAACTGGACATTCTGGATGAATGCGAGATGCGCGAGCCAGGCGAAGACGGCGGTATTATCCGTTGCAAACGACAGGACTTGTTCGGAGACGAAGTTAGCAGCCACCTCGACAACGGCAAACTAGTGCATAAACTGTCAGTTGAGTGGGATAATCAATTAAAGTTGCTACTCAATGATGATCTGAGTATTAAACGCTTAAAGTTTTGCGAGGCCTTGCTAACAGAGGCCGAAGATGCCGGCTCTGAAGACCCTGCAGCTAAACTCGACGCAGATTTTGCCCTGATGTGCGCTACCCTTACTGACTTCCTGCCACAGCTGATGAACTACTTTGGTGGTAATAAAGCCGAGCCGATTTAACCGCAACGACTACTTTTGAGCTGCACATGCAAAAAAGGCGCTCCACATCTATCAGTGAGAGCGCCTTTTTGTTATAAAAACATGTATTATCATATCTATATCTAATAAAGAAAATTGCAGAGTAATCTTGAGCTGCTTGCAGTTTAATGCTATAGATAGTGTACATATTGTGACCCAGCACACAAAATTGATTATTGAGGATGGCCAAACATGAAAAAAATAATATTCGCTGTCGCGTTATTCATTCTCACTGCACCGTCATTTGCTTGCGATGAAACCTGTAAAAGAGAGCAAGTCGAAAAGAAGACCGGTAAAAAAATTGCCAGTTACCTCAGCTGGAAATTTTGCGATGAAACTAAAGAATCATTCCTAACTTTAGCTATGCCCAGTCTCGAGAAATATAACGAGCAGAATAATAACGGAATCGCCGAGGGCACACGCCGCAAGGCGGGCATGCGCAACACCCGAAAATATATAGACACACAAAAAGATTGGCTAGCAGAGTGTGATCACTACCTAGAAGTAACCCAAAAAGGCCATATTTTTAAAGATGAAAAAACCACCAAAAAAATCTTTACTGATATGGACAATGTCAGCGCAGAACTGCTTGCTCAGATGAAAGGCACCAGCTACACCGACGGTACTACAGGTCTCGACACCTCAAACGAGGTTGCAGCCGAAAAGTTTGATACATTGTTCACCTCGATCAGAATGCATGTAGACAAAGCCAATCTGCGCGGTGGAGATCTTTACGTAACACGCTGATCTAAGACGATAAAAAAACCCATTTGCCCAAGGGCAAACGGGTTGTTGTAAGTTGAAATATTGATTCTAGTGAATGTTAGGCATCGGCACCTTGGCGCGGCTTGAGTGACAACTTGGGTCGATTAGGTTTATTTGCTGGCGGAACATATGGGTTCTTTATCTTCGTCGTTAACGACGCGGATTTGGCAATAAAATCCACGCCATGACGAAGTAGCCGCACTCCTTCTATTGCTGATAACTCTTTTGAAAAACGCCCAGGATGAACCGCTGAGGGATCCTTAGCGCTGCCTTCCCACTGCAACGTAAAACCACTGGTATGAGTTGCTGTAAGGGTCTTTAGGTCCAAAGTCCAAGCTTGATAGTCCATAACCAGTTACCTTAATCTTTTGTCATTTCAGTAATTATTAAATCATAGGGTACAACAATATACTGCATAATTATTCAGATCAATGATACTACGCAATTAGTTACCGCCCCCCATGCAATTGGGAGACTCGGGTACGCGCCCCTGCCACTCCTGCACGGTATAGGTATGCAAAGCCAAAGCGTGCACGGGCCCATCTAACTCTGCAGATAAGAGTCTATAGATAGATTGATGACGAGCAACTTGACGCTTTCCGACAAAATCATCAGTGACCAGCACCACCTTAAAATGTGTCTCAGAATTGGCCGGCACAGAGTGCATATGACTTTCGTTCTCTACCTGTAACTCAACAGCATCAAAATGGCTGCGTAACGTGTTTTCTATACTGGACTGCACTAACATGTTGGATCTCATATTTTGTTGATGGGGCCATTATAGGGTGGCGGCCTTGAAAATCGAAAAAGTAGCCGATAGCTTATTTTAATTGTAGAGGTTAATAAAGGCGCGCAAAAAACCCGCTAAAAAAATTTACCTTGCATACTTGAACTGTACTTTTGATGCTAACTGCATATTGCTGCAAAATGGCGACACCGTAAATTTTGAAGACACAGGGAAAAGACCTTATAACGACCAAACGCACTTCCTACAAACCCAAAGCGACATGGCTTTTATGCATCCGCACAGGACCCGAACCAATCATCACACTGTAACATCTGCCGCCCCTCGACGGTTAAAGGCTTACTCCCCGCCGCCATACTCACCAGTTGATGCAAACTTTCAGTAAGCGAGGGAATAACCATAGACAACTTTTTGAAACAACTAGGCCAGCTAATAAAAATCAACATTTTAGCAAACTCCGCTTCCGTAGACTAATTCAGTCGCACAAGCTAATTTTTGTCGATTCCGAGATATTCATAAAGCGCTACTGTGACTAGTGCAGGTTCGAACTGAAACCTAATTTGATTTTATCCGGTATATCATTGTTCGATCGAATAAGAAACTCAGTAGTTTGCTATTAAGAGGCACTGTGACAGTCGGCTAAATCCGCCATTAATCCATCAATCTGCCCTTTCAAAGAAGGCCACGCCTCGGTGACTATTACTGCCACACATGCTATCAAGCATTGAAACAACCTCTGAGGCTGGCTTTGCAGGTAATTAAACACACCTGCGAGCGTGCTGGACACTTACCAAAAAACCTCGATATACCTAACTAGGCACATACAGGCACTACTAGCCTTTTCAAGCAGTGCCACTCTTGCTTACTGCGACGGCATTAATTCAGCCCGCACGATATTAGCGACTTCCTAGCCTAAACGAATACCGAGCCGGTGCGAATAGCATCGAGCAAAGAGGCGATATGGTTTAATTTGACGCGGCTTTAGCCGTTTTTTACTACTTTTGTGAATACCGCAGCTGACAAAAAATCGCCAAAAGCCGCGATAATAGAGATCCAAAATACATAGCACAGCGTCTCAATCAGTGACTACACACCGAGAGTTGATAACCCAAATTGGCTAACAATAGCCTAACAACTGGAATGGCGACCATGAGGGAAAGCGTAATGGAGGAAAACCTCAATAAGGACTATAGATCGGTACTTTTCAAAAAAGTGTACCGAGTGTTGGTAACTAATCGCGCAAATGAGACCCGATGATATAGCTAGAAACTAAAACGGGGATGATAACGCTGGCACGCACCCTCCCCCGCCTCGAACTAACATGGCCTATTAAATATACCAAGGCCACCAAACACATAGTGCCGCAGATAAATTACTGCATACCTGAAACCATCGAAATCATCACACCAGCGGCTACAGCCGAGCCAATCACACCGGCAACATTAGGTCCCATTGCGTGCATGAGCAGGAAGTTCTGAGGGTTGGCCTCGAGACCTACTTTATTGGATACACGTGCCGCCATAGGTACAGCGGAAACACCGGCTGAACCGATTAATGGATTGACCTTGTGCTTGCTGACCTTGTTCATCAGCTTGGCCATCAATACGCCAGTAGCGGTACCAATAGCAAAAGCAATGATACCCAGTACCAAAATACCTAAAGTCTTAGGGTCAAGAAACTTGTCTGCTGCCAGTTTAGACCCAACTGCCAAGCCCAAGAAAATAGTCACTATGTTGATAAGTGCGTTCTGCGCAGTATCGCTGAGACGATCAACAACACCGCACTCTCGCATCAAATTACCCAGGCAAAACATACCCAGCAGCGGCGCTGCACTCGGTAGCACCAATGCCACCAAGATCAAAATAGCCAGAGGAAAGACAATTTTCTCTCGCATGGATACCGTGCGCAATTGCACCATTTTTATCTGGCGCTCTTTTTCTGTGGTTAACAGACGCATAATCGGCGGCTGAATCATTGGCACCAAAGCCATGTAAGAATAAGCCGCCACAGCAATCGCGCCAAGCAAATCAGGCGCTAATATACTCGCTACATAGATGGCTGTAGGACCGTCGGCACCACCGATGATACCAATCGCGGCGGCATCAGCGATGGAGAAGTCCATTAACCCAATAGACGACAGACCAACGGCACCGAGTACCGTTGCAAAAATACCGAACTGAGCCGCAGCGCCCAAGAAAAGTGTCTTAGGATTTGCCAGCAGCGGTCCGAAGTCGGTCATAGCACCGACTCCCATAAAAATTAATAATGGTGCTGCACCGCTGGCAATAGCAACCTTGTAAAAGGTGTAGAGCATCCCGTCACTAGCACCGGCATCGGAGGCTATCTGTTGAACGGCAGTATGAACAGCACTACTGGACACTTCATAAGCGTGGTACAAGGCCTTATGGCCCTCTGCCAGATCGGCACCTAACACTTGCGCTAAAGAAGCTAAAACCTGTGGGTCAGCCGCGTAAATGGCATTTTCAACGGCGCTAGCAGCAAGACCAGCAGCGGGAATATTGGCGAGAATACAACCAAAACCAATAGGCACTAGTAGCAGCGGTTCGAAACCTTTACGAATCGCAAGAAACAACAACAGCAAACCAATAACCATCATGGAAAATTGACCAAATTCCATGTTATATAGGCCAGAGTCCTGCCAGAGAGCAATAAAATTATGCATAAAAGCGTAGTTCCAGAGTCAGAATATCAAAGTTGCTACAAACGCATTAAGCGATAGTCAGCAGCACGTCGCCCACTGCGACAGAGTCGCCCTCTCCCACATTAACATCGGCAATCACACCAGATTTAGGTGCGCTGATTTCAGTCTCCATTTTCATAGCTTCCAAAATTAAAACAGTGTCACCTTCATTCACATGGTGCCCTGGTTTAACCAGAACTTTAAATATATTACCCGCTAACGGTGCTGGCACTGGATCGCCCCCAGACGGTGGAATAACACCAGCAGCCGCACTAGCAGTGCCAACAGGGGATATGCCGGTCAAATCACCGCCATCATTCACAGTTACGGTATAACTGTGTCCTTCAACGCTAACCGTGTAGACCTCTTCGCCGGCGTCGTTGGTTACAGCTGGTGATTCAGCCCCTGTAGGAACCGGCTCAAACACGGCTGGATTGTTGCGGTTTTGTAAGAATTTCAAACCAATTTGCGGGAAAAGCGCGTAGGTCAAGACATCATCAATGATGTCGCTACCGTCGGGCTGATCGATAGATTTTTCAGACGCCAAAGTCTTATACTCGGCAATTAATGAGTCAAGCTCAGGCTTGATGTTGTCGGCAGGCCGACAGGTGATAGCTTCGGCACCGTCGAGTATACGCGCCTGTAACTCCGCGTTCATTGGCGCCGGCGTACTGCCGTACTCGCCTTTCAACACACCCTCAGTTTCTTTGGTGACGGATTTATAACGCTCACCCGTCAACACGTTAATTACCGATTGAGTGCCAACAATTTGCGATGTCGGTGTTACTAACGGTATGAAACCTAGATCTTCACGTACACGAGGTATTTCGGCCAGCACTTCGTCAAAACGATCTTCGGCGCCTTGCTCTCGCAGCTGACTTTCCATATTAGTGAGCATGCCACCCGGAACCTGAGCGGTGAGAATTCGTGAGTCAACACCGCGCAGAGAGCCTTCGAATTTGGCGTACTTTTTTCGCACCTCACGAAAGTAGGCAGAAATTTCTTCCAATAATGGAATATTCAAACCGGTATCACGGTCGGAGCCTTCGAAAATAGACACAACCGACTCTGTTGGGCTGTGGCCGTAAGTCATCGACATTGAAGAGATAGAAGTATCGACATTGTCGATACCCGCTTCCACACACTTAAGTATGGTCGACGTCGATAAACCGGTGGTCGCATGGCACTGCATGTGGATGGGAATATCGCAGCTATCTTTCAAACGCTTAACCAGTTCATAACCCACGTAGGGGTTGAGCAAACCAGCCATGTCTTTTATACAAATAGAGTCTGCACCCATATCTTCGATGCGCTTACCCTGCTCGATCCAGCCATCGATATTGTGTACCGGACTCATGGTGTAAGAGATAGTGCCCTGAGCGTGCTTGCCGACATCTTTCACAGCTTTTAAAGCAGTCTCAATATTGCGCATATCGTTCATGGCGTCGAACACACGGAAAACATCAACACCGTTGTGGGCTGCACGTTCGACAAATTTAGCGACAACATCATCAGCATAGTGACGATAGCCGAGAATATTCTGACCGCGAAACAGCATTTGCATAGGGGTGTTAGGCATGGCTTTTTTCAGCTCGCGAATACGCACCCATGGATCTTCACCCAAATAGCGAATACAGGCGTCAAACGTAGCACCACCCCAAGTTTCTAGAGACCAAAAACCAACCTGATCGAGCTTAGCGGCGATAGGCAACATATCGTCGAGCCGCAAGCGAGTTGCAAACAGAGACTGGTGAGCGTCGCGCAGCACAACATCCGTAATGCCCAAAGGTTTTTTCATGGCAAAAGCCCTTTACTAAATCAAATAAACAATGTGAAAACAGTAGTGGTTAAAGCGTCTAACGGCGCTTATTGCGATGCTGCTCAATAGCAGCTTTTATAGCTACCAACACACTAGGAGAAACGCTCGCCACGGGTACAGATTCAGTAATAACAGTGGTATCTACTGGATCTGGAAAAAAGCGACGCATAACAGCGCTCATCCCCATTGTGACAAAAACTAACACGGTCAAAAATACAAACACAGTGCCCATGCCATAAATTAGCAGGTCAAAACCCTGTTGCATCAATGATTGCTGCATAGCAAACCCCTTAAATAATGCCTGCCTGTTAATCAATACCAGACGACATTCTACTGCTTCGATAAAATTCAATGACCGATCCTAAGAATCGATTATTTATACAAAATTAATGTATACACCTCAATTCAAGGCCCTCAACCCAACCAGAAACCTAGTAATCACTTACTTGCTATGGCAAGTAAGTGCTAGCAAACGGACACAAAATAACCGTCCAAGGCAGAAAGAGACGGCATTTTCGCTTATCTATCAAAAAGTTACAAGAAAACGCGATTACACAGAGGTTCCGAATATAGGTAAAATATGACTCCAATGCCAATCGAGCACTTTTATGCGTATTTTTTTAGCCCCCATGGAGGGAGTCGTCGATTTCAGCGTGCGCGCACTACTCAGCGGTATTGGCGGCATTGACGGCTGTGTGACTGAGTTTGTCCGTGTCACCCATACGCAACTGCCTGAAAAAGTCTTTCAGCGTTTTATGCCTGAATTAAACAATAACTGCCGCACTCAAAACGGCACAGATGTGAAACTGCAATTACTCGGCGGCAACCCCGAATCTCTGGCCATTAATGCCCAACGAGCGGTAAATTATGGCGCTCGGGCCATCGACCTCAACTTTGGCTGCCCAGCTAAAACCGTAAACAATAGCGATGGCGGCGCATCACTGCTGCGCTGCCCTGAGCGCGTTTACAATATAGTTCGCGCCGTGCGATGCGCTGTCCCCAGCGACATCCCTGTTAGCGCCAAGATTCGCCTCGGCTTTGAAGATCGCTCCAGCTATATGGACAACGCCAACGCCGTAGCCGAAGCGGGAGCTGCCGAACTTTGCGTACACGCCCGCTCCAAAGCTGACGGCTATAAGCCCCCCGCCTACTGGGACTACATCAACCGTATTCGAGAGGCCGTCGACATCCCGGTAGTCGCCAATGGTGAGATATGGAACCTTGAAGATTTCAAACGCTGCCGCGAACAATCCGGCTGCGAAGATTTTATGCTGGGCCGCGGATTGATGGCACACCCCGACCTCGCGCGACAGATCAAAGCCCATATTGCTGGCGAAGAATATCAGTGCCTTAGCTGGCGAGAAATATGCACCATGCTACACAACTTTCACCGAGGCACAGTAGACCACTACCCCAAAAAGTATATGGGTAACCGCCTAAAACAATGGCTAATGTATTTACGCAGACACTACCCTGAAGCCGATGTTTTTTTTGAAGCGGTCAAGCGCCAGCGCGACGCCGAATCTATTGAGCGAATATTCGATGAACAATACGCCGTTATTTCTTAACAGGCGTTTTTACATCGATATAATTAGCTTCTGACAAAGGTTTTTTTGCACTGGTATTTTTAACGCGGTTTCGCTCTAGTAAACGCGGCTCGGCGACCGCAACAAAATGGCCTTTAGCATTTAAGCCTATAACCTGAGTAGATCCGTAAGGTCCCAGTGTTTTTAATGCGTGTCCGAGCTTCAAGAGCGCAGCCCTGTCTTTCCCCGCGATGGTTTTCTCCAAATAAAGTGCATCGGGTCGCCACTGATGGTGTATACGCGGCGCCGCCACCGCATCGGACAACGGCATACCGAGGCGCAGGTTATTATTTAACACCTGCACCACCTGAGAAATAATTGTCGGTCCACCAGCAGCGCCCAAACTCATGATCGGCTTGCCATTTTTAAGCACGAGGGTTGGACTCATGCTCGACAATGGCCGCTTTCTCGGCGCAATAGCGTTAGCCTCGCTACCTACCAAGCCATAAATATTGGCTACACCCGGCTGCGCCGAAAAGTCATCCATCTGATTATTTAAAAACACCCCTGTGCCAGGGACAACCACCTTAGAGCCAAAATCGGTATTTACCGTGGTGGTAATCGACACCCAGTTCCCATCTTTGTCCGCTGTCGATATATGAGTGGTGTGCTTATCAAATACATCCAGCTCTGCCTTGGGGGGCTTACCAGGACCAACAACCTTTAATACTTTATCTGCTATGATTTTTGCAGACTGCACTTTTAAATACCGCTCATCAAGCAAGCCAAGCGGCACTTTGACAAAATCAGGATCGCCCATCCAATGGGCACGATCAGCAAAAGCTAACTTCATCACCTCAGCCATTTGATGGTAGCGACCCACCTGATCGTCAGGTTGCGCGAGATCAGCGAGCATAGTAAGAACTTGCGCGACATGAACACCACCGGAGCTCGGCGGCGCAAAACCATAAATTTTATAGCCAGCAAAATCACTCACTATCGGATCGCGATGCTGCAACTTATAAATAGAAAAATCATCGGCACTGACCAAACCACCATTGGCCTGCATCCAAGCGCCCACTTTTTTCGAGAAGTCACCACGGTAAAAGTAATCGGCGCCACTTTTGGCAATACCGCGATAAGTGTCCGCTAAATCTCTCTGCTGCAATAGATGAGACACAGGCCAAGGATCTGAATTTTTATCCAGCAGCACAGCAGCACTGCCAGAAAAGCGCTTAAACGTCTCGGCATGTCGAGCTATGCGCTTGGCGTAAATAGCATCTATAGCAAAACCGCGCTCAGCCAAGTCAGCAGCAGGCAATAACAGCTCAGCGAAGTCTAACTGACCGGCTGATTCACTCAGGTATTCATAAGCCGCGACAGACCCAGGAATACCCACCGCTAGCGGACCGGTACGGCTCAGTTCTGATACAACTTTACCATCACGTAAATACATATCGCGCGATGCGGCCTGCGGCGCCATCTCGCGCCCGTCCAAAGCCTCTACAGAACCGTCTTTGCGACGAATTAAAACAAAACACCCGCCCCCTAAACCGGAGTTGTGACCATCAACCACACCCAGCGTCAGCGCAGCAGCGATAGCCGCATCTATAGCATTGCCACCACGCGCATAAACGTCGAGGGCGGCCTTCGTGGCAAGTGGTTGCACCGTTGCTACAGCGCCGCGACCATCGGGCGTTACCGCCGCGTAATCAGCTATACACTGTTGACAGAAGAAAACACCAAGGAAAAACAACACAGGGAGAAAAACACGGACATTGAACACGCTAAGCACCCACAAGAAATTCCGGTTAGCGTAGCAGATTATCTACCAGCAAAAAAACTAAAACCAAAAGTTTGCGCCGCGCTTACCCTCGATACCCAAATCACCACACAGGCGACCCGTGGAAACAACGCGGTGGTTGAGAAAAAAAAGAGCAAATGAAAAATGCACGACAACCCCTTATGATGCAGGCAAAAAAAAAGCCAACTCAGAAAGTTGGCCTTCAATATATGGTGCACCCGGAAGGATTCGAACCTTCGACCGCTCGGTTCGTAGCCGAGTACTCTATCCAGCTGAGCTACGGGTGCAAATTCTGTACAAATAACAGATCTTGCTAACACCATCAAACCAAAAAATTGAAGATGCAAAAAAGTTACTAATATATTAGATTTATCAAAATGGTGCACCCGGAAGGATTCGAACCTTCGACCGCTCGGTTCGTAGCCGAGTACTCTATCCAGCTGAGCTACGGGTGCATGCTTTGATGGCGCGTATCTTAGTGATCCAACCTTAAAGCGTCAAGTACTATCTCCCCTCATAACTAGGTCGGGATATTTATGTTGACAAGAGTGCACCAGAGTAATTAAATGATATTAATTCTCATTATCATTTGGAGGCCAAACCATGTTAAACCTTTGCTCAAAACATTGCCGGCAAGTAAACCGAGACCAAAAAACCACCAATAATACTTGGGGCAAACTTCTCAGCCAAGGCATTTACGCCCACAACAAACGCGACCACAAAACCGCCCAGCAGCTGTTTTCACGCGCCGAAGCCTTGGCGACTCTGCAATTGAATATCTGCCAGCAATCACCACAGAGCACCAATCTATGGCACGGCTTTAGCACTGTCGACATGTTGGTGATCGCCAGCCACAATCTAAGTGCTGCACTCTGCGCACAAAAACGAACAATAGATGCCGAGCATTGCCTAAAAAAACTGCACCGCTTGGTGTCTCAACTCTGCGTCAACCCGCTAATCGGTCGCGAACTTAGACTTGACGCCTTAGCCAACTTAGATCGTAGCTTATTGTCATTGACCAGCGTACTAGGAAGCCTGGGGTTAATTGAGTCCATTCAAACAACCATCAAAAACACTGAGGTGACTGCGGATATGGCTGCACGACAGCTGTTTCATTGAGCCGGGATAAATATAGGGGATAATGTCGACGAATATTACTTGGCACTTATAAGACCGCACTTGCTACGCCTAAGCACAATAAAAGCGAAACTAAAAAAGGGCCTACTCTTTCGAGCAGACCCTTAATCATGTCAGTAATGGCGGAGAGGGAGGGATTCGAACCCTCGAACCAGTTTCCTAGTTACACCCTTAGCAGGGGCGCGCCTTCAGCCACTCGGCCACCTCTCCTTTGATGCGCAGAATAATACCATAATGATTTTAAAATCCTAGGTTTTATGTGCGTTTTTTTTATATATAACTGACATAGACTTTCAATGGCAGGTATTGATCAAATAGCGGGCAAAAAAAAGCCTGTAATGATCACTCGCTACAGGCTTTTTAAATTTATAACAGACGGCTTAAACTTGCCCGTTGAGTACTACTCTGATTCCGAGCCTTCCTGCGCTTGCTTTTCACGCTGAATACGCTGGTAAATTTCTTCACGATGCACGGCAATTTCTTTTGGTGCGTTAACACCAATGCGAACCTGATTGCCTTTTACACCCAGAACGGTGACAGTAACTTCATCACCAACCATCAGGGTTTCGCCGATACGGCGGGTCAAAATTAGCATAATATATCTCCTTAAATCATCCTGTAAGTACTGCGGCTCTTTACTCGATACCCAGCTGGGATTTTGTAGGTGTAAACCGCGAGCTGTAGAGCCCACCTTGCGCCGTGTTGTACGATCTTAAATTTAGTATTGTCCAGCTTATCCAAAAGGCACAACCTTTACTCTATTGTGGCCTATCGTCACTAGGTTTTACTGGTTATATTGAAAACAATATTTACGGCTTTTTATTATATTTTAATCAACAATTCACGACCAGCTAAGGTCATTTTTGCTTTTCAGCAGGTGTATCTTAACTGTTATTCTCGCGCAAGGCCAAAAACCGAATGCAAAGCCCTTAACGCCAACCTCAGATAACGCTCCTTAATCACCACTGATTTGTTAATTTCCGAAGATGCTATAGTTAAGATATTGATATTTTAATACGCTAACGCCAAAAAAATCCTACTCGCAACGCCCTCACAAGAGTACATAGAGACCAACAATCGACACTTTACAGATTATATTAAGTACCAAAGCCACTTCACCCAGAGCTACTTTTACTACAGCCACTGCAGACTTTTAAGATCAATATGGCCACCGAAGAGGTTAAATCGGCGTGCATATTCCGCACCATAATCTCAACCTCGATATAAGCCCCAACTGACACTAACACCCATGCTGTAATACTGAGTATCGGCAAGGCCAGAGACTCTAGTAATACCTTCACTGATATTGAAGGCGGCAATGGGATACTTCACATGGGCACTGCCACCAAACAAATTAAAGCCTCGCGCCGATCGGGTGCGCTTGAGTTTGATGATCCAGCGCCAGCGAACTAGTGGTCCAAGCGCTGACGGCCAAAAGTACCTGTCCCAGCTGATGAGGCTTAGTGATCCGCTCCGCGACCGCCTAAACTAGTTTTATTGAACCAACCTAAGCATGAGCATTTTTTTGCACCAATAATTTAGCTATTAGTAGCGCTTATCCCAACTGAGCTTTTAGCCAGTTTGGCACCTGTTCTAAAGCTCCAGCCAAAGCCGACACATCCGAACCTGCACCGCGGGCCATATCGGGACGACCACCGCCTTTACCACCAACTAACGGCGCAAAAAACTTGATCAAATCACCCGCCTTTAATTGCGGGATCAAATCTTTAGTAACGCCCGCAATCAAGTTGACCTTGTCACCATCAACACTAGCCAAAAGTACAACCGCAGAGCCTAGCTTGTTCTTTAATTTATCCAAAGTATCGCCGAGGGTTTTGGCATCAGCACCTTCCAAACTAACAGCAAGTAATTTAATCCCCCCGACCTCAATGGCTTGGGTAGCTAGATCCCCACTAGCGGCACTGGCAAGCTTACCGTTAGCCGCCGTCAGCGCTTTTTCCAACGTTTTATTCTGCGCGATCAACTGCGCCAGTTTATCGGTGAGATTGTCGCGATTAGCTTTCACCAGTTTGGCAGCGGCATCGAGTTTGGCATCGTTACTATCACACCATTCAAGTGCAGCACTGCCAGTGACCGCTTCGATACGGCGCACACCCGCGGCAACGCCAGATTCAGAAACAACACGCAGCAGCCCAATATTACCGGTACGTTCAACATGCGTACCGCCACAAAGCTCCACCGAGAAGCCGCCACCCATACTAAGTACGCGCACTTCATCGCCATACTTTTCACCAAACAGCATCATGGCACCGCGTTCTTTGGCTGCTGCCATATCGCAAAGGTGAGTTTCCACCAAGCTATTAGAGCGAATTTGATCGTTAACCATTTGCTCTACGGTTTTAAGTTCAGAGGCTTTAACGCCTTCAAGGTGGGAAAAATCGAAGCGCAGACGCTCGGAGTCGACCAAAGAGCCCTTTTGAGTAACGTGTTCGCCCAACAGCTCGCGCAGTGCCGCATGTAACAGGTGAGTTGCAGAGTGGTTGAGTTCCGTTGCCTGGCGCACGCCGCTGTCGACCGCTGCATTAAGAGTATCGCCTACCGAGATAGAACCGTTCAGTAAACGGCCGATATGCAAATGGTTACCGCCGTTTTTATTGCATGAGCGCACTTCAAATTTGCTGTCAGCACTTGACAAGTAACCGCTGTCACCCATTTGCCCCCCCGCTTCGGCGTAAAAAGGCGTGCGATCCAATACGATCACACCTTCTTCATCGGGCGACAACGAATCGACAGCTTCACCATCTTTTAGCAGCGCAACTACCCTGCCCTGACCGATTAAATCGCTATAGCCTTCAAAAATGGTATCACCATCAATCGTAAGACTAGCGGTGTAATCGATCTTAAAACTACCCGCTGCACGAGCTCTAGCTCGCTGCTCGTTCATCGCCGTCTCATAACCAGTATCATCAACTGTGAGTTCGCGCTCGCGAGCAATATCGGCGGTTAAATCAAATGGAAAGCCATAGGTATCATAAAGAGTAAAAACCACTTGGCCCGGCACCTCAGTGCCTTTGAGCTCAGACAGGGCAGTTTCCAGTACCGCCATTCCCTTATCGAGGGTTTTTTCAAACTGTTCTTCTTCACGCAGCAATACAGTTTCAATCTGCTTTTGGCCTGTCACCAGTTCAGGATAAGCCTCTCCCATTTCAGCAACTAATGCAGCAACTAACTGATGGAAAAAAGCTTGTTTCTGGCCCAGCTTGTTACCGTGGCGTACGGCGCGACGAATAATACGACGCAGTACATAACCGCGGCCTTCGTTTGATGGCATAACACCATCGCTAATCAAGAAGGCACAGGAACGAATATGGTCAGCGATTACGCGCAGTGACTTCTGACCTATATCCTCAGAGCTTAGATCCATAGCCCCTGTTGCTTTGGCTGCAGCGGCCAGCAAATTTTCAAACATGTCGATTTCATAGTTGCTGTGCACACCCTGCATCACCGCGGCTATTCGCTCAAGCCCCATACCGGTATCCACCGATGGCTTCGGCAAGTCGATCATAGTGCCATCGGCCTGACGGTCATACTGCATGAACACGACGTTCCAAATTTCGATAAAACGGTCGCCATCTTCTTCTGGCGAACCCGGCACACCGCCCCAGATATCTTCACCATGATCATAGAAAATCTCGGTACATGGACCGCACGGACCGGTGTCACCCATAGCCCAGAAATTATCCGAATTGTAGCGACCGCCCTTATTGTCACCAATGCGGATAATGCGATCTTCCGGCACACCTACCTCATCGCGCCAAATAGCAAAGGCCTCATCGTCATCGGCATAAACCGTGACAGTAAGTTTGTTTGCTGGGATATTCATCCACTCTTTGCCGGTTAAAAAATCCCAAGCATAACTAATAGCGTCGCGCTTAAAATAATCGCCAAAACTAAAGTTGCCGAGCATTTCGAAAAAGGTGTGATGGCGGGCGGTATAACCTACATTTTCTAGGTCATTATGCTTTCCGCCAGCGCGAACACAGCGTTGCGAGCTTGTCGCGCGAGTGTAATTACGTTTGTCTTGACCTACGAATACATCCTTAAACTGAACCATGCCAGCATTGGTGAACAGCAAGGTAGGATCGTTACCTGGAACTAACGAGCTACTAGACACTATGCTGTGCTGTTTCTGTTCAAAATAAGAAAGGAAGGCATTACGGATTTCAAAGCTTTTCATAGGTATTCTCAAATACTAAAACAAAATCCCGCAAACAAGCGGGATTTCTACAATAAGATAAACTAAGCAGAGATTAATTAAGCCTGCTTTTCTTCTGCGCTCAAATGACGCGCCTCAGACTCCAGCATCACTGGAATACCATCGCGCACAGGATAGGCCAAACCACTCGCCTTGCAGACCAGCTCTTGCTTTTTCTGATCGTAATCCAACGGCGCTTTACTCACCGGGCAAACTAAAATCGCGAGTAATTTCTTATCAATCATAATCTTTCACTCTGAAGCCGAGATAATAGCGCCATCCTATCACTTTTCGATCTTTTTAGGCATAGCACCTACCAACAACTGCGGGTCGACACGCTGTTCAAACCAGTTCATACGCCAGTCCAGATGAGGACCTGTAGCCCTGCCACTGGCACCTACCTCGGCAATAGGGTCTCCCACCTTCAAGGCCTGCCCTTCTTCGACCAATATTTTGCTTAGATGAATAAAAGTCGATGACAAACCATGACCGTGATCGACAATTAAAGTGCCTCCAGAGAAAAACATATCGTTATGCACCAAAGTAACGACACCAGATACCGGCGCCACTACAACAGTGCCCGTGGGAGCGGCTACATCGATACCAAAGTGCGGCCGACCCGGTTGACCATTGTAGAACCGCTGCGAACCATAGACACCGGTGATAGGACCAATTAACGGCCACTGAAACTGCTCAGAAAAATTTTTACGGTCGGAATCCAGCTGCCTAGCGCGCCACACTAAAGCCCCCTCTTTACGGCTGCGAACAACCTGTTCCTTCGATGGATTTACCGTTTTTTTAGGTACACCATTCACTTTTTGAATACGATATTCGCGCTGAGCAACCGCAAAAGTATGCTTGATTTTTTCGCCAGCGGCATTGATGGTGGTTATAATCGCTTCAGGTTGAGCGTCTCGGCCCAGGCCAATAACAAATAGACCGTCTTTATCCACTCGCACATCATGCTTTAAAAAATGCACCTGTGTGCCCTGAGTCACCCGCCCCTGAATGACAGCACCCTGCTGCCATACACCATCTGTATCTAAGGCTTTCGTCACAGAAGAAAACGATAAAACTAACGCAATAACAATTATTACTCTAATCACAAACACCTCTATTAATAATAAACTTAATCTTATCCTACCGAATTTTAAGTATAAAAAAACCCGAACCATGTCTGGGCCGGGTTTTTTATATGTAGCAAGGCTAAATATTACTGCACTGCACAGCCCACACGAACGATTTTCATGGAGTTGGTGCCACCGTGAATATTCATGGTGTCACCCTTAGTGATAATAACCAAGTCGCCGTCTGCAACAATACCTTCAGCCTTTAGCTGTTCAACAGCACGCTTGTTAGTATCCTCGGCTGTAATGTTATCGGTATCAAAGGCAATAGTCCGCACGCCTCGATACAAAGCTACGCTGCGCTGTGTACCAATACGACGAGAAAAAGCAAAGATAGGCAAGTCAGAACTAATACGAGACATTAAACGCGGCGTGCTGCCGGTTTCAGTCAGACAAATAATCGCCTTAATACCCGGCAGATGATTAGCCGTGTACATAGCGGCCAAGGCGATAGACTCATCAGTAGCACCAAATTCTTGGTTAATACGATAACCTTTCTCTTGGGTTTTGGCATGTTCTTCAGCACCTTTGATGATGCGTACCATAGCTTCAACCGTTTCGAGCGGGAAGTTACCAGCAGCTGTTTCAGCTGACAGCATCACCGCATCGGTACCGTCGAGTACGGCGTTAGCCACATCGAAAACTTCGGCGCGTGTTGGCAGCGGGCTCTCGATCATTGATTCCATCATCTGAGTCGCTGTGATTACGACCTTATTAAGCTCTCGAGCACGTTTGATCATGTGTTTCTGCACGCCCACAAGCGCGGCATCACCAATCTCAACACCCAGATCACCGCGAGCAACCATTACCACGTCGGAGGCGCGGATAATGTCGTCTAGGACTTCTGGATCGGCAACAGCTTCAGCGCGCTCAACCTTGGCAACAAGACCAGCGTTACCGCCAGCTTCCAACAAAAGCTCGCGAGCCTGATTCATATCGGCCGCGCAGCGCGGGAACGACACTGCTAAATAGTCAACATCGATGTCGGCCGCCAAGCGAATATCAGCCAGATCTTTGTCGGTCAGAGCCGGCGCAGACAGACCACCGCCCTGGCGGTTAATACCCTTGTTGTTAGACAGTGGACCAGCAACAGTAGTGACGCAATCAATACGGGTACCATTAATAGCCTCAACGTTCAGCACAACGCGGCCGTCGTCGAGCAGCAGATTATCGCCAACATTACAGTCTTCAGGCAGCTCTTTGTAGTCGATACCAACTTGCTGTTGAGTACCTTCATCGCGGCCCAACGCAGCGTCAAGTATAAACTTATCGCCCACAGACAAATGAATCTTGCCTTGCGCAAAACGTGAAATACGAATCTTAGGGCCCTGCAAATCGCCCAAAACAGCAACGTAAAGACCGTGCTTTGCCGCCAGCTTTCGAACCATCTCAGCGCGGCCCTTATGGTCTTCTGGGGCACCGTGGGAAAAGTTCAAGCGAACAACATTTACGCCGGCCAAAAGTAACTGTTCCAGAACGTCTTCCTGATCTGAAGCGGGACCTAAGGTGGCTACAATCTTTGTGCGTCTCAACATATTTCTATATCTCTTAAATTCTTTCACTAACAACTCAGATAATACTTACCTAGCTAATAATTACTTAGCAACAGCCATTAGCGCGAGAGTGTTATCCAACATACGGTTAGAGAAACCCCACTCGTTATCATACCAAGACATAATCTTAACCCAGCGACCCATAACCTTAGTTTGGGTAGCGTCAAAGTTAGACGACGCTGGGTTGTGGTTGAAATCAATAGAAACCAAGGGCTCGGTATTGTAGGCCAACACGCCTGGCATCTGCTTTTCTGATGCTTCTTTCATCAAAGCATTCACTTCTTCCACAGTAGTGTCGCGGCTAACCAATACATTCAGATCAACAACGGATACGTTAATGGTCGGAACACGCAGAGACATACCGTCGATTTTACCGTCGAGCTCAGGCAAAACCAGTTTCAGAGCGCGAGCAGCGCCTGTGGCGGTCGGAATCATAGACTGAGTGGCGGAGCGGGCACGATAGAAGTCTGTGTGGTAAACATCACTCAGATTCTGATCGTTAGTGTAGGCGTGCACAGTGGTCATAGAACCCTGCTCAATACCCAGGTTGTCGTTCAATATTTTAGCGATTGGCGCCAAGCAGTTAGTGGTGCAAGAGGCATTGGAGATAATTTGCGAATCCGCATTTAGCTCTTCTGTGTTTACACCGTAAACAATGGTGGCATCAACATCAGCGCCTGGCGCTGAGATAATAACCTTCTTGGCACCCGCTTCGACATGGCCCATGGCCTTGTCGCGGCTAGTGAAGAAACCGGTACACTCATAAACGACGTCTACGTCCAGATCGCCCCAAGGCAAATCTGCTGGGTTGCGCTCGGAAGTCATGGAGATTACATCGCCAGCAACAATCATTTTGCTGCCGTCAACCTCTACGGAGAACGGAAAGTGACCGTGTACAGTGTCGTGGCGAGTCAAGTGTGCGTTCAGTTTTGCATCGCCCAGATCGTTAATGGCAACAACTTGAATACGGTCGCGGTAGCCAGACTCGTACAGTGCGCGAAGAACATTGCGGCCGATGCGACCATAACCGTTAATTGCAACTTTAATAGTCATTCGTGTGACTCCAAATTTTTTCTTGGGCAACAATACGCCGCCAAAATAGTTGTATAAATGAGGAAATATTCTGCCAGCCCAAGACTCACAGAAATAAGAATTTAACGCGATTCTTTAGCTAGATAGTGATGCCGCTTCACGCGCACGCTTCTCGATTTCAGCCCAATCTTTGGCTTTAACCAGATCCGCAGGGCACATCCAAGAACCACCAACACAATGAACGCTGTTGA
The DNA here is from genome assembly GCA_963933095.1 of uncultured Cellvibrionales bacterium. GTDB lineage: Bacteria > Pseudomonadota > Gammaproteobacteria > Pseudomonadales > Cellvibrionaceae > UBA1124. Next base: position 31,334 of record CAWVSV010000008.1, read on the forward strand.
GTTTCAAGTAGTCTGGTGCTTTGGCAAGATTGATACCACCCGTTGGGCAAAAGGTAATCTGTGGCAGCGGGCCACCGATAGATTTCAGCATAGAAACACCACCGGCCGCTTCGGCAGGGAAGAATTTCAGATGCGTGAAACCTTCTGCGTAAAGCTTCATAGCTTCACTTGGCGTAGAGACACCCGGTAACACCGGCACAGGGCTCTTCTTCAAGGCTTCAATCAGCTCTGGACTAGTACCAGGGCTTACCAAAAAGGTGGCACCAGCGGCAACCGCTGCATCAATATCGGCGGGTTTGATAATGGTACCGGCACCAACAATAGCCTCTGGCAGCGCCTCACACATAGCGCTGATAGCGGCCAGAGCACAGTCGGTGCGCAGGGTGATTTCTAAAACTTTCAAACCGCCGTTATATAGCGCTGTTGCCAGTGGCACAGCATCGGCGATATCGTCGATAACAATAACCGGTACAACCGGCGCGGCTTTAACAATTTGATCGATGGTAAGACCCACGTGTTATGTCCTTTCTTAGTAGATAGTGTATTTAGACGCTTATAAAGAAGCGCTCGCAGCTCCAAGTAAATGGAGTCGACGAGCGAATTAATCAGCAATTATAACCTATTTTGAACAGAGCTTGCTTAGAAAGCCCGAAGAAGCTTTTAAGGCGCCCAATAAATGGTGACCGGCACCGTTGTTTGACGCAGTACTGCTCGCAGCGGCATATCGGCGACATTACCGACCTGCTCAGCTTGACGCAGCACCGCCAACTTCTCTTCACCACTAATAAGCAACTTCAGCTCTTTAGATTTCAGTAGCCCCGCCAATGACAAAGTCATGCGCTCTAAATTGTCACCGGTAACAGCACTCTTGGTCGCCATAATGGCAGCGCAGAGTTCACTTGCACTGTCGTCTAGTGCTTTTTCAAGGCCGTCAGAATGCGGGAAAAAAGATGCTGTGTGACCGTCTGGCCCCATACCTAAGATGGTGACATCGAAAGGCTGAGTCAGAGTCGAAAAATCTGCTTCGCAAGTGGCCAACCCCTCTCCGGCGCTAGCCGAGCCATTCTTCATGCCGATCAGTTTGGCACCTGCAGCGTTGTTTTGCAGCAAAGTGCGATTCACAAACGCTTCGTTACTGCCGGCATGGTCAATATCAACCCAGCGCTCATCAACCAGCGCCACATCAATTTTATCCCAGGGTAAGTCACTGTTGGACAGGTTCTCATAGGCCGGAGCCGGAGAGCTGCCACCGGATACCAAGAAGCTGGCGCGGCCTTTTTCAGCCACACCCGCTTGCAACGCCTGATGACAGTCAACCGTTAGAGCTTCGACCATAGCAGCGCGGGATTCAAATTCACGAAAAGTAATATTAGACATAATGCTTAAGCTCTCTTTGAGTTCTGACCAGCGTTAAACCATATCCGATTGTCGTCGGATAACAATTTATTTGCTGCCTCCGGCCCCCAGCTACCAGCAGCGTAAGGCTCTGGCGCACTGTTAGGCATCTGCCATTGTTCAATGATTGGATCGACCCATGCCCACGCGTTGTCAACTTCATCGCGGTGAATATATAGGCTGGCATCACCTGCAGCCGCATCCATCATCAAGCGCTTATAGGCGTCGCTTTTGAAATCTTTGTATTGATCGCTAAAGTTCAAATCCAGTGTTACTGGCTCTAACTTGGTTTCTACCGATTCCAAGTTGTTAGTCATCATGGTCATCTGAATACTTTCTTCCGGCTGCACACGAATAATCAGACGATTCGGCAGCATTTTACCGGTCGCTTCTTCATCGTAAACACTGTGCGATACGTCTTTATACTGGATAACAATTTCAGCACATCGCTCATTCAAGCGCTTGCCGGTGCGCAGATAAAATGGCACCTTAGACCAGCGCCAGTTGTCGATATGGGCGCGAACAGCCACAAAAGTCTCAGTAGTACTGGCATCGCCCAACTCGTCCTGATAACCAGGAACTTGCTCACCGCCCATCTCGCCAGACACATACTGGCCACGGACAACATTTTTACCAACATCGGCACCCAGTAGGGGCCGCAGGGCTTCCAACACTTTGATTTTTTCCGCACGAATACTGTTTGCGCTCAATTTATGGGGTGCTTCCATCGCCACCAAACACAACAGCTGCAGAAGATGATTTTGAATCATATCGCGCATGGCGCCGGCGCCATCGTAGAAACTGACACGCCCTTCCAAGCCAACACGTTCAGACACACTGATTTGCACGTGATCGATTGACTTTGCATCCCACAGGTTTTCAAACAACCCGTTAGAAAAACGCAGCGCCATCAAGTTTTGAACCGTTTCCTTGCCCATGTAGTGATCGATGCGATAAATATTAGCTTCTGGGAAGAATTCAGCCACCTGCTCATTAATTGCATCGGCTGACTTACCGTCGTAACCAATAGGTTTCTCTAGAACCACACGCGATGTCGCAGTATTCAGTCCTTTGGCGTCGAGATTTTTGCAACATTCGCCGTAAACCGCAGGCGGGGTCGACAAATAGAACACCCTTGATGTCGCCGCACTATTATTCAATAGCTCGGCAAAATCATCCCAGCGTTGATCTAGGGTGCTGATATCGACAGCTACAGGTACGATATTTTTGACAAAGGCGTTCCAAGACTCAAGTTCAAACTCATCGCCAAGAAACTCCTCAACTTTGGCCTGAGCTTTCACCATATAGCTCGCAGCTGCTTCCACAGAACGAGTGGTAGGAAGAATACGCGAACCAGCCGGCATAGCACCTTCGCGATAGGCGCGGTACCAAGCAGGAATCAACTTGCGCAGGGCTAAATCGCCAGCGCCACCAAAAATAACAAAATCAAACACGTTTGACATGAATCGATCTCTTAATAAACTGCATCAAAAAGGCCCGCAAGCTGGCCTCTCACAAAAACTTATCGCTGATTACTGACTGTCGAGGCCATCAAAATCGAAAATGCTCGCGCCATTTTCAGCAAGACCTACCGCCGCGCGCAAAGGAGCAAAAAGCTCGCGCCCCATGCCGACATGACTGGAGCTCATATCTTGCACAGCGTACTCGCGCTTGGCCAATTCAGCTTCTTCGACATGTAGCACCAGAATACCCTTCTCGGTATCCAGCTCAATTATGTCGCCGTCTTGAACGAGACCAATCGGGCCTTGGTCTAACGCTTCTGGTGTCAAGTGAATAGCAGAAGGCACTTTACCGGAAGCACCCGACATACGACCATCGGTAACCAACGCCACTTTAAAGCCGCGATCTTGCAGCACACCCAATGGCGGTGTTAGCTTGTGCAGCTCAGGCATGCCATTGGCTTGCGGGCCCTGAAAACGCAACACAGCGATAAAGTCTTGTTCCAGCTCGCCAGCCTTAAACCTTTCCAGCATGGCCTCTTGTGTGTGAAATACAATCGCTGGAGATTTAACATAGCGATTGTCGGGCTTAACCGCTGAGATTTTGCTGACCGAACGCCCTAAGTTACCAGCAAGCAACTTCAAACCGCCTGTGGCCGTAAACGGGTTCGACGCTGGACGCAATACATTGTCGTCCAAGCTTTCGGCTGGGGAATCTTTCCAAACCACCTTACCATTTTCGAGGAAGGGCTCTTTGGTGTAAGCGTCAAGGCCCTTACCCATGACTGTGGTTACATCGTCATGCATTAAGCCGGCATCGCGCAGTTCACGCATCAAGAAGCCCATACCACCAACAGCTTGGAAGCGATTTACATCCGCTAAACCATTCGGATAGATTCGGCACAACAGTGGAATCACATCGGACAAGTCCGACATATCGCTCCAATTTATTTGAATACCGGCAGCGCGAGCAATGGCCACAAGGTGAATGAGGTGGTTAGTAGAGCCGCCGGTAGTGGTCAAGCCGATCATACCGTTGACAATCATTTTCTCGTCGATCATCTCGCCAATAGGAACATAGTTATCGCGTGCATCAGTGTTATTCGCGACTTGCTTAACAGCCTCGCGAGTAAGGGCTTCACGCATTGGCGTACCAGGGTTAACAAACGAGCTTCCCGGCAGATGCAGACCCATAATCTCCATCAGCATCTGGTTGCTGTTGGCGGTGCCATAGAACGTACAGGTACCAGCACTATGGTAGGACTGGCTTTCGCACTCGAGCAGTTCTTTGCGACCCACTTTACCTTCGGCAAACAACTGGCGTATACGAACTTTTTCACCGTTAGGCAAGCCAGATGGCATAGGTCCCGCAGGGACAAAGATAGAAGGCAGATGACCGAACGTCAAAGCGCCAATCATCAAACCGGGTACAATTTTATCGCATACGCCCAAGTACATGGCGGCGTCAAACATATCGTGTGACAAACCAATAGCGGTAGCCATTGCAATAATATCGCGACTAAACAGCGACAATTCCATGCCTTCGCGACCCTGAGTAACACCGTCACACATTGCCGGTACACCACCAGCCATCTGAGCCGTAACGCCATTTTTATGAGCCGCGTCCTGAATGATCGGCAGGTATTCGCCGTAAGGCTGATGCGCAGACAGCATCTCATTATAGGCATTAGTGACAGCGATATTGGCCGTTTTACCTTCTGAAAGCGTAGCTTTATCTTCTTTGTTGCAAGCGGCAAAACCGTGTGCCAAGTTACCGCAGGACAAGCGCGTACGGGCTGGACCACTGCTGCGAGCGGCACGAATTTTTTCTAAGTAGGCACTACGAGTATCACGTGAACGCTCAATAATACGGTTGGTAATTTCTACAATCTTTGCGTGTGTCATGTTTTGCTACCTTAAATTTTCGCGGTGTTGCAATAGTTCAACCCTTTAATAAAGAGCCGACAAAAATTGCAACGCCAAAAACAAGTCGACGGCAGCCACTAAATGCGGCTGCCGTCCAGCGACGTATTGCTGCTAACTAATTAAGCATTCTTACTCTTCTTATAGCGGTTGATCAGACCGACCGTAGAGGAATCATGCGCACCGGTTATGGAATCGTCAGCCAACTCTGGCAAAATTTTAGTCGCCATGACTTTACCCAACTCAACGCCCCACTGGTCGAATGAGCAGATATTCCAAATTATACCCTGCACAAAAATCTTGCTCTCATACAACGCAATCAATGAACCCAGTGAACGCGGTGTGATTTTTTCCATCAACAAGGCATTAGTCGGGCGATTACCGCGATGAATTTTATGCGGAATTAGCGTTGCTATCTCTGCCTCGGTCTTACCCTTAGCGGTAAGATCGGCGCGTATCTCATCGGCATTGACGCCGTTCATCAGTGCTTCCATCTGGGCGAAATAATTAGCCATCAAAGTGTCATGATGCCCTTCTACAGCCTCAACCGGTTCAACCGAACCGATAAAGTCGGCTGGAACAATAGTCGTACCTTGATGCATAAACTGATAAAAAGCGTGTTGACCATTAATACCCACCTCACCCCAGATCAGTGCACCGGTCTGATAATCGACGGCGTTACCATCAAAATCGGTAGATTTACCATTGCTCTCCATCTCCGCCTGCTGCATATAAGCCGGCAGTCGATGCAAAGACTGATCATAGGGTAGCAGCGCATGCGCTTGATGCCCGAGGAAATTACCATTCCAAACGCCCACCATCGCCAATAGCAGTGGGCCGTTTTGCTCCAGTGGCGCCTCACAAAAATGCTGATCCATTTCGCAAGCACCTTCGAGCAGCTCTTTGAACTGGGCAAAACCCAAAAACAAGGCAATCGGCAGACCTATAGCGGACCATAAGGAGAAGCGACCGCCGACCCAGTCCCACATAGTAAAGATATTTTCCTCCGCCACACCAAAGCTAACCGCCTCAGTAATATTGGTAGATACCGCGACAAAGTGTTGAGCAGAGGCGTCAGGACAATCGGTCGCGGCCTGCAACCACTTTTGCGCCGTATGCGCATTGGTCATGGTTTCAGAGGTGGTAAAAGTCTTGGACGAGACAACGAACATGGTGCTTTCTGGATGCAGAGGGCGCAGTACATCGGCCACCTGTACGCCATCGACATTAGATACATAGTGGATATTAACAGTGCCGTCGCTGTATGAATTCAGCGCCTCGGTGACCATTAATGGGCCGAGGTTGGAGCCGCCAATACCAATGCAAACTACATCGCGAATCGACTTACCTGAATAGCCTTTCCAGTCGCCGCGACGCACGCGGCCAACAAACTCTTCAATTTTGGCAAGCTCAGCCGCAACATCCTGCTTAACATTGTGACCGTCGAGCAACAGTGGTGCACTGGACTGACAACGCAGTGCCGAGTGCAAGACTGCGCGGCCCTCGGTAATGTTGATCTTATCACCGGCAAACATTCTGTCGCGCCAGCTTTCAATGTCGCATTCGCGCGCCAAGTCGAGCAATAACGCTTGGGTATTGTCGTCAATCTGGTTTTTCGAGTAATCGAAAAAAACATTTGGCAGCTGGCGCGAAAACTTGTCGAAACGCTGCGCATCTTGTGCAAACAGCGCCTTCAAGTGACGCGGCTTCATATCCTTTGCGTGGGCTTCCAGCGCTTTCCAGCTGGCCAAAGACTTGCGACTGCTCATAAATGAAGACCTATAACCTTAACTATTGTGATCAAATTGTGGTTAGGGGGACGGGGCAGACATATAAACACCCCTTAAAAACCGTCGCATGATAGGTTTCCAAGCCCAAACTGTCAATGTAAACGCCCACTCACCCCCCTTGAAGAAACATTGAAATCGGAGGAAAATGACATCGCAAAGAGGCCTACCCACAAATACGGTGGCGCCATTCGCTATAGATCGAAACATAATTCTCGATCTTCTTTCAGTTTCACTTGGATACACTGCATGAAACAAGCATTGATTGGCGCCAAAGTTTTTGACGGCGAAAATTTTCTCAATGATACCGCCGTTATCATCGACCGCGATAAAATCATCGAGCTGGCCCCCGTATCGCAACTCGACAATAATATCGAAAAAATTAATTTAAAGGGTGGCGTCATCGCCCCAGGCTTTATCGACTTACAGGTTAATGGTGGTGGTGGCGCATTTTTCACCAACGATACCAGCGTTAAAGCCATCCGCACCATGGTGCAAGGCCACCGCCCTACTGGCACTACCTCCATGATGCCCACCCTGATAAGCAATACCAAAGAGGTTCATCAAGCCGGTGTACAAGCTATATGTGACGCAGTGGAGCAAGGTAACCCAGGGGTTTTGGGTGTTCACATAGAAGGCCCCTTCTTTAGCATGGAAAAGCGCGGCGCCCACCACGAGCGCTACATTCGTGAGATGGATGACAGCGATGAAGCGTGGTTAGAAAAGATATCCGGTTTCAAAACCATTATCACCCTAGCACCCGAGCATACTAAACCCGGTCAAATTAAAGCCTTGAGCGACGCTGGCATTGTCGTTTGCGCTGGTCACACCAACGCTCATTATGAAGATGTAGTACGCGGTATAGACGAAGGGCTGCTCGGTTTCACGCATCTTTATAACGCCATGCGCCCGCAATCGGGTCGCGAACCCGGTACTGTCGGCGCCGCACTTGAAAGTGACAACACTTGGTGCGGCATTATTGTCGACAACCATCATGTGCATATAGGATCCATTCGTGTTGCACTGGCCGCCAAACCCAGAGGCAAGCTGTATCTAGTGTCCGATTCCATGTCGACCGTGGGCTCAGACGTTAAATCGTTCACTATATATGGTGAGACTATATCCGAACAAGACGGCGCCTTAGTTAATGCTGAAGGACGTCTTGCCGGCAGCGCTATCGGCATGATCGATGCAGTGCGCATTAACACTTTAGATGTGGGCGTAGAGCTCGGTGAGTCGCTGCGTATGGCCTCCCTTTACCCCGCTGAATTTATGCAACTAGACAACAAATTAGGCCGTATTCAAGCGGGCTATCGCGCTGATTTGACCCATTTTAGCGACGACTTTGCTGTTAAGAACACATGGGTCGCCGGCGAACACCAGAGCCATTAAATTAAAATCAACTCAACGTATTTAAATTAGATTAGGAATAAGCATGAAAGTAGTTATCCTCAAAGACGCTGCAGCCGTTGCCGCATACGGTGCTGAGATCTTCGTCAAACAGATCAACAAAAAGAACCATTCAGTTTTAGGCTTAGCCACAGGTTCTACACCTGTCGCGCTATACCAAGAACTTATTGCCGCCAATAAAGCGAGCAAGGTTTCCTTTAGCGCTGTTAGAAGCTTCAATCTAGACGAATACATGGGCATTGAAGGCGACCATCCTCAGAGCTACCGTCATTTTATGAACGAAGAGCTCTTCAACCACGTTGATATCGACAAATCGAACACTCAAGTGCCCCCTGGCAACGCCGCCAACCCTATCGAGGCTTGCGAGAAGTACGAACGCGACATCGTTGATATGGGTGGCATCGACATACAACTGCTCGGCATTGGCCGCAATGCCCACATTGGTTTCAACGAACCCTCGTCCTCTTTGGCTTCACGCACTCGTGTTAAAACCTTGACCCAAGCCACCATCGATGACAACGCTCGCTTCTTCGGAGCCGACGAGCATCAGCCACACCTGTCCATTACCATGGGCATAGGCACCATTTTAGAATCCAAGAAAGTTGTCTTACTGGCCACCGGCGAAGGTAAAGCCGAGGCTATTCAAGCGACTGTTGAGGGCCCTCTGAGCGCAGCCTGCCCAGCCTCTGCACTACAGATGCACCGCAATGCGGTACTCATCATCGACGAAGCCGCCGCCTCCAAGTTAGTCGACAAAGAGTTCTACAAGCATATCGAAGTAGAAAACCAAAAGTTGGAAGAAATGCTGG
>CAWVSV010000009.1:0-39845 GCA_963933095.1 uncultured Cellvibrionales bacterium
TAACTTTGGCTTAGCTTTTGGTTTAGCTTTGGCTTTGGCTTTTGGTTTAGCTTTGGCCTTAGGTTTAGCTTTTGTCTTTGGCTTAGGCTTGTCGGTTACCACCCACTTGCCACCCTCAAAGTATGCCTTCCAGCCGGTAGCCTTTCCTTCAACTTCTGACTGCACATACTGCTCTTTGGTTTTACGGCTGTAGCGAATAGTGGTCGCAATACCATCATCATCGGCCACTGGCGCACTGAACAAGAAGCTGTATTTACTGTCAATCTCATTTTTATGGGGCAGTATTTCAACAACTAAGGGTGCACGCGTCTCGCGATTTCTTGGAAAACCACTGGCAGCCAAGAAGAGCCCGGAAGCACCATCGCGCAAAATGTAGGTATCATCGACATTGATGCACTGAAGCTCCGGCATTGGCACGGGATCCATTTTAGGCGGAGCTGCCTCACCGCTGCGCAGTAACTTGCGAGTATTTTTACAGTCGTCATTGGTGCAGCCAAAGTATTTGCCAAAGCGACCAGTTTTCAGCTGCATTTCGCTGCCACACTTATCACATTCAAGCAACGGGCCTTCGTAACCTTTGAGTTTATAAGTACCTAATTCCACCTCAAACCCTGCACAATCGGGGTTATTGCCGCAAATATGGAGTTTGCGTGCTTCGTCTAGCAAATAACTGTCCATGGCCGTATTGCATAATTTACAGCGATGTTTTTTGCGTAACAACTTTGATTCGGCTTCTTCATCAGCATCTACATCGACCGCCTCATCACCCGACACTAGGTTCATGGTGTGCTTGCAGCGCTCTTTTGGTGGCAGTGCATAACCCGAACAACCTAAGAATACCCCGGTCGTACCGGTGCGTATTTGCATATGTCGGCCGCATTGAGTGCACTCAATGTCGGTTTCTGTAGGCTCATTGCGGCGCATGCCGTCTTCGGAGCCCTGCGCCTGAAGAAGCTGCTCGGAAAAGCCCTGGTAAAATTCATCCAGCACCTCGTGCCAACCACGATTGCCCTGCGCCACAGCATCGAGATCATTTTCCATCTTGGCGGTAAAGCCATAATCCATTAATTCAGAAAAACTTTCGCTCAGCCGCTCAGTAACAATGTCGCCCATTTTTTCGGCGTAAAAACGACGATTATCCAACTTTACATAGCCGCGATCTTGAATAGTGGAAATAATCGAGGCATATGTCGATGGACGCCCAATAGACAATTTTTCCAAGTCTTTGACCAGACTCGCTTCAGTAAAGCGAGCCGTTGGCTTAGTGAAGTGCTGAATTGGATCGACGCTAATCATGGGCAGTTTTTCACCCACTGTAAACTCGGGCAACACAGCATCTTCTTCTTTCTTGGCTATGGGCGGTAATACCTTAGTGAAACCATCGAAGCGAATCACTCGGCCACGGGTACGCAACTCGAAATCAGCCGCTTTAATAACTACAGATGTGCTAGTAAATTCTGCCAATGACATCTGGCAGGCAACAAACTGCTTCCAGATAAGCGTGTAAAGGCGCTCAGCATCGCGGTCAACGCCTTTTAACTGAGCAGTCATAATAGCAACATCTGAAGGGCGAATGGCTTCGTGCGCCTCCTGCGCGCCATCTTTGCTAGAATAAACCTTAGGTTCAGATGGTAGATACTTTTTACCGAAGCTTTGTTCGATATAAGTACGGCAAGAGGCAACGGCATCTTTACTCAGATTAGTGGAGTCGGTTCGCATGTAAGTAATGTAGCCCGCCTCATACAATCGCTGCGCCATAGTCATGGTTTTCTTTACGCTAAAACCGAGGCGCGTGCTAGCCGCCTGCTGCAAGGTAGAGGTAATAAAAGGCGCCGAGGGTTTTGATGTCGTGGGCTTATCATTGCGTTCGGAAACAACGAAGTCCGCACTATTAAGCGCGGCAACAGCTTTAGATGCCTGACCTTCGCTAACAGGCTTGAAAGCGCTGCCAGATTCTTTTTTAACTTCAAATTTAACACTGTCACCGCTAGCAGACTTCAGCTGAGTGAAAATGTTCCAATATTCTTCCGGTATAAATGCGCGAATTTCACGCTCGCGCTCAACCACCAACTGCGCGGCCACTGATTGCACTCGGCCTGCCGATAAACCACGAGCCACTTTCTCCCACAGCAGCGGCGACACCATGTAACCGACCACACGGTCAAGGAAACGTCTAGCCTGCTGGGCGTGAACACGATCAATGTCCAGTGGACCAGGGTTTTCAAAAGCGGCCTGAATAGCAGATTTAGTGATTTCGTTAAAAACAACACGCTGATAACGATTTTCGTCGCCACCAATAGTTTCGCGCAGATGCCACGCAATAGCCTCTCCCTCTCTGTCCAAATCCGTCGCAAGATAAATTTGGTCAGCGGAAGCCGCCAGCTTACGCAGTTCGTCAACCACCTTCTCTTTGCCAGGTAATATTTCGTAGTGAGCCTCCCAGTTTTTCTCAGGGTTAATGCCCATACGATTAATCAGCTGTACACGCGACTTTTTAGCCTTGTGCTTAATCTTCGCTGCCGGCGATAACTTGCGGGTAATAGCGGCCTGCTTAGCGCGCTCTTTGGTATCAACGGGCTTTTTATTACTGCCACTGGTCGGTAAGTCACGAATATGACCGACACTGGATTTAACGATGTAATCTTTGCCAAGGTACTTATTGATCGTTTTCGCTTTGGCGGGTGACTCTACTATTACTAATGTCTTACCCATGCTGTCCTTCTTATTCAATGCCCGAGATGATTTGGATTGGGCTTATGAACACCCCAAGTTGCCTTGTAACGCAGTGCTCAAGCCTAGTATTTATCGGGTTTGGGATGGCATATATAAATCCAGACCTCTACTGGGTCAAGGAAAATTTGCTAAAGAGCAAAATTAATATGCATATTCTTGTCTACTATAGAACATTTTATTTACAAGACCCTTAATAGTTGCGCTGCAATATTAGTTGCAGGGTAAGGCGCTGGCAATGCCCCGCAGACTAACGACTAAGCTTTTCCAGAATAACCGCAATTGCCTCCAATACTGGCTCGCCTCCACGCTCATCCCAGTAACAACACAAACCTTGAGGCCCGCTACCAATGGCAAGCAATTGTTGAGGAACCTCCGGCAACAGAGCTTTCAAAGAGGCATCCCAGTGCGGCGCTGCGACCATATCCCGCTGCCAAGCCCATTTTTTGCAAAAGTGTAAATCGTGCTCATAGGTCATACGTTCAAGCACCCAGGGAGCCTTATCAGCGCCTTTTTCTCGCCAAGGTCGACAGTAGGCAGGCACAGATGACCGCCCTTTTGATAGAGGCAGTATGTGTACCTGTAAGTTCATCTCAAGCGCACGCGCGCGTAACCTTGCCACCCCCTGCTGACGCTTACTGGGTTTTAACATCAGCACCGGTCCTACAGCCATCGCGATCGCTAGAACAATAAATATCATCGGCGCCCATGATTCCACAGCTAAACCTCCTCTTATAGAAAAAATGAGCTAATATAACCATTAAGGATGGTCCTTATGGCATACAGCAATATTTTAGTTGCGGTCGATCTTAGTTCTGAGTCTCCGCAGATACTTGAGCGAGCCCTTGAGTTAAGCCCCGATAACAGCCAGTTCAAACATCACTTATATTTGGTCCATGTACTGGAGCCACTGGCGCTCGCTTACGGTGCCGATTCATCAATAAATCTGCACGAACTGCAGCAACAGCTCGAATCTCAGGCGCTTATTAAAGTTACCGCATTAGCTAAAAAATACAGCATCCCATTGGCTGCTTGCCACATATTATTGGGCTCCGCCGCGGGTCAAATTCACGACTTTGCTGCGCGAAAAAGGGTTGATCTAATTGTAGTTGGCAGCCACGGACGCAGTGGTTTAGCACTACTGCTCGGGTCAACGGCTAACGCCGTACTTCACGGCGCCAATTGCGATGTTTTAGCCGTGCGAGTTAGAGAGAATCAACTCTCTTCGAGTTCAGTCCAACGATCGTAGCAATTACCTAACTCTTGCTCAGCAACTGCCAACGCCTTCAATACAGGGGAGGTTAAGCTTTCAGCTTGTGAAAAAAAACTGGGCTCTGTCATTTTTTCCTGCAGCGCTGCCACTTCACTCTCAAACTGTTCAATTTTTTTGGGCAATTGATCCAGTTCAAGCTGCATTTTATAGCTGAGTTTTTTCGTTTTGGCCTTGTCGATAACTGGTGCGACAGGTTCAACCACAACATCAGCAGTCACAGTAAATTCGCCCTCTTGCGGCCACTGACCTCCCTGCCGCAACCAGTCTGCATAACCGCCAACGTACTCTTTTATAGAACCACTGCCTTCAAACGCAATAGTGCTGGTAATAACATTATCAAGAAAGGCGCGATCGTGACTCACCAATAAAATAGTGCCGTCGTATTCGCCAAGAATCTCTTCTAAAAGTTCAAGTGTTTCAACATCTAAGTCGTTAGTCGGCTCATCAAGTACCAATAAGTTTGCCGGCTTACTAAAAAGCTTGGCCAGTAATACTCGATTACGTTCTCCGCCCGACAGAGCCTTTAGAGGTGTTCTGGCACGCGGCCCGGAAAACAGGAAATCACTTAAATAACTAATAATATGTCGAGACTTACCGTTAAGCTCAATAAAGTCACGGCCCTCGGAAATATTATCGACTGCATTTTTTTCCAGATCAAGCTGGTCTCGCAATTGATCAAAATAGGCCACCGTCATACTGGTGCCGATTTTGATCTCCCCCTCCTGTGGTTGCAACTGCCCCAGAATCAAACGCAGTAATGTACTCTTGCCAACCCCGTTTGGCCCAATCAAACCAATACGGTCGCCGCGCACAACTAAACCGGTAAAGTTTTTAACGATGCACTTACTTCCGAAGGCGTATGAGACATTTTTGAGATCAGCAACCAACTTGCCCGACGCACTGCCTTTGCTGATATCGAGATTAACATTGCCTTGGCGCTCGCGGCGCTGAGAACGTTCATCACGCAGTGATTTGAGGGCGCGCACACGCCCCTCATTACGGGTGCGCCGAGCTTTAATACCTTGTCGAATCCATACTTCTTCCTGCGCTAACTTTTTATCAAACAACTCGTTGTGGCGCTCCTCCTCAAACAGTGCTTGCTCGCGATAATCTAAAAAAGTCGCATAATCACAATCCCACTGCTTAACCTTACCCCGATCCAAATCCGCTATATCTGTAGCCAAGTTTTGCAAAAAAGAGCGATCGTGAGTGATAAATACCAACGCACCATTGTAATTAAGTAGCTGTTTTTCCAGCCATTCAATCGCGGCTACATCAAGGTGGTTAGTGGGCTCATCAAGCAGTAGTACGTCGGGTTCAGACACTAATGCCTTGGCCAGCGCTACCCGGCGGCGCCAACCACCAGAAAGCTCGCGCATGCATTTCTCAGAGGGTAATTCCAAGCGAGTAATAATGGTCTCGACACGCTGCTGAAGAGACCAGCCATCGATGTTTTCAATGCTCTGCTGTAATACCCCCAAGCGATTAAGGTCGGCGTCGGCGGACATTGAAATAGCATGGTATTCAGACAGTAATTCGCCCGCACCAGCCAAACCACTAGCGACCACGTCATAGACACTCAGCTCATCTGCTTCGGGCAGGTCTTGCTCCAGTCGCGCCACTACCGTGCCCGACTTTAGCCTCACCTGACCGCTATCGAGTTCTATATCGCCACTAAGAACCTTCATTAAAGTAGACTTACCGGCTCCGTTGCGTCCCACCAAACAGATACGACGTCCCTTGCGAACACTAAATTCCAGTCCATCGAGTAAGTTTAATGTGCCATAGCTTAAGCAGGCTTTTTCCATTTGAATCAGAGGCATAGAGGTACTTTCTGTAAGTTATTAAAATCTGATGAATAATTTTGGGCGATGATAGCGGCAAAAAACAAAAGAGTAACCCCTATTATCTCGTATACTGGATTTGGAACCGTAAATAGATCCGTGGCAAACTATTTTTTATTTCAGCTAAATATGTGCCCGCGCATAGACTATTATTTGAAACACAGGCTAATACAACACCGCGTTTAAGACATCACTTGCCGAGCCAGAACCGATATGATTCCAAGTATACTAAAAACAGCCCCACTTCTGTTCTCCTTATTAATATTTCCTGCACTGGCGGATTTAAATTCGGTGGCCTTGTCCGCGGGGGCCGATGTCAACGGCAAACTCGATCAGCAACGCAGTGACTTTAAAACCGCTGAGCGCGCCCTAAAAAAACATCAGACCAATAAATACCTGCAACTACTACCATCGCTGGTCGACTACCCTCTCACACCGTACTTGATATACCGAGAACTCAGCCAGCGCCTGCGAAGCCTGCCTTACAAAGATGTAGATAAGTTCCTCGACCTACATGCCGACAGCTACCTTGGCGACAGACTGCTAAAAACCTGGCTGTCAACACTAGCTAGAAAAAAACTCTGGCAACAATATCAAAATTATTATCAATACCCCATAAAAGACATAACGCTTCAGTGCTACCAGCTTCGCGCACGCCTCTTCAACGGCGAAACCAATGCACTGCAAGATATTCCCCCCGTGTGGAATGTAGGCACCTCTAGACCAAAAGCCTGTGACCCACTTTTCAAACAATGGATGGATGCCGGCTTATTGACCGACGACATTGCATGGGACAGACATGCAAAGGCTTTGGCTGCCCGTGAGCTATCTCTTGCCGGCTATATCGGCAAAAAATTCAACTCAGAAGAACTGGCCGCTGATGCTGAGAGATATCGTGCCGTTTACAGGCAACCTAGCCTAATATTTAAAACTGGCCGTTACTCTCAGAAGAGCGCCGAAAACAAAGAGATTATTCTTTTCGGCCTAAAACATGTCGCTAAGCGACAACCGGTAAAAACCCTCTCTGCCTGGACCCAATATAACGCGCAGCAGGAGTTTACCGAGAGCGAACAACTTGACATGCAGGAGCTTCTAGCGACCATGATGGTGAGAAGCGGCAACATGCAACAAGCCGAAGACTTACTAGAAGGCAAGGCAATATCGAGCGAGCAACTGGTTGAACGTTTGATTCGCGCTTCACTGCGCGAGCGCGACTGGAGTAAAATTTATTTCTGGCTCAACAAATTGCCACAGGAAGCGGAGCAATCCGAGCGCTGGCGCTACTGGCGGGCTCGCAGTCTGCACGAACTGGATTCCGAGGGCAACGCCGAGGAAGTAAAAGGTATCTACTCTGAACTGGCCCTGCGCCGCGATTTTTATGGTTTTCTCTCCGCCGATATACTGGGTCAAAAGTACGAGCTAGTTGATCGACCGGTGACTCCACCTGCCGAGCTTATGAGCTCAATAATGCAAAGCCCTGGCATTCTAAGGGCGCGTGAATTTCTTGCCCTGAAGCGCATCAACTCTGCTAGGCGTGAATGGCGGCACACAACACGCGATTTCACTGTGGATGAGAAAAAAGCCGCCGGTCTTGTCGCTCAACAGTGGGGCTGGCACCGAAAAGGCATTGAAGCAATGGCTAGTGCACGCTATTGGGACGACCTACAAGTTAGATTTCCATTAGCATTTAATACACAGGTGCAAGCTGTTGCAGAGTTGACCAAGATAGAGCCCCAGTTATTATTCGCCGTTGCTCGTCAAGAAAGTGCTTTTAGTCCAGATGCCAGATCACGTGTTGGTGCCACCGGGCTTATGCAATTAATGCCAGGCACAGCCAAAGACACGGCAAAAAAAATAGGTATAAAGTATAAAAAATCCGATTTATTAAGACCAGATATTAACGTTAAGCTTGGCGGTAGCTACCTAAAACAGATGATGGGGCGCTTTGAGGGCAATCGCATACTTACCGCTGCCGCATATAATGCCGGCCCACATAGAGTCAACAAATGGTTGAGCGATGACGATCAGCTATTACCTTACGACGTATGGATTGAACTAATTCCTTTTAAAGAAACACGGCGTTATGTGCAAAACATCCTGACATACTCGGTAATTTACGGCTACAGAATGGGCGCTGAGGTGCCATTTATTCGACAAAATGAAGCCCGACAATTGCTGTAAATCGCGAGCTACAGCATAAGCGGTGAGGTTTTTCTGGCTTATGCAAGGCTAAAATTTTGAAGAGCAAGGACAGACCACTACTCCCCTCAAAATTTTTTTCATCGATGGAAAATAATGTTTATATCCACAAGGGTATAAATTATCGAGACTATTTATTTAAAGTCTTGACTAACTGCTCAATCGCTTTGACTGTAAATGGCCAGTCCAACTCAGCCCCAGATAGCTCAGATCTAACAACTGGAATACGCTCCCCGTAAGTAGCGATAAGGCCATCGCTAAGCGCTATATCTTGTTCAGAATATTCAAACGCCACCACAGATTGAGCTTGCCACAACACAGCCTTTGCCTGATTGCACAGATGGCAACCTAAAGTGGTTAGTAATATAAATTGATGTGTTGTTACTGACATTTAACTAACGCCTAAAGTCCTGCAAGATACCTCAGTTGCCCCCTAAACTAAAGCATACCAAACCCCCAACTTTAATACATTCGACTGGCAAGGCAAGGGAAACTCTAGCGGTCACAGCAAGTTTGCGCTTGCTGTTTTATACGTTGCTCTATTAAACAAAGGCGCTCAATAAAAGCCCTCATTACAGCGAAGACCCCTTAGTGACCTCTGAGGAACTGACTAATATTGCAACAGCTGACATTGCTGACTAAATTTTTACTGAGACAACCTAACGTTAACGCACCATCGGCGGGACCCAGAACGTCTACAGAAACGCCAACAGCGAGACGGTCCTGTGAGGGCGACGTCACGATTGTTCGCTCATTCGCACCCACCCCCTTTAACGGCACGGCTAACTTTAGCCGCACTCAAGAAGCGCTAAAAAACAGCACGTATGGTCATACTTGATCCGAGTGGAGTGTGCCACAACCTTCAACAAAAGAAGAGTGTACTCGAGCTTTAGTCAATAATAGCCGCAGTACCGCTTGCTTTTAATACAGCGCAGCGAATATTGTTGGCGAGAACAGCTGCAATAAAAGCCGCCAGAGCTTCCTAAGCCAGCCCTCGGCTAAATACAGGCAAGACACCTCAGGGTAAGACAAACCTTGTTCAGTAAGAAATTTCACGCCGTGCTAAGGCAAGCATTAAGGCGCTCTCGCCAACCCCTAACGCAAGACCACAAACAGAGAGCGACAAACTTTGGTTGAACTTAACCAAAAAAATTAACGGCGTCGGTGAAAAAAGTCACAGCAATAACCGCCATCACAATCAAACCAATTATTAAGCCTTGCCTAAGGCTATGAGAGCCCGCTTCGTTACTGGCGTGCTCAGTAATTTGCGGATTCGGCTTTCTGACCGGTGCCGACGAGACGGTTGTAATTTTGCGCGCTGCGGGACTCACCTTGACCTTGGTCTTAGCTGGCGTAGCCCTAACGCTGCGAACAGAAGTTTTATCTACATCCTTGGCTGGGCCTATGATACCAAAGCAAAGGGTGTCGAAGCGTAATTCATCCCCGCGCTTTATCTTAGCCTCACTGACGCGCTTACCATTGAGGTAGGTGCCGTTAGATGAGTCGAGGTCTTTTACATAGAGCTGCCCGTTTTTGACGATTAGCTCGGCATGACGGCGAGACAAATGACTGGCCGCCAAAGTAATATCACAATCACTAGAGCGACCTATTGTGGTGCAGGCTTTGAGCCCAAAAACTCGATTCGAGAGAGCACTGCTGTTGGCTTTAAGGGCCCATCCGGTGCTCTCTTCGTCTCGGGCGATAGCAGGCGATTCTGTTTTTTTTACTTTTGGATCGACAACGTGCAACTCTTCACTGCCAATTCGCAGTAAGTCGCCAGCTTTCAAGTTTGCTTTATTAACAACTGGAGCACCATTAAGCCAAACATTCTTACCGTTCGCTAAGTTATTGAGAGTCAACTGATTCATATTAACAACAATCTCAGCGTGATAAGCAGCAACCCCCTTAGCGGTTAGCGATAAATTGTTATCCGTGGCCATGCCAATAGTGACTTTGGGCTCAACTAGCCACACGGCATTGTGTTTATTATTTTTAAAGCGCAGTTTTAACATAGGGTCGGTATCCTTTCGCCTTGTCACTTATTGGTTTTGAAACGGATAATGCTATAAGAGTATTTGTATTATCAATAGCTTAGGTGAATAATTTCACAGTAAATTGAACTGTTAGCCGCTATTATCTTTATCTAACGATCAACCAACTTAGCTTGCGAAGACAACTGCGGCAAAGTCAATTCTAACAAACACAGCTGTAAAGCATATTATGCAATCATTGATATTTAGTGCCAGCACCAACAAAGGTCTACATCGAGACAACAACGAAGACAGTTTTTTAAGCTTGCCCGAGCGAGGTCTCTGGGTAGTTGCAGATGGTATGGGCGGTCATGAGGCCGGCGAAGTCGCTAGCGCTATTGTTCGGGAGACATTAGAGCAAACAGACTCCGAAACAAGGCTTGCCGCCGCCCTACAGCGCTCACATAAAGCCGTTATAGAAGCCGCCAACGCCGGTATTGGCGCCAAAGGCATGGGGTCTACCGTTGTTGCTCTTAGAAGCCGGCATCACGACTATCAGGTTGCCTGGGTTGGCGACAGCCGTGCCTATCTGTGGTCCCAAAATGACAATGGCGGCCAGTTAGAGCAATTATCTACCGACCACTCTTATGTGCAAATGTTACTGGCATCAGGCTCCATCGAAGCGAGCGAGCTAGATAGCCACCCTGACAAAAACATCATTACCCAGTGCATTGGCTGGCAAGAACTCGATGAGGTCACTGTCGACACTATCGAGGGGGTCTGGCAAAAGAATCAGTGGATAGTCCTTTGCAGTGATGGTTTAAGCGATGAAGTCGACGATGCAGAGATTGCTCAATTGCTGAACGGCGCAAAAAAAACCCAAGACGCTGTAGAGTTGCTAATTGATGCCGCACTTGAGAGTGGCGGCCACGACAACATCACCATTCAAGTGATCGAGTCACCGCTAACCAAGCGCCATATATCACCCAAGCTAACCGAATGGATACCTAAAATAAGTACCCAAACAGGAGTTAACACAGTGTTTTATAGTGCAGTAGCCATCGGTCTTTCGCTAATAAGCTACTGGCTTTTGACTTAAGTACGGGGCTCCCGAATTGTTCAAATAATTGCTTGTTACTGCATACTTTTGAGCCTTCTTACCATACTGTTAAGCCTTGCGGGGGACTTGTACCCAAGCTAAAAGCTACCTCGAATATTGAGTGTAAAACCAACCTTGTAGTGGCCAAACCGTTGAACAAAGCAGCCCCGCCACCTAAACTCTTATTAACCGCTAACCTTAAAATGCAATATGCTAAAAAATTTTCGGTACTACTATCGATCCGCGAGCCACTACATAGCGCAACACGATACTGCCGGCAACATGACCCAATAATTGCAGGATCGAACTATTAAGTAATACCTCTAAATCACCGGCAACGTTTTTGCGATGGAACAAATAGCTTGCAATAGCCCAACTGTGCGCACTAGCCGAGTCACAAACAGCCACACTTAGATTACCGGACATAACGTCGAGAGCCTGTCGGCCTACCAATGCGTCTAAAACCTCGCTTTTCACTCAGTGGCTGGCCTCTATTTAAGTCAATCAAAGCGCCTGTGTTTTTAACTGGGTTATTTGGTCGCGCAAAGTGGCTGCCTTTTCAAACTCCAAATCTTTGGCGGCTTGATGCATAAGCTTTTCTAGCGCTTCTATTTGCTTCCAAATATCGCCGCCTGAATCGACTTTATAGATGGCATCTATATCCGCCACCATCTTCTGGCGCTTGGCCTTTGCCCTACCTCCAGTGGCGTAGGCGCCTTCAAGTACATCCGCTACCCGTTTGACAATACCCTGAGGAGTAATGCCATGAAGCTTGTTATGCTCTTTTTGCTTGTCGCGACGACGCTCAGTTTCATCCATAGCGCGCTGCATTGAACCCGTAATTTTATCGGCATAAAGAATCGCACGGCCATTAATATTACGCGCTGCGCGGCCAATCGACTGAATCAGAGAACGATCCGATCGCAAGAATCCCTCTTTATCGGCGTCTAAAATAGCCACCAGTGAGACTTCGGGAATATCCAGCCCCTCGCGCAGTAAGTTGATCCCCACCAGCACATCGAATTCACCTAGACGCAAATCACGGATAATTTCTACGCGCTCAACGGTGGGAATATCCGAGTGCATATAGCGCACGCGCACACCGTGATCAGCCAAGTAATCAGTAAGATCTTCAGCCATACGTTTTGTCAAAGTGGTAATAAGCACCCGTTCGTCAATAGGCACACGCTTATTGATTTCAGACAGCACATCATCAACCTGCGTACCTACTGAACGCACCTCAACCACGGGGTCCAGTAAGCCAGTTGGTCGCACCACTTGTTCGGCAACATTGTCGGCATGCTCATTTTCGTAAGCACCAGGTGTGGCTGATACAAAAACGGTCTGCGGCGTAATTTGTTCCCATTCGTCAAAGCGCATGGGGCGATTGTCGAGCGCAGATGGCAAGCGAAAACCATAGTTCACCAGAGTTTCCTTACGAGAGCGATCACCGCGATACATGGCGCCAATTTGCGACACAGTCACGTGCGATTCATCTACAAACAACAAAGCATCGTCAGGCAAATAGTCAAATAGAGTCGGCGGTGCATTGCCAGAACCTCGCCCCGAAAGGTAGCGCGAGTAGTTTTCAATGCCATTGCAATAGCCAAGCTCGGTCATCATTTCAAGATCATATTTAGTGCGTTGCTCCAGCCGCTGAGCCTCCACCAGATGATCGTTATTACGCAGATGTTCCAAGCGTTCCACCAGTTCGACTTTAATGCAGTCAATGGCACCGAGAATACGCTCGCGTGGTGTCACATAATGAGATTTAGGGTAGATAGTACAGCGCGGTATACGGCTAATAATTTCGCCAGTGAGGGGATCAAAGAGTGATAGTTGCTCGATTACATCATCAAATAATTCAATCCGCACAGCTACGCTGTCAGAGTCGGCGGGGAAAACATCAATAACATCACCACGCACACGGTAAGTGGCGCGATAAAAATCAGTGTCGTTACGGTTATATTGCACCTCAGCCAAACGACGTAACAATTCGCGCTGATCAATCTTGTCGCCGCGATCTAAGTGCAACACCATCTTTAAATAGGCTTCGGGGTCGCCAAGACCATAAATTGCCGACACAGTTGCCACCACAATGGCGTCGCTACGCTCAAGTAAAGCCTTGGTCGCCGAAAGTCGCATCTGCTCAATATGCTCGTTAATAGAAGCATCTTTCTCAATAAATGTGTCCGACGCTGCTACATAGGCCTCTGGCTGGTAGTAATCGTAGTAGGAGACAAAGTATTCAACCGCATTATCGGGGAAAAAGTCCTTAAATTCGCCATACAGCTGCGCTGCCAAGGTCTTGTTATGGGCCATGACAATGGTTGGTCGCTGCATCTTCTCAATGACCTTAGCCATGGTGAAGGTCTTGCCGGAACCCGTTACACCAAGCAGAGTCTGCTGCGCCAAACCGGCATCAATACCTTCAACCAAGCTGGCAATCGCTGCCGGCTGATCGCCGGCGGGCTCGAACTTACTCTTAACTTTAAATGCCTTGCTCAAAAGGGATATCTCTTAAATTATAGGTGATCGACGGGCATTCATGGATATCATGAAAAAGAGGCTATGGCAGTTATGCTTGGCGCCCCTGCAGATCCATCACTAGGTATTGTGCTTGATTAACCAGCATTTATGGATTTTAGTATTACGCTGAAAATCCTTATCTAGACTGGCGCGACTAAAGTCTTGCAGGGCATAGCCAGTAAGTGCCTCACTATCAAGTTTGAAGGTGCGCAGGTTGTTTGAAAATATCAAAGTACCTCCGGGAGCCAACAGCTTCATGGCATCATCAATTAGCTCGACATGATCACGCTGAACATCAAGCACATCGAGCATGCGCTTCGAATTAGAAAAACTGGGTGGATCCAGCATAATTAGATCAAACTGCTGTTTTACACCTTTAGCGCTGGCATCTTTTAACCATTGAATGCAGTCGGCTTGTTCCAGCCGGTTAACGCTTTCGCTCATACCGTTGATGGCATAGTTACGCTTGGCCCATGCCAAGTAAGTATGCGACATGTCCACGCTTAAAGTGAACTTTGCACCGGCTATAGCAGCGTGCACAGAGGCCGTAGCGGTATAGCAAAACAGATTCAAAAAACGAGCCCCCTTTGCTAGCGCAGCAATTTTCAGCCGTACAGGGCGATGATCGAGGAACAAACCGGTATCAAGATAGCGCCACAAGTCCACCTCAAGTTGCACCTCGCCCTCTTTGATTTTTAGCGCCTGCTTACTGTCATCGCCGGCCAATTTTTCATACTGACTAGTGCCTTTGTTACGACGGCGCTGCTTGTAACTAACATGGTCCGGCGATAGAGAAAGAGCGTACGGCACAGCCGCTTGAATTTCAGTAAAGCGCTTGGCCGCTTTATCTTCGTCGATAGATTTAGGCGCGGCATACTCCTGTACGTGCGCGTAAGTATCGCCATCTATACCGCGGTAGATATCAATTGCGGCAGAGTACTCTGGCATGTCAGCGTCGTACAGGCGGTAGCAACTAATATCCTCTTTGTTAATCCATTTCGCTATTTGTTTCATATTCTTATGCAAGCGATTAGCCAGCATACGTGCGCCTTCGGTGAGATTTTCCTCGCCGAGTTTCAGGGCTTTGCCTGTTTCGCGTTCGCGCACTCGCATGAAGTTTTTGGGTTCAAGATTAAATAGCAGCAATTCGCTCGGCAAGGTGCCGTTAAAAAACTTATACTTTTTGTAGGAATGTAAATTAGTGCCGCGGCAAAGATCGGTGTTGCCAGTAAAAATGGCTGCCTGCCAACCCTCAAACCCCTCTTTTAGACGCTCGCCAAAGTGAGCGTATAAATACTTCAAAGACTCGATATCACCGAGACGTTCACCATAGGGCGGATTACTTATCACCAAACCTGGCTTAAGTATTTTATGCGTTGGCTGGACAAAATCTTTAAGCTCTTTGCGGGTGACGCGGATCCAGTCGTCAAGCTTAGCTTGGATAACGTTGCTCTCGGCAGCCCGAATAACGTGCAGATTGGCGTCGTAGCCACGAATTTCAACCAATTCTCGGTCCAGACCTACGCGGCGGCGCGACCGTGCCTCTTGTAAGAGGTTTTGCCAAACATCGTCATCATGCATTAGCCACTGTTCGAAACCAAACGAACGTTCCAGTCCCGGGGCAATGTCACCCGCTATCATAGCGGCTTCAATGAGCAATGTGCCCGAGCCACACATAGGGTCGAGCAAGGCGCCGCCACTTTTCGCAATCTCTGGCCAGTTAGCGCGCAGTAATAGCGCCGCCGCCAGATTTTCTTTCATTGGCGCAATGCCCTGCTGGGTCCGATAACCGCGCCGGTGTAAGCTGCTGCCAGACAGATCCAGGCTGATTTGCGCCTGACCGCGGCTAAGGCGAACATTGATACGTATATCAGGGTTTTGCTTATCGACCGATGGGCGTCGATCTTCACTGTCGCGCAAACTGTCAACAATGGCGTCTTTCACCCGCAAAGCGCCAAACTGGCTATTGCGAATAGTCTTATTAGTACCAATAAAATCAACCACAAAACTGCCATCAATACTTAGGTGTTCCGCCCATGGAATTTCTTGAGCACCCGTGTAAAGCTCATCACCACTTTCTACATCCACCTTAGCCAATGGTAATAAGATTTTATTGGCCAAACGCGACCATAGGCAAGCCCGATAGGCCAGTTCTAGATCACCATCGAAATACACACCGGCTACAGTTTCCCGAGTGTCGGTCGCCCCCATATCGCCAAGCTCTTTTAGCAAAAGGCCTTCAATGCCTTTCGGGCAGGCTGCAAAATAATGATGTTGCATAATTTCTTCTCTTTGTGCCTTAACCAATTATTCGTAAATTAGCTAACAGCGGTATTTGATATAAAAAAACAGGTGGTTCACGGCGTTGTCGTCATTTTTTACTGACTCATTGGCGCTAGGAATACGCCGATATTGTTTATCTAGAACGGAGTAGCTATGAAAAGACAAAAACGAAACCAGATCGAGCGTACATTTAGTAAAGGTTATAACCTTGGGGTAGACGGCAGATCGAGAAATCTTTGTATGCACGGCTCAAACTGGTCGCCTAGTATGAATGAACGGCTCGCGCAAAGCTCGGGAGAACCGGTGGGCCGGTTTCAATCGAGCCGCTGAAGCACAAAAAACTCTGCAATATGTAAATGTAGCGCTTAAAATCTTTAGGCTTTTGGGCGTTGCGCTATAGATCAAGCTCAGCAATAGCATCGCAGCATTCACCGATGAGTTCAGGCCCGCGATAAATAAAACCACTGTATATTTGCACAATATTTGCGCCTGCCAGCATTTTTTCGGCAGCATCGGCACCCGATCCTATGCCGCCAACCCCAATAATAGGCAGGGTATCACCCAGAGCAGCTTTTAAATGGCTAATAACTTCAGTGCTTTGATCTTTAACCGGAGCACCACTTAAACCACCTGCCTCATTGGCATGCAAACTGCCCTTGACACTGTCGCGTTCTATGGTGGTATTGGTAGCTATAACACCATCCATACCCTGATCTTTAAGAGCTTGCGCTACTTCAGCAATCTCATCGGCATTCATGTCAGGGGCAATCTTCACGGCCAAAGGTACATAGCGGCCATAAGCTTGATGCAAGTGGCGCTGCTCGATCTTTAATGATTCTAACAACGCATTAAGGCTGTCGCCAAATTGCAAATTGCGTAAGCCGGGGGTGTTGGGGGATGACACGTTAACGGTAATGTAGTCGGCATATTGGTAAACTTTAGTCATGCACTGCCGATAGTCATCGACGGCATTTTCAACCGGTGTATCGAAGTTCTTACCAATATTAATGCCCAGAACACCATCAAAGCGACGTTTCTTAACCTGTGCCACCAAGTGGTCAACGCCTTTATTATTAAACCCCATGCGATTAATAATGGCTTGATGCTCGGGAAGCCTAAACAGGCGCGGCTTAGGGTTGCCAGGCTGAGGCCTAGGCGTAACGGTGCCTATTTCAACGGAGCCAAAACCAAACTGGCCAAGTGCGTTAAAGTAATCTCCACTTTTGTCGAGACCGGCAGCCATACCAACAGGATTAGGAAAGGTTAAGCCCATAACTTCAACAGGGTTGTCGGCTACTTTGGCTACTAGCAACCTCATTAGATGCAAACGATCACATGCGCCAATAAGATCTAGGGACAATTCGTGAGAAACTTCAGGATCCAGAGCAAAAAGTGCCTTGCGAGCCAACGAATACATAAACAAAACCTTAATTTAAAATACAGAGCTTGGGTATAGGTAAAAACATGGCATAAATTGTACGCTAAAGACGCGCAATTTTCTATTTACACGAACCACATATCCTTATTGGCATCGACTCCGGAACTGCTGCGCATATTGTCATAGCAGACGAAACGGCGCAGAGCATTATTATGCAGGCAAAAATTGCGACCATCTCGGGCTCAATAGAGCATATCCATAACTGAACTGGCATAAAATCACACGGGGGCTGCTAGCGTATTGGTAATATTAACGACCACACTGACAGTCAACAAACATCTCAGCCATCTGCACAGTGATCAAAACTGGTGCACAGCTGACTCGCCTGAGCCAAATCGAGCAACTCACGCAAAGCCACAGAAAACATTGCGTAGTCAGGACTACCCGCTAATTTTAGATCGGCAATCATTACGTACCAGCGATCAAGCAAAACACTATGCTGCCTGCACCACAGCTCAATACCTTCGCTAACGCTCTGCCCATCCGACATTAAATCAATAAGCGAGACCACCAATGTTCTAATTTGCCCTTCCAGATCATCGATATATGTTTCCCGCGCCATTGCCTGCCAGTAATTATCGACGGACAGGGCCGCAATTTGTGTCGAGAAAACATTCAGACCCAGCATTTCACTGAAGCCAATATAAACTTCTAGCACCAGTTCAACACCGGCACCGCTTTCTCGGGCCGCCTCCACCACACTGAGGCCTGAATAAATATTGATGGGCACACTTGCGCGACGAGCAAATTCCTCGCCCACGCCCTGACCAAGCAAATTCTCATAGCGTCCTTGCCATGCCTCTTTTAACCCGCAATGCAAGTACTTCGGCAGTAATTCAAAGGCCTTACTGATGGATGCGGCAAAAAACTCTACTTCGGCAGCCGGGTTGATACGGCTACGACGATTGCGTAATAACCAGCGTGTAGCTCGACGGACTCGGCGCATAACCGCCGACATCATTTCTATTTGCAGTTTTGCCGAAATCTTATGATCGAGGGCGCGTATCTGCCGCCGACTGAAATCAAATTCAAATATATCTCGCGCCGCAATATAGGCCTTAGCCACGTGTGCAACGCTCGAACCCGTCGACTCAACCAAGCGATGACAAAAACTAATCCCCATATTATCGACCATGTCGTTGGCTACCTGAGTGGCGATAATTTCTCGCCTAAGGCGATGATTGTAGATTTGTTTTTTAAACTTTTTACGCAAAAGGGGCGGAAAAGCCGCCTCAACCATAGAGGCAATATAGGCGTCCTCGGGCACATCAGAGTTCGCCAAATCTTCTTTTAATCCAGCTTTAACGTAGGAGATAAGCACAGACAACTCTGGCCGCGTGAGAAAAACGCTCGGAGAATGACGCTCGGCAATAGCATCATCTTCTGGTAAAAACTCCAACTGGCGGTTTAAACGGCCCTCATTTTCAAGGGTAA
This sequence comes from uncultured Cellvibrionales bacterium, assembly GCA_963933095.1. Taxonomy (GTDB): domain Bacteria; phylum Pseudomonadota; class Gammaproteobacteria; order Pseudomonadales; family Cellvibrionaceae; genus UBA1124. Next base: position 18,800 of record CAWVSV010000009.1, read on the forward strand.
TCATGAGGCGGCGATACTCACCAATACGATAGCCAACTTCATCCTGAGCAACACTAATAGCCTGAGTTTGACTGTAGTTATTATCCAAAACCATCTCAGATACTTCAGTAGTCATTTTTACCAATAATAGGTTGCGCTGCTTTTCGGTCATATCCCCACAAATCACCAATTCATTTAGCAAAATCTTTATATTGACTTCGTGGTCAGAGCAATCCACACCGGCCGCATTATCAATAAAGTCAGTATTGCAGGCACCACCAGCCAAACTATATTCCACTCGCCCCTTTTGAGTAACACCAAGGTTCCCACCTTCACCAAACACCTTGCAACGCAACTGGCCGCCATTAATGCGCAGCGCATCATTGGCTTTGTCGCCAACATCAGCATGGGACTCACAACTACTTTTAACATAAGTGCCTATCCCGCCATTCCAAATAAGATCCACCGGTGCCGACAACAAAGCGCTGATAAGCTCATTAGGCGAAAGCACGTTAACACCAATCGCAAAACGCTTGCGCATTTCAGGACTGATGGCAATGGACTTAGCACTGCGACTAAAAACCCCACCACCGCTAGAAATAATTTTATTGTCATAGTCTTGCCAGGTACTTCTTGATGTTTGAAACAAGCGCTTGCGCTCGACAAAACTCGCGGCTAAACCCGGATTTGGGTCAATAAATATATGCTGATGATTAAAAGCGGCAATTAGGCAAATGTGCTCCGACAAAAGCATGCCGTTACCAAACACGTCGCCAGCCATATCACCGATACCTATGACACTAAAATCCTCCACTTGAATATCCGTGCCCATCTCTTTGAAATGGCGCTGTACCGACACCCAAGCGCCTCGCGCCGTAATACCCATAGCTTTGTGGTCATAACCCTGACTACCGCCAGAGGCAAAGGCATCACCCAGCCAGTAGTTATATTTTTGCGAGATAGCATTGGCAATATCAGAAAAAGTGGCCGTACCTTTATCGGCGGCCACGACTAAATATGGGTCATCTTCATCCAAACGAACAACCTGTGGAGGTGGAACTAACTCGCCATCATGCAAGTTGTCAGTCACATCTAGCAGTCCGCGAATAAAGGTTTGATAGCAGGCCACGCCCTCGGCCATAAACTCTTCGCGATTGGATCCATTAGGCAGCTGTTTTGCGACAAAACCGCCCTTAGCCCCACTGGGTACTATGACGGCATTTTTTACTTGTTGCGCCTTAACCAGTCCCAGCACTTCAGTACGGTAATCTTGCAGCCGATCTGACCAGCGCAAGCCGCCTCTGGCGACTTTACCACCGCGTAAGTGCACTCCCTCAACTCGCGGAGAGTAAACGAAGATTTCAAACAGAGGCCGCGGCTCTGGGATATTATCAATATTGCGTGGTGCTAATTTTAAGGAAATGAAATCGCGATTTTCACCCGCTTCATTTTTTCGAAAGAAGTTGGTGCGCAATGTACCTTCAATCATTTCGACATAGCGCCGTATAACTTGATCTTCGTTAAGCGATTGAACCTGCTCTAGTGAGTCGATAATTTTTCGATGCAAGCGTTCTATGCGCTGCAACTCTTTGGCGCCACCTTTGTTAATTTTCGGGTCAAACTTGGATTTAAACAAAGCGACAAGATTGCGAGTTATGTCAAGGTGATTAGCTAGGGTGTCGGCTATATACGACTGACTAAAATTAAATGCCGTCTGCTTCATGTAGCGGGCATAGACTCGCAAAAGCGCCACCTCGCGCCAGTCAAGCCGTGCCCCTAAGACTAAGCGATTAAAGGCATCACTGTCGGTATATTTAAACCAAATCGCCTCAAAAGCCTGCTGAAAATGTTCTTTAACGGCTCGCATAACAATATCGGTATTCAGGTTAAAGCGCAGATAAAAATCGTGTAAATAAATATCCCTGCCGCTCGACTCTTGAATTTTATAGGGCTGCTCTCCCACCACGCGCAGACCCAAGTGCTCAAGCACAGGCACCACATCGGATAACTCCACAAGGGTATCGCGATGAAAAACCTTAAAACGGACAATATTATTATCGACACCTGCCGGACGGTAAAAACTCATAGCTATTGACTGCTCGTCAGTCAGCGCCTCTATACGAGCTATATCGAGTACAGCGCTGCGGCCGTCGTAACTGTCCCGATAGGCCGAGCAAAAGCCTTCGCTATATGTTTGGAATAAACGCATGCCACTTTCTTCGCCGCAAGATTCAATAATGGTCTCTCGCAATAGGTCATCCCAAGTTTTGGCCAAATCTATGACACGGAGCTCAAGCTTGGCGACATTAAATTCTATCGTATCGCTCGGATCGATTCGAAACACTACATGGACCCTGGCCAAAATAGATTCTGAAAAATGCGTGGTAAATTCAAGCTCCTTGGCATTAATAGCGTCCGATAACATCTCTTGAATACGTATGCGCATGCGCGTGTTAAAGATATCTCGAGGAATGTAAATTAATGCGGTAACAAACTTACTATAGGAATCTTTGCGCATAAACAGCCGAACCCTATAGCGCTCATTAATGCGGGAAACGCTGCTAGCAGTTTCAAACAAATCAGAGGAATTACTTAAAAAAAGCTCATCGCGCGGAAAAGTTTCAAGCACCTGCTGTAACTGCTTGCCACTATGGCTGCGCAAGTCAAGTCCCGAGCGCTGAAGTACATGGGTCACTTTTTGTCTTATTAAGGGGATATTGTAGGGTGAAAAAGTGTATACCGATGAGGTATACAACCCCAAAAAGCGGCTCTCGCCACATACTTTGCCTTCTGTATCGTAGCGTTTAACGATTATATAGTCAGAGTAGGCTTGGCGATGAACTCGCGAACGCACCGATGATTTAGAGAAGGTAAGTGCCTGTGGCGCCAAATGAAATCGCGCCATACCTGCATTAAAACTGTCGATTTCCATACTCGGTTTAACTTGATTGTGCTGCTTGAATAAGCCTTTTCTAGATTTGGTCAGCTCTTCTAGGCAGCGCCCAGCCTCTTTGGTTACGAAGGCATGCTCTGAATAACCAAGAAAGGTAAAGTGATTAGCGCCGAGCCACTGCAAAAAATCACAACTCTCCTGCACCATACCAGACATAAGATTGGGGGCCACCTCCCCTAGGTGCTGCTTAACACTGTTCAGCTCAGTCAAGATCGCACTATAGTCAGTGACAACCACTGCAACATCAGCCAGCACATCCAGCATTGATTGACGCAGACCGCTTATTTCATCGGCATCGGTATTTTTGCCTATCTCTATATAGATAAAAGCCTCGTCGCAGCCACTTTCGTCAGAGCCGAGCGACAGCAATTTGCCGGAATTATTTCGCCGCACTTTAACGACGGTACTTTTAATGGTGTTTATGGCAATATTTCGACGCGTCAATTCCATTCGAATAGAATCAACCAAAAAAGGCATATTGCTCTGCAATACCAGTAAAGCAGTATGGTTACTGACCCAGCCATCTTCATCTAAAACAGGGTTTAGCAGCGTCGCTTTGGGGGCGCCCACTTCGCGTAGCGCCAAAAACAACCAGCAGTTGTAGGCCATACCGAAGACGTCATCAAGCTGGCGGCCTTCCAAATCTTCCAAGGAGAAACAGTCAAAATACTGACAACAAAAACTCTCAAATGCGTCGGCATCAGCGCCACTGAGCCGCTGTTGGGCGCAGTGTGCAACTGCGGTGATCAGTTCTTGCTGTGTCATTGATGATATTGAGCTGACATAATCGTGAATGTCGCGATCAGACATGCTGAAAACCCCTATGTACGGTGTCCGTGGGATGATTCCGACTATAAATAATATTAATGCCACTTAGAACTTGCATAGTTTCTTTTAAGCATAGACCATGCTGCTGGAACTTTTTTGTCCGTTACAAGTCAGTTATTACACAGGCGCAATAAAGTTACTGGCTGAATTAGCATTGCGGACCAACTGCCAGTATTTTGAGCGTTTAAAAAATCAAGCTAACGCGGTTTAAAAGCCGGCCTACAAGCCTAACAACAGATATAACATTATGTCTATTTCAAGCCCAGAACACCAACGTATTAGTGCATTACGCGACTGGCTCAGCAATCAAATTGTCGGCCAAGAACACCTTGTAGAACGTATGTTGATTAGCTTGCTTGCTGACGGTCATCTTCTAGTTGAAGGTGCGCCTGGGCTTGCCAAAACTAAAGCTATTAAAACTTTGGCTGATGGTATCGAGGGCGATTTTCACCGTATTCAATTCACCCCAGATCTGCTGCCATCGGATGTTACCGGCACCGACATATACCGCCCCGAAAATGGCACATTTGAATTCCAGCCCGGCCCCATATTCAACAACTTGGCACTGGCCGATGAAATTAACCGCGCGCCCGCAAAGGTGCAATCAGCGCTGCTCGAGGCCATGGCTGAGAGTCAGGTCAGTGTCGGCCGTAAAACCTACCAGTTACCTGAACTATTTATGGTAATGGCAACCCAAAACCCTATTGAGCAAGAGGGCACCTACCCTTTGCCTGAAGCACAACTCGATCGCTTTTTACTGCATGTCACGGTTGGCTACCCGTCACTTGAAGCCGAAAAGAAGATACTGCATTTGGCTCGCGCAGAAGCCAGTCAGAGTGAGATTAGCCAGCCAGAACGAATTTCTCAGGCGGATATATTCAGTGCTCGCGCACAGATACTAGACATTCATATGAGTGACAGTGTCGAAAATTACATCGTGCATTTAGTTGATGCGAGTCGAAGGCCGACTGGCCTAGATGCCGAGTTAGCGCAATGGCTCGAGTTTGGCGTAAGCCCCCGTGGGACCATTGCCTTAGATCGCTGTTCTCGCGCCCATGCTTGGCTGGCGGGCAAAGATTTTGTCAGCCCTGATGATGTTCAGGCTGTTATTCACGACATATTCCGCCATCGGTTAATTCTCAGCTTTGAAGCCGAGGCAACAGGCGTGAGCAGTGACCAAGTCATAGACCGCCTGTTAAACCTTGTCAGTGCGGTTTAATCGCTGATAATGAAGACGCCCACACAACATTTTTTGCAGATGCGCCCGCAGGGTGCTTACGCGCAGATTGATGATTTACTGCGACTACGCTTTAGTTCTCGAGATTTATTACTGAGCGCCAAACGCCCGGCAACTAGCTTGCTAGCGGGAGGCAAACGCACTCGATTTCGCGGCCGCGGTATAGATTTTGAGGAGGTTCGTCTTTATCAGGCGGGCGATGACATTCGATCGATCGACTGGCGCGTTACCGCGCGCACTCAAGTGACCCACACCAAACTGTTTAGTGAAGAGCGCGAACGACCGATTTTTATTGCCTGCGATTTGCGTTCACCAATGTTTTTTGGCACCAAGCAATGTTTTAAATCGGTCTTGGCCAGCCACCTAGCCACCTCATTGGGGTGGGCAGCGTTGTCCGGATCCGACCGCGTTGGGGGCTTGGTTTTTGGTGACAGTGATCACCGCGATATACGTCCAAAACGCAGTAAACACGCACTACTGGAGTTCATTCACCAACTGCATAGCTACGGCCACAAGCTAAACAAACCTTTTGCCACCAATGGCACTAACAGTCTGTTAAATATCTTAAAAAATAGTCGACGCCACGCCAAGCCTGGCAGCGCCGTATTTATCATTAGTGACTTTCATGACTTTAATAACGACTGTGAACGGCAGCTTTTTCAACTCTCGCGTCACAGTGATGTGACCCTTTTTCATATTGGCGACCCCATGGAAAAGTCACTACCTGCTGCCTCTGGCATGAATGTTACTGACGGCGTATCTAAGCGGGCTTTGGGCACATTGGATACCGGCTTTGCCAAGCAATATCGCAAATCTGCCGGTGAGCACGCACAGTATTTACAGCACAGCTGCCAGAAGCTCGGCATTACTCTGGCAGGTTTCAGCACCGATGGCGACCCACAGGCACAACTGCAAGAACTCTATGGCCGCAGCCGCAGCAGCACCAAGGTACAATCCACAATATGAACCCAGAAGCCGATCCATTAGCGCAGTTGCGCGATATACATCTGCCTGAAGCTATTGGTATATGGCCGCCCGCCCCCGGCTGGTGGCTACTGCTGACGTTCGGTATTGTTTTGCTGGCATGGCTGTACTGCAATCTTCGTGCGCGCCGCAGAGCTAGCGCCTATCGCCGCAACGCCAAAAAACTATTGACTAATTATTGGCTACAACTGCAGGCTGGTGGCGATCAAAAAATCTATCTAGAAAACCTGCTAATCGTTTTACGCCGTACCGCATTGAGCTTTGCACCCAGCGCAGCATCGCTCACGGGCGAGTCGTGGTTGGTATTTCTCGACAACCACAGTATCGACACCAAGGCCAAATATCAGTCGGAACTCGGACAATTACTGCTCACAGAGCCCTATCGCGCTAAACCACAAGTATCCGCATCGCAACTGCTGCAGCTGCATCAATTAGCACTGCAGTGGGTAACTAATCACCAGCACCGGAGCGTCACAGATGCTTGAGTTTGACTGGCCATATATGTGGTTTCTGCTGCCACTACCACTGCTCGGCTACTGGTTATTGCCGCGCCTAGAGCGCAGCGAAGCCTCGCTGCGAGTACCGTTTTTTGAACAACTTGAACACCTTTCTCAAACGCCTAACAGCAATCAAAGATTACCTGCGTTAAAAACGCTAGCGCTTATCAGTTTTTGGAGTCTGTTACTGCTGGCTAGCAGCGGTCCCAAGTGGGTCGGCGAGTCTGTCAGCCTACCGACTACCGGTCGTGATTTACTGCTAGCTGTGGACATTTCTAATAGTATGCGTGAAAACGATGTTGTCTTTCGCAATGAACGATTTACCCGTTTACAGGCGGTTAAAGGCGTTGTAGGTGAATTTGTTGAACGCCGCCAGGGCGATCGTCTTGGCTTGATTCTTTTTGGCACCAAGGCCTATGTACAAGCCCCGCTTACCTTTGACCGTCTCACCGTTAAAACATTGCTGCAAGAGGCACAGGAAGGTTTTGCCGGACCCGCCACAGCCATTGGCGACGCCATTGGCTTGAGTATTAAGCGTCTGCAAAAACGCCCAGAAAATCACCGCGCACTGATACTGTTAACCGACGGTTCTAACACCGCGGGTTCGATTGAGCCGATCAAAGCGGCAGAGCTTGCCGCTTTGGAACAAGTTAAAATTTACACCATCGGCTTCACCGGTTTGTCCGGATCACGTATCGACAGTGCTGTACTCACCGATATAGCCAACAAAACAGGTGGCCAAGCGTTCTTTGCCAATAGTCCAGAAGACTTATTCGCTATTTTTGCCGAACTCGACAAGTTAGAGCCCAGCGAGCAAAAAGCGGAAACCTACCGTCCCAGCGCCGCTTTATTTTACTGGCCACTTGGCGCCGCCTTTGGGCTTAGTGTGCTAATGGCGCTAGCGCGCCTGCTTGAATCTGTTCGGCAGAGGCAATCGAGATGAATAATAGCAATCAGTTAAGCGGTAGTTTTACTGCTGAATTACTGGCACTTTTTAGCAACTTCGATATAGCTCAACTGCATTTTCAGCGGCCATTATGGCTGCTAGGCTGCATTATTGCCGCTGTGTTAGTAGCGCTGCTATGGCGACAGAAAAAGCAGGCCGGTGACTGGCATAAATTTATCGATAATAGCTTGCTTGCACATCTACTCGATGGCCAAATTGCCCGCACTCAAAAGCGTCTATTTATTAGCCTGCTCTGCGCTTGGATATTAACCTGCATCGCCATAGCTGGGCCCAGCTGGCACAAATTGCCCCAACCTGTGCATAAAAACGAATCGGCGCGAGTCATTCTGTTTGACCTCTCTCCTTCAATGACCGCGAATGATTTAAAGCCCTCGCGCCTTGTGCGCGCTCGGCTCAAGTTAATCGATCTATTGCAGTCAAATGACGACGGGCTACACGCCTTAATTGCCTACGCTGGAGAGGCACATGTTGTAACCCCTCTCACCGACGACATAGACACCATTATCAGCCAGCTACCAGCACTGTCACCAAGTATTATGCCAATGGCCGGTAGCAACGTTGAAATGGCAATAGAAAAAGCGCAGCAACTTTTTTCCGAATCAGGCCTCAATCGTGGCGACATATTATTGGTTACCGATGGCGTTGAAGAGATTGCCGCTGACACCGTGCGCGACTTACTCAGAAAAACGCAATTCCGACTGTCTATTCTGGGTGTTGGCAGCGACGAAGGCGCCCCCATAGCCACCGGCCGAGGTGGGTTTGCTCGCGATGCAATGGGGGCGATTGTAATCGCCAAACTCGATAGTGCAGAGCTGTATAGCTTAGCTAACGACCTAGACGGACGCTTTAGTTTATTGCGCAGCGATGACATCGACATTCAAAATCTTGGCAGCTTGGAAGTACTCACCGATCGGCGTAACCGTAAGATCAGTCGCGAATTTGACACATGGCAAGACGCCGGCCAGTGGTTGTGCCTGCTATTATTGCCTTTTGCACTTATAGCTTTTCGACGCGGCTTAATCTTGCCCGCTCTATTATTCATTCCCTTTATACCTCAGCCCGCCAGCGCCTTTGGCTGGGCTGATTTATGGCTAACCGCCGATCAACAGGGGCAACAGTTATTGCAACAGGGGGACGCTAGCAGCGCCGCTACAACATTCAATAACAATAACTGGCAGGCCAGTGCACAATATAAAGCTGGTGATTATAAAGTCGCCGCTAAAAGTTTCGCTGCTGACGACAATGCCAAAGCTCATTACAACCGAGGTAATGCCTTGGCGCGTTCCGGTAAACTCGATGAAGCCCTCGACGCTTACGACCAAGTCCTAACGGCAAACAGCGACTTTGAAGACGCACAATTTAATCGGGAGTTGGTAGAAAAGCTCAAGCAGCAACAGGAACAGCAGGAATCTGAGCAAGAGCAAAGCGAGGAACAGGATAAAGAGCAAGGCGACCAGCAAGACAAGGACAGCGGCGACTCCGACGACAACTCGAAAAGCGAGCCAGGTGAGAATTCAGAGGGCGACCCTAAAGACGATGCTGAAGGTTCCTCTGAGGAGGAAAAAAATAGTCAGCCAAGTGACTCACAGGCCAGCGATGAGCTCGGTAAAGATGGCGAGCAAGAACAGAAACAGCCGGACTACAGCGAATCTGAGCAAGAATCTAAATCTGAAGAATCAGACGAACAGGAGAGCGAGCCCAAATCCAGCGAACCCCCGCAACCTTCTGAGCCCAATGAGCAGAAAGGGTTAAGCCAAGAAAAAGCACTGGCACAAGCACAAGCAGCGGAGGATAAAGCCCAACAAGAACAGTTGGAACAATGGCTGCGCGGCATTCCCGACGATCCGGGTGGACTGTTGCGCAACAAATTCAATTACCAGCACCAGCAACAAATGCGCAATTCCATGCGTGGCCGCGACAACAAGCCAGAAAACGGCGCCGCCGAGCGCTGGTAACCACGAGCTAGACTTATGAAAACACAGACAATCAGCCTCATCCTAAGCACCTTACTGCTAGTGGTCAGCTTTTACACTCACGCCGACACTCTGGTCGCAATTGTTGATCGCAGCACTATTGGCAGCGGCGAAGCTCTACAGCTCAACATTACCTATACCGGCAGCTCCAGCCGTGAAATTAACCTAGATGTGCTCGGCGCTGAATTTGATGTATTAAGCCAAAGTAAATCTAGCAGCACGCAGATATCGTTTGGCGATAGTAATGCCTCGACAGCCTCCAGTGTGTGGCGAATTTTGCTGAGACCCAAGCGTATTGGCAACTTGGTTATCCCCGCCTTTGTTATCGATGGCATTAGCAGCGAGCCCATCCGCATTGCGGTTAAAGCGGCTGCTCCAAATAGTCGCAATACGGACAAGTCGGGGCCTATTTTTCTTGAAACTGAAATTAGTACTGCCAAGCCGTTTGAGCAAGAACAAGTCCTACTAACAATTCGTATGGTGAGTGAGTACAACATTGTTGACCACGACTTTGATCAGCACGACCCTATTTTGCCCGATGCCAAGTTTGAGCGTGTTTATGTCGGAAAATATCGTCGTCAAGTAAATGGCAGACAACAAGAAGTATTTGAAAAAATCTATGCCATTTATCCACAATCACCAGGTGCCCTGACTATTCCAGCTGTACCAAATGCAGTTATATACCAAGAGCCGTCACAGGATCCGCGAGCCTCTTTTTTTAGTCGCGGTAATCGCATCCGCAAAGATTTCCAATCTCAAATTCAAACCCTGCATGTGCAAGCTAAGCCACCTCAGCAGTACCTGTGGCTACCCGCACAAGAACTAACATTAGAGCAGCACTGGAGTTCATCGCCCGGCAATTTTGTAGTGGGCGAACCAATTACCCGTGACATCACTATTAAGGCGATGGGGCTGCTGGCATCGCAACTGCCCGAACTAAACATGACCGAGCTCAATAATTTTAAGTTCTACCCCGATCAGCCACAGCTCGACAACCAGCCAAGCAACACTGGTATTATCAGTACTCGCTCGGTATCAACCGCTATTGTGGCGTCTAAAGCTGGCCGCTACACATTGCCAGCTATCACTGTCAAATGGTGGGATTTAAAAGCAAAACGTCAGCGCAGCGCCACACTGTCCGCAGTCGAAATTGTTGTCATGCCTGCCGCTGGAACCAATGTTTATCAAACACCGGAGGTCACTGCCCCCGAGCTTGCAGCCAGTAATATCGCTGCAATAGAGCTAATACCTCATGCTGTCGATGCCAACCCTTTATGGATTGCGGCCAGTGGGTTCTTTGCTCTAACCACCCTCCTCTTCGCTATGCTTTGGCGCCGCGCCAAAAAAGCACAGTTTATTGCTGCTACGGCTATAGGCGTCAAACCGCCGAGCAGTGACAAACAGGCCTTACAAGAACTCCGTCGTCACTGCGAATCAGGGTTACTTACGGGGGTGCGTAAATCTTTGCTGCAGTGGGCACAAATACGCTGGAACGACAAAACAATTCTAACGCTTGCGGATATCGAGCAACGGTTGCTAGTTGTTAATGACGGTGAATTACTTATTGATCTGCTTAAACAGCTAGACAGCAGCCTTTACAGTAACAAATCAACCGAGATCGACAGCCTGGCTATTTATCAGCAAGTAAAACGTATGGCCATACCCACGCAAAAAAAACAGCATCAACAAGCTGAGCTGAAGCCACTGTATCGTTAATACAAGCAACAGCCCTATAGCCCTAGCGCCGCGCACGTACGCATAAAAGCATCACCAACAGAAATCATTTAATGGCCTCCAGCGGCAACTGCAGAAACAGCTTGATCGCGAAGTCGGCGCCAATCACGGTGCCCGACGCCAACACTAACCCCCGGCTGAATAAAATCAACGTACATACCCACCAGTAACAGCAGTCAAAAGCTCTTGGATTTATCCGCCACTTTACAAATGAGCTTATCGGGTTAATGAACAATCAGTAAAGGGCGCAGTAATATGATCACCGCCACGCAAGGCATAGCCCCAAGCAGCAAGGGCTTAAGTAACCACAATAGTAGCAATGTGGCCAATATAGCTTCAACAATTGTGCCAGACAAGGTTGGCATCACACATCAAAAGCCACAGCACACCTGAGCTTGACATTACGACAGCCCAGCGCCGCCATCGACCAAGGTGTTGATCACCTCGGTAATTAAGCCGGTGGCGATTAACAACAGTCAGTAATCGCTGCCGGCATCCTCAAGCATTCAAGGACTTAAACACGACCTCGTAGACATCCTTGGACAGGGTCGGCTCGGCCATTATTCGCTCCAGCTGTGCTCGCATTTGCGCTTGGCGCGCGGGCGCATATTTGTGCCACTTAGTGAGCGGCGTCAGTAGGCGCGAGGCAATTTGCGGATTCAATTCATTGAGGACAATAATTTGATCGGCCAAGAATTCATAACCGCCTACTGCGTGGAAGTTAATCGCATTGGCAGAGCAAAAACTACCGATCAATGAACGCACCTTATTGGGATTGCTCATGTCAAAGGCCGAATGCTGCATTAGCGCTTTCACACGGTCGAGCGTACCCGGCAGTGTGCAAGCGGCTTGGGCCAGCAACCACTGATTGACCACCAATGCTTCATCTTGCCAGCGCAAAAAGAACGCCTTTAACGCTGCAGTCTTTAATGACTCAGCTTCGTCGCCACTCGCGTTGATCATGGCATGCAGTGACGCAATGGCATCAGTCATATTATTAGCGGCAGTAAATTGCTGCTGACAGCGTGCCAAATTAACTGAGCTGTTATCCAGTGCCAACAATTTTAACGCGGTATTATTAAGCGTACGGGCAGCAATAGCTTCGGCGTTATAAGCGTAGTCTTGCGCGCAATCATGGCCGTCGATCACTGCACTTAAACCCTCGCTTAGCGCCTTGGCCAGTAAGCTGTTAACCCTCTCACGCGCCAGATGGATTTTCTCCACCTCAACTACCTCGGCAATTTCACTCAAATACGCCTCGCTCGGCAGGCTGAGCATATAGGCAACCATAGCCTTATCTAAGCTTTCATCGGCAAGTAACAGCCGATACGCGGCAATAACGTCCGCACCTAACTCAAAGTCGGTTATACAGGTCATAGCTTCATGTACTAGGCTCACACCCAGTTGCTGGCTAGCATCCCAGCGACAGAAACCATCGCTGTCACGACTCATTATTTTTAGCAGATCGGCGCGCGAGTAATCAAAGTAGCTCTTTACTGGCGCTGAAAAACCGCGCAACAGTGACGGCACCGGCTGCTCTGGCAGATCGATAAAGACGAAGCTCTGTTTGGCTTCAGTAAGCTCCAGCACGCAGTGAGTATTGTCAGCATTTTCGGAGTCGAGCGGCTGACCTTTTAAGGTTAAACGTAAATCACCCGCATCGCCTAGCAAACCTATAGCAATAGGGATATGAAATGGTTTTTTGGCTTCAGTTTTTTCGCTACCGTAAGCTGTAGGGGGGCAGCTCTGTTCGAAGGTCAGAGTGTATTCACCCGCGGTCTCATCCCAGCTGTCAGTAATATGCAGGCGCGGTGTGCCAGCCTGAGAATACCAACGCTTAAATTGGCTTAAATCTCGACCGCTGGCAGCCTCCATAGCGGCAACAAAATCTTCCGTGGTGACCGCCTGACCATCATGGCGCTCAAAATACAGATCAGTGCCCTTGCGAAAGTTAGCCTTGCCTAAAAGATTGGCGATCATACGTACAATTTCAGCGCCTTTTTCATACACGGTTAGTGTGTAAAAGTTAGAAATTTCTATGAAAGATGCCGGGCGAATTGGGTGCGCCATAGGGCCGTCATCTTCGGCAAATTGATGGGTGCGCAGCAGCGCTACATCTTCGACGCGCTTGACGGTGCGTGAACCCATATCAGCCGAAAATTCAGCGTCGCGATATACCGTAAAGCCTTCTTTTAAACTGAGCTGAAACCAGTCGCGGCAGGTCACTCGATTGCCAGACCAGTTGTGAAAATATTCATGCGCCACCACCGCTTCAACTCGCTGAAAGCCGGCATCAGTAGTGGTTTCTGACTTGGCGAGTACGCAGGATGTATTGAAAATATTTAGACCTTTGTTTTCCATAGCACCCATATTGAAGTCATCAACCGCTACGATCATAAAGATATCAAGATCGTATTCACGGCCATAAACCTCTTCATCCCAGCGCATAGAACGTTTGAGAGAATCCATCGCATGGCTGCATTTATCGAGGTCTTTGCTCTCAACAAATATCTGCAAGGCAATGTCGCGGCCAGAGCAGGTGGTAAAAGTATCGCTGACTGCGTCTAAATCCCCCGCCACTAGCGCAAACAAATAAGCAGGCTTTTTAAAGGGGTCATGCCACTTGGCCCAGTGCCGATTGCCCTCGAGGACACCTGACCCAGCAGGATTGCCATTGGAGAGTAATACCGGGAACTCTTCGCAATCAGCCTCGATAGTGGTGACAAATTCACTCATAACATCGGGGCGATCTAGATAATAAGTGATGCGGCGAAAGCCTTCGGCCTCACACTGAGTACAATACATACTGCGCGAGCGGTAAAGTCCCTCGAGAGAGGTATTGTCTTCGGGTTTAATCAGTGTTTTGCACTCAAGCGTAAACTGCTTAGGCAGCTGGCCTAGAGTTAAGCTTTCGGCGCTGACGCAGTAGTTTGCTTCGCTTAAAGTCTGGCCGTCGAGCACCACCGACAATAACTGCATTTTTTCACCCTGTAACACCAGATCTGCTGACTGATCGAGAGCGCTAGGATTGCGCTTAATACGCAATTTGGAGCTGACTAGGGTTTGACCGTCGCGCAGATCAAAGTGAAGTTCGGTGTGATCGATCAAAAAATCGGGTACGCGGTAGTCACTGAGATGGATTGCTTTAGGTTGCGCGTCTTTGGCCATGATATGCCCCTATAAACTTGTTGAAGAGTGTGTACTCAACTTATGCGGTGAAAGCCACCTGATAAGAAGTGAACTTACGAATATTGATAACGCCCGTATCCAGAAGTAAATACTGACCTTTAATGCCCATCAAAGTACCTTCAACCAACTCGGTTTTATCGAAGTTAAAGGTTTTGATTTTGCTTGGATACTCAAGCACGGGATAGTGGATAGGCTGTACCGACACGCCATCAATCGGCGTAATGGCTTGCAATCCAAATTGCTGTTGAAGAGTTAAAATATCATCGGCACAAAGGGTCTTAAGTTTCTCAGCCAACTGCGGCAACTCGACATCGGCCACCTCGCCTTTAAGCATAGCGCGCCAATTGGTTCTATCCGCCACGTGCTGGCGCAAGCGATCTTCTAGCAGTCCCGACTGCTGCCGTGTCGCCACACGAAACAACGGCAACGCTTCGACAGCACCCTGGTCAATCCAGCGAATCGGCACCTGGGTAATGCGGGTAATACCAACTTTCGGATTGGACGACTTGGCTAAATAAACAATATGATCGCTCATGCAGAAGCTCTCGCCCCAAGCTGGATCGCGACAAGTGCCCGCTTCATAGTGGCAGCGCTCAGGGCTCATCATGCACAGATCACACTGGGGTAACTTCTTAAAACAGGGGTAGCAATATCCCTGGCTAAAACTTTTATTACTTTTTCGACCACAGTGCAGGCAGTTAATAGCGCCAAGAAAACGCAAGCTTATACTTTTACCGATAAAATCGTTAAGAACTATGGGGTTGTCGCCAATATTAAGGGTGTAGCGAACAAGGTTGTCGCCGTCGAGTTCGACAGGCATTTTGCTCAGATGGCCGGATATTGTTTGTGTCACGTTTTACCTAAGTCCACTTTAAAGGTTTATCGTCGGGTTCAGATATTGCGCCCTGAGACTTATCGGTGCCACAGGGTTCTTTTTTAACTTTGGGTGGCACATAGCCGCTGCGCTCTTCAGGGCTGAGGTGTTTGTGCTCGTAGGCGATAACCGCTTGCATGCAGTTGGCGCGAAGTTCGCGACTCAGTCTTTCGCCGTCGGCCCACTTTCCAATTTCTACCGCTCGCTTTAACTTCTCATATATTTCAGGATTGATACTGTCGAACAATTGTTGGAAATCTTTCACGTTAGTCATTGCTGCCTCTAATCTTTAATAATTTTCAGTCTTGCACGCAGGCTTGCCAACGCCCCTATTAACATGCCTGCTATCAAACCGCCGACATGGGCGCTATTGGCAATGCCGACGCTCATGAGCAATTCCAACACGCCTGACATGCATATTAGTAGCCATGCCAACATAAATATAATAATTCCGGTAGGGATATTCAGTAGCGGATCGGGGGCGCAGTATTTACGTACTGCTATATAGCCAACTAAACCGTAAACAACCCCCGACATACCGCCAAAATTTGCATTACCACTCCAAAGGTACTGGCTGACATTGCCCGCCATAGCCATAACAGCAACTGTTATTAGGTAAGGCCATACCCCTTGCAAAGCCTCTAGACGGCGACCTAAATCCCATAGCCAGAGACTATTAAAAACGATATGAAAAATACCAAAATGGAGAAATATAGGAGTAATCAATCGCCAAATTTGGCCATTATTCAAGGTCTCCCCCAAACCGAGCAACTGATTACCCTGCGGCTGTAAAAAAATCAGCCAATCGAAAAAATAGACGCTATTTAGTTCGACCACGGTAAAGCCTATTAAGCTAAACATTAACAGTGCGGATGTGACGGGAAAGGATTTCAGGTTTGCAATTATGCCCGGCGGTGCCGATGACGACTTCGTGACTGACGTTGATGGCAGTTTAAATTGAATATCGCCACATTGAATTTTGCCGAGCATTTCCTGTAGCGGAGCAACGGCGTCGGCATCTATGACCCAGACAACTTGTTGGCCGCGCTCCTCAGATATACGGTGAACGAGCTCTTGCTCGCGGAGAAACTGCACCAATTGTGAAAGGTCCAGATCCAATTCAACTTCTGCAACTTTTAACCATGACATATTCAAGCGTCTTGATCTTCAAAGCTGACGTCTAATTTATCGCCAAGATGGCTGCCCCAGCCGAGTTTGGAACGGCACGATTCGTAGAAATTGTGATTCAGCGGGTGTATCAATTTAAGTTTATGCGGCTTTTTATGCACATGAATTACATCCCCCGCTTCTATAGGAACATGAATTTGGCCGTCACAGGTCACCCGAGGGCTAGTAGAATTGTGCTCGCCCAATACAATGCGAATCTCGCTGTTACCATCAACTACAATAGGACGGCTGCTGAGGGTATGGGGATTCATGGGTACCAGCACTATGGCATCAAGTTTAGGGTGCATAATGGGACCACCGCCGCTTAAGGCGTAGGCAGTAGAACCGGTCGGTGTGGAAATAATAATGCCATCGGAGCGCTGGGAGTGCACAAATTGACCATCAATATGGGTCTCAAACTCAATCATGCGGATAAATTCACCAGGGTGCAGCACTACATCATTGAGAGCGTCACCGCTACCAATGGGTACACCGTCGCGATAGACCACCATATCTAACAAGAAACGGCTTTCAGTAGCGTATTTTCCCGCCAAAACTTCGGCCACTTTTTCTTCTAAATCGAACGGAGTGATATCGGTCAAGAATCCCAGTCGGCCACGGTTAATACCCAGAATGGGTACGTTATGTCGCGCCAAATCACGGGCCGCACCCAGCAAACTGCCGTCGCCACCGACCACAATAATTAAATCACAGCGCCGCCCCAGTTCATCACGGCTACAAATAGCAATCTCTGTAGCCGTAAGCATGCCTGCCGTTTCGCCTTCAAGAGTGACTTGGAGATTTTGCCGCAGCAGGAATTCCGTTAAGCGTTTCAGAGATTGGGTTGCGCGCTCACTGCCTACACGGCCAATGATGCCTATATGCTTGAACTGAGTCATGTATTCTTCACAATAATAGGGCGGTCAGGCGACCAGCCAAAAGATATGTATATTGGTCAACCAATTAGCAGCCATTATAGATAAGCATTGAAGCTTATAACAGCCCGCACTAACTCCGAACTAATTACCTGTCTTTAATTATGTGTGCGTCTCGCAAAGTTATTAACGCTGCATCTGATAATCGAGTGAGCAACAAGACCGGCAGAGACTCCGCAAGTAATAATAAAATACCCATGAACATAGTCTAATTTGTGGCGTGATATAGCCCAGATCAAAAGAACATGTAAGGTTGTTGGAAATCGGTAGAGGGCTCTATATTAACAACCTGCCTGATACTTTAAAGCCCATGCATAGTGAGCAACTAGCTGATCTAGTGCACAGTTAATGCAACAACAATTTACCTACAAGTAAGCGTACACATTGATGATTATAGCGGCCCAAGTCAAAAACTAACTGCCCCTAAAAATGGCTCTATACTCGCTTAAGCAGGGTAAGAGAAAACGCCTAGAATAGATTAGTAAGCGGTGCATCGTTTGAACGCTGTCACTCACACTGTCAAAAATCAGTCGTTGCGCGCCGACCAAATTGCGCGCAAAACCACTAATAAGGCGAATACCCGCGCCGTCCTTGCAGCCCCCCAGTATGGATTACCATAATTTTGTAGCCCTGTGGCAAAACACCTTTGGCCGCCATATCCGATAGCGCCCACCAAAGCTTAGCACCATAAATAGGTTCTACAGGTAAGCCGCTAGCCAGCTCGAACTGCTGAACAAAATGCTGCAGATCGGCGGGATATTTGGCGTAACCGCCACAGTGGTAGCCATCGAGCAACTGCCAGTTATCGCGACAGTTGCCAAGCGCTCGAGTAAGCATTCTTGTGTCAAGTACCTGAGCCCCATCGCCCTTAAGTACATTTATAGCCAAAGCTTTTTGCCCATCGGCCAAACCTGCAGCCAAGCCCGCTAAAGTGCCACCAGTTGCTGCAGGTAAATACACTGCATCAAACTCCTGCCGGGCTAGAGATTCCCCCATCGCTCGGCACCCCAAGGCTCCTAAAAGATTGGCACCACCCTCTGGGATAATGTAAATAGCGCCATATTTTCGTCTTAAAGCTGGCTCCAGAGCAACCTTGTTTCGATACTCAAGCCGAGTAACAAAGTGCAATGTCATACCCATGGCTTCCGCATCAAGAAGCGTATCCGACAGTCGCCTGGGCCTCTCGCCGCGAATAACCCCAACGGTCTGCACACCCTGGTCGCGCCCAAGGGCCGCTAGGGCATAAATGTGATTAGACCAAGCACCACCAAAGGACAGCAAAATTTTTAAACCCTGCTTTTTTGCTGATGCCATATTGTGAAACAATTTGTAAAATTTATTGCCACTGGCCAGAGGGTGCACATTGTCGTCGCGACGAACACTCACCTCAATTCCCGCTTGATCAAAAACAGGCCAGTAAACAGGTTCAATCGCCACGGAATCGGCCAGTCGCAGCAATTCGTCTTCGGCATAACCTTCAAGTTCAGGATTAAAGGTTGCCTCTGTTAGCACTCCTTTAGACTCTGTCTATCGAACGAAAACGCCCGTGTCACTGAAGTTTGATGTCCGGCGCAACGGTCGTCATCGCCGACATGAAACTCTCTAGGATCCATATTTTTTGCAATACGGGCGCCGCACAAGTCACCCTTCGATGTCAGAGCGGCACAAACAGGACGCTGATAATGGGACAGCCACTGTTGATAATGACCAATACTGACACCACAAGCCTCGGCAGCGTAGAGCTGTTTATTGGCTATGTAACGGTTAATATCCTCGACAGGGACAGTGATATGCCCAGCACCGGGATGGTAAGCCACAAAGTTAAGACCCGCAGCACCTAGAGAACACAACAGATCATTGTCACTATTAGCTATAAGACTTTTATTTTCCGCCTGTAATTTAGCCACTTCCTCGCGCAGGACAGATTCTTGCTCGCCACGGTAGATCAATTCAAAATCTCGCATCTCCAGAGAATCTTTAAGCTCGGCCGTGGCCGCCAAAACTTTGGCCTCCAACTCAAGCTTGTAGTTATCCTGCATGGACTTTATAGAGGTTTGCCCGTCACTCTCGCGAGATTCCAACTTATATTCAAAATACTCCCGCTGAGCTTGGATTTTCTCGATCTGCCCATCAATGGTTTCTTTTAAAACCTGATTGCGTTGCTCCAGTACCTTTAAGCAGCTATCGCGCTGCTCAATCTGCAGGCGCAATTGATCGACGCACTGCAAATTATTATGTTGCAAAATCTGTGCATTTTCTTTGTTCTGGTTATTTAATGCTGCGATACGCAGTCGCTGCTCTTCTTGCATTTGGGTTATGCGGCTGCGGAGTTCTTGCTCAAACTTCTGTTTATAGCGTTTAGATATCTCTTGCTGTAGGTCTGCTGTGTCAAAATCAGCGACTACAGACGTTGGGGCAACCTGTTCTTCTGCCTCAAAGACCAAGCCAAGCCGATTGCTAGCAATCACTTTTCGCAACTGAGCAAAGGTATTAATTTTTGGGTCTGTATCTGGATCCCAAAGATTCATTTTATAGCGAGCATTACTGCACTGAGTGTAACAGGCAAGTGAAATGGCTCCAGAACCCATATCGGGCCCCGGCGAAGAATTATCCGCCAATTGCTGCAACGGAATATTCCAGCGGCTATCAGCTCGGCCATCGGCATCAAAAGAAATACAAAAGAACACGGCGGCGGCGACATTAATACTCGAATTGATACGAATATAAACCGCATGAGCCGTACTATTAGCAAACTCCGCCATTGGCACGACAGCATCAAGAATGGCCTCGAACTCCGACAAAAGCATCTCACGAGAAGCTTGACCTTGATTAAAAAAAACCACGGCTTCAGCTAATTCGGAACTCGCTATCAACATAATACCCAACCCTACAAGGCCTTCCGTAGCAAAATTTTTTAATTTATTTCTTTTTATTATGATTTAGATAATACTTTAGCGGTGTGACCCGCTCGGCATTTGCATCAAATAAAGGATTTCTAATAGCACTCTATTTATAAACAGCAGCTATCGATATCAATATCGTAATCGCCGTCATCCATTTCTTCAAACAACTCTTCCATTAATTCTTCCAGATAATCCTGCATAACCGCCCCTCAGATTAATTTTGATAATTAGAGGTTATGCGCGAAATGTGACAAACATATGAAAGCGTAAAAGACTCAGCCACCCAAGGATTTACTGAAAAGACAGCAGGCCGAAAGATGTTTTAGTCGACCCGAACCCGAGTACAGAGACCAAACCATCAAACCCACATTATTAAAACTAAAAAGACCCCCTCATCACTGAGGGAGCCTTTTTAGTTTTAATATGGCGGACCGGACGGGACTCGAACCCGCGACCTCCGGCGTGACAGGCCGGCATTCTAACCAACTGAACTACCGGTCCGCGGCAGTCATTTGTCTCTCTCGAAACAGTCACATATTACAGCTTAACTACTTAAAACTGGTGGGTGGTACAGGGGTCGAACCTGTGACCTACGCCTTGTAAGGGCGCCGCTCTACCAACTGAGCTAACCACCCTTCCAGCAAGAGGGGCGCATTCTACTTATTTGGCAGGCGTTGTCAACAAAGAAAAGGCGTGCAATTTGGAGTCCTTAAACAAGGTTCTGTCATGATCACAGTAGACCGGACGACTCTTTAGTCAATCTGAACCCGAGCGCGACTTCTCGCCCGTCAAACCCACACACTTAAATCCAAAAAGGCCCCCTCAG
>CAWVSV010000010.1:0-39073 GCA_963933095.1 uncultured Cellvibrionales bacterium
ACAAGCCTAAGCCTAAGCCAAAGACAAAAGCTAAACCTAAGGCCAAAGCTAAACCTAAGGCCAAAGCTAAACCAAAAGCCAAAGCTAAACCAAAAGCTAAGCCAAAGTTAGCCAGTAAAACTGAAAAAATATAAGTAGGTCACTGATTGGCGTCGCTAATAGACGCCGATCACTATTTCCCCATCTGCTAGCCAATACCCTGAGCAATTTATGAGTAATACCTTTGTCGCTATCTGCAATGAGCAGATGGCTTTTTGCCGTTATCACCTGGATCTTCTTGCGGAGCTCCGGCAGGTGACAAGTCGTGCTCCGGTTAAGTCCCGTGCGCAGATACAGGCTGTTTGTACGGCGCTGAACTTGTCGCTGCAGGCCTATTTGAATGAGCTTGCCAATACGCTACTGAGGAAAACGGGATTAATGGGGTCGGTGTTGGCGCTGTCAAAGGCTATTGCCATTGAAGGTGTTTATGCCGCTGACGTCGAGGAGCTTGAGTATTTGGCGGCGCAAGGCGATAGCTGGCTAAATGCTATTGAGGGGTATTATACGAGTAGCGTGGCCCTAAACTTATTCGCTGCCCCCGCGCCTTTGGATGCATCGATGATAGCATCGACTAGAATTTTGTTGCCCGAGCCTAAGCTTGAGGGTTTGCGTGCTGCCTATGAATCAATGAATGAGATGATTGTGCGCCAGCGCAGTAATAACATCGAGTGCTAGGTAAGCAAAAAAGATGCTAGAATACACAAACATTACACTCCCCAATCATTTAAGTTGTTAGCCCATACATGACATCTCCACTATTAGAAATTGTTGAACTTGAAGACGGTGAGTTTGTATTGCGTCGTGCAAATGATGATAGCAAGCCTCTACTTAGTATCCGTTTTTCAGACGACTCGATAGAAGAGTTAAACGAGGGGCGCTTTGAGATTGTTAAAGCCATGATTGAGGCGGGTATGGATGCCGCTGGGGATATTGCAGAGCAGAAATCTCAGCCTAAAGAGGCCGAGGCTCATACTCTGCATTAACCTTAACGTCCTTAGATCGCAGTTAGTCGTTGCGGCGGATAACGCCTACACTTAAGCCTTCAATAGCAAAGTCTTGATCGCGCATATCCACTTCAATCACATCAAAGTCTGAATTTTCTGGCCACAGCTGTACCAGCGATCGATTGCCTTCTCGGCGAAAGCGCTTCACGGTAACTTCCTCACCTATGCGAGCCACTACGATTTGGCCGTTACGAGCAGTGTCAGCACGGTGTACCGCAAGCAAGTCTCCATCCATAATGCCGACATCCTTCATGCTCATGCCGCTAACACGAAGCATGTAGTCGGCGCTCGGCGAGAAAAAGGAGGAGGGAATGTCACAATAATCCTCAATATTCTCTTCGGCTAGTATAGGGTTGCCAGCTGCTACGCGCCCAACCAGTGGTATGCCTTGCTGCTCTTGAGGTAGGCGAATACCTCTCGAGGCTCCTGGTACCATCTCGATAGCACCCTTGCGTGCTAGTGCGCGCAAATGTTCTTCGGCAGCATTGGCCGAGCGAAAGCCTAACTCTTTAGCAATCTCTGCTCGTGTCGGAGGGTAACCGGTACCTTCGATGTTGGTTTTAATCAGCTGAAGTACTTCTGCTTGACGTGCGGTTAGCTTGATCATTTGCGGGTCCTGTCGTTGCGTGCACTTTTTTTAGTGTGCTTTCATGTTGTTTTATACAGTCATTGTAATTATATACAGTATAAAGGAACACGCAACTAGATCGCTCGGTATAGACACCCAGTAAAATGCTAGAACTCATCGATGCCTGTAAATGTGACGGGTTCTACTTTAGCGATAGGGTTGTCTTTGTTTGCCGCTGCCCAGCTTGCGTCGGCTCCCCATTGACTATCTTGTGGCAGTTGATAAGGTCCATTGGAGTCCTTGGGTTGCTGGGTTAGGCTTACTTCTAGCTGCGTCCAAGTGTCAGTATCGAATTCAGCCAGGTCACCATCTAAGTATTGTATCTCGATAGTTGCCGTAACTGCATCTATAGCCACCACCTCAAATAATTGATGGTCGATTTCGTCTTTGTACCAATTACCCACTGCTGGATGTTGCGATGCCATGCTATACCCCGAAAACATTGAAAATGTCTGCTGACCCTAAAATTGTTAAAGCTTACTTTTGAAAAGTAGCATGCTCTTTATCAAATCGCACTTTTGATCGAGGTGTTTGGCTTTGGGTGAAGCGGTGGTATTGCTGGAGCTGTTATCCTTAACATCATAATTTGATGGGGTTTTTTCGATCACTCAGCTATGCCTTTATATAAATGCTTAATAAGCTCTAAGCCACTCATGCAAAGAAAATCTAATTAAGCGGATTTATTGGCGTTGTGGCGTTAGAATTGAGGTCTTCGTTATTTTGTAAAAAGGAATTCAGTGTGGACACTTGGGATGGTTTCCAAAATAGTCTCTCCTTAATTACCGGCAGTGAGAACCTGTGGTATTTAGAGGTGTTTTTAGTAGTTAGTGCCACGCTTATTTCTGCTTATGCGGTTCACAAGCTGATGGTAGTCTTGATAACAAAAGCCACGGCCACCCAAAACCTTTGGGATGATGCCCTGCTAGAGGCGATGCTGCGTCCGGCAAAATGGGTCGTGTGGCTAGTGGGTTTATCTTACGCCGCCGAATTGGCGTCGCAACAATCTAGCAGTTCGCTGCTGCTACTGCTTGGCCCATTGCGAAAACTGGGCTTTATTGGCCTAGTTAGTTGGTTTTTAGTCCGATTTATAGCAAAAGCTGAGCGTAATTTAGTCGATCCCAAATATACTCATAAACCACTCGATACAACAACCGTGGTTGCCATCGGCAAGCTGTTGCGAGTCTCCATTCTTATTACGTCCAGCCTGATCGTATTGCAGACTCTCGGCTACAGTGTCTCGGGAGTGCTCGCTTTTGGTGGTATCGGGGGCTTGGCGGTAGGTTTTGCGGCTAAAGATTTATTGGCCAATTTTTTTGGCGGCCTTATGGTGTATCTCGACCGGCCATTTAAAGTGGGCGACTGGATACGCTCACCCGATAGGTCTATTGAAGGGACTGTTGAGGATATTGGTTGGCGTTTAACTCGAATTCGCACCTTTGATAAGCGCCCACTTTATGTTCCCAATGCTATTTTTACCCAAATTGCTGTTGAGAACCCCTCTCGTATGTCTAACCGTCGTATAAAAGAGACCATCGGTATTCGTTATGATGATGCCGATAAAATGGCGGTTATTGTTAGTGATGTTGAAGCGATGCTGAAGTTTCACTCGGCTATCGATCACAGGCAAATGTTGATGGTTAATTTCAATGCTTTTGCCGCTTCTTCGCTCGATTTTTTTATTTATACATTCACCAAAACAACTGACTGGGCCGAATACCACAAAATAAAGCAAGATGTATTGCTTAAGGTCTTGGCTGTGATTGAATCTCACGGCGCTGAGTGTGCTTTCCCAACGTCCACCGTGCACTTAAATTACAGTGCCGACAACGAGCCGGAAGAATTGCTATGATTGCAACTACCAACCCAAAAGCAGCTGAGTTTTTAACTCACTGCGATCAGTTGTATACGGCCACGCAAGTACAGCAAGCGATCGCGAATTTGGCTGAAAAAATCACTGCAGATCTTGTTGATAAAGACCCTATTTTATTATGCGTGATGAATGGCGGTTTAGTGTTTAGCGGCCAGTTGCTGCCATTGCTAGGTTTCCCCTTGTCGCTGGATTACTTGCATGCAACCCGTTATCAGAAAGCTGAACATGGGGCTAAGGTGCAGTGGTTAAATAAACCTAATGCGTCGCTAACGGGGCGCTGCGTACTGATTCTCGATGATATCTTAGACGAAGGTTTAACTTTACGCTCGGTGCTTGATTTCTGCTCGCAGCAGGGCGCTAGTGAGGTGAAAGTTGCCGTCATGATAGAAAAACAGCACCAGCGTAACATTAGCGGCATTAAGTCCGACTACATAGGTTTATCTGTAGTCGATCGCTACATATTCGGTATGGGGATGGATTACCAAGGTTATTGGCGCAACGCACCTGGCATCTATGCGGTTAAATTTTGATGTCCGAGGCAAGTGTCAATAATAAGTCTAAACTGTTCGCCATTATAGGCGGTAGCGGCTTGTATGAAATGCCTGGTTTCAGCGGGCTTGATGCTATCGAGACACCCTACGGTCTTGTTTATGGTGTTGGCCGAGGTGTGCTCAATTCTGTCGATGTATTTTTTTTGCCTCGTCACGGTAATAAACATCAAATACCGCCACACAAGGTTAATTATCGTGCAAATCTCTGGGCTCTTAGCTTCCTCGGGGTAACGGATATTGTCGCAGTCAATGCTGTGGGAGGTATCCACCCTGAGATGGGCCCTGGGCACCTTTGTATCCCCGATCAGGTTATCGATTATAGCTGGGGGCGCGAACACACCTTTTTCGATGGTTCTGAACTTTGTGCCAAGGTCAGTTATATCGATTTTTCCGAACCTTTTACACCTGAGCTAAGAGCGGCATTACAGCAGCAGTGCGAATCAAATCTGGCTCCCAGTCAGTTTAGTCCTGCGGGTACCTATGCTTGCACGCAAGGTCCACGGCTAGAATCCGCCGCAGAGATTTGCCGTATTCAGCGCGACGGTGCAGATGTTGTCGGCATGACCTTGATGCCGGAGGCTGCTCTTGCACGTGAGCTGGAGCTTGGCTATGCAAGTATCTGCGCGGTGGTAAACTGGGCGGCGGGAATTGATCCGAGGGGGCTTGTTATGGCAGAAGTTTTGTCCACGCTTGAAGAGGCATTAAGTACGGTAAATTTACTGATCGCTGGCGCGATTAAGTCTTTTAATCAGCATAAGTTATAACCATGCGGTTTTTTACTAGTGGTAACTGTGAATTATCTTCGCAGCATTTGATCGTCTGCACGCAGTGATGAAAAATATCTGTACGGGTGCCATCTGATTTCTTCACAGGCATAAACACAAGCCATTACAATAAGGCAGTGCTATGCGTGAGTGCGAGCTGCGCTCGGTAAACCGTATTTAGCTATATGGCGTAATACTCGAGGCGAAGGAATTGTTTTACGAGCAAAGGCTTAGGTGGGTGTTTCATTCGCTATGCCAATGCCTGCAGCGGTGGTTAAAAGTCCCTAATGGGAGGCCAGCTTATAGCATTCTACTGGCATGTTAGACGCATATACTTGCAGCTATAGATCCAAATATTAGAAAGCAAAAAACCGGCTCGAGCCGGTTTTTTGCTTTCTAATATTTAACTCCTGTAGTAATCAGTGCTACAGGGGTAGTATTTTAATCAGTACCCCCAATCGCGGATTATCTAGGTAGTGCAGTTCGTTGCTGCGCATACGGCGGTGCTGCTTATGTTGAATGATTTGACTGGGCAGATAGGGTTCGAATTGATAGCTGTTGTCGCTATCATTGGTCGTGTCGAGTGA
The DNA here is from genome assembly GCA_963933095.1 of uncultured Cellvibrionales bacterium. GTDB lineage: Bacteria > Pseudomonadota > Gammaproteobacteria > Pseudomonadales > Cellvibrionaceae > UBA1124. The sequence continues at coordinate 5,444 of CAWVSV010000010.1, forward strand.
AGGTTGCAGCTTAAACGGTGAAAAAGCATCAGATTTATTGCCCCGCGCGCCTAGTGTTGTTCCCACATCAGAAGTAGCGTCGCTAATGTTAATGCCAGAAGTGACCCATGGGTAGTCGGGCAACCGTGGATGGCCATTGAGTGCTAACTCGCCGTCATTTTTTTCGTACTCTGAGAGCCACAGGTTGGTTGAGAAGTGCAAATAGCGAGCTACGCTGAGTTTGATTTCACCCTCAAGTGTCTTGTGATTGCCAAACTCCTTTCCGGCAGAGATCATTATTGCCGGTGCTTCCTTTTCACCCAATACAGGGTGATCCCAAGCCTCATGGAAAAGTAACTGGTAGCCTTTCTTTCTGGCCAGAGATCTTGCGTGTGCACGTAAATTAAGTTGGCTGTCATCGAGTGTTTTAAACGGTATAGAACTTCCATATACTAGTGTTTCAGTTGATTGATGTTCGCTGCTACGCCTATAGTTGCCATCTATAAGCTGTACTAGATTAGGTGAATATTGTAATTTTAAATCGTATGGCCATTTTTCATCAGTGCTGTCGTTAGTGCGTGAAAATATAACCAACTCAACGCGAAACCAGCGTTCTGGCGACATACTTTTGAGTTTTTTCTCAGTTTGAGCATTTGACTGCGCGGCAAAAGACAGTGCAAGCAGGGTGTAGATCACGGCTAATATTTTCATTGCGCATTCAATCTCTTAGGCTGCGAGTAATTGTAACAAGTCCGCTACGGCAGTTAAGCGCTGTTCGGCGGTGTCGGTGGGTATATTAAACTTCAAGCGGCTGCCGCCGTCCATCTGGTAGGTGGCTGGCTGTGTTTGAATGAGCTGAATAATAGTCATAGGGTTTATATTGGGTTCGCTGCAAAATTCAATGCGGCCGCCGCTGCCCGAAGCCTCCAGTTTAGTAATGCCAAGTTTGCGTGCGGCAAATTTAAGCTCGGTAACGGAGATTAAATTTTTACTTGCATCCGGCAGCAGTCCAAAGCGGTCTATCATTTCAATGTTCAGCTCTTTCAATTCGGCTGCATCATTACAGCTGGCTAGGCGCTTATAAAATACTAAACGGCTATTAACATCTGGTACATAGTCGTCCGGCATAAGCGCAGGGATACGTAGGTTTATTTCTATGTCGGCCGCTAAGGGTTTATCTAGGTCAATGTCCTTACCTTCCTTAATGGATTTAACTGCGCGGTCGAGCATGTCCATATAAAGGGTAAAACCGACGGTTTGAATTTGCCCGCTCTGCTCGTCTCCTAAAAGCTCACCCGCACCGCGAATTTCCATATCATGAGTGGCCAAGGTAAAGCCTGCGCCCAGTTCTTGCGCTCCAGCAATGGCATCTAAACGCTTAATCGCATCTACGCTCATGCTGCGTTTGTGTGGTGTCATTAAGTACGCATAGGCCTGGTGGTGCGACCGGCCTACACGACCGCGCAATTGGTGTAACTGAGCCAGGCCAAACTTGTCTGCGCGCTCGATAATTATGGTGTTTGCGCTCGGTATATCGATACCAGTTTCAATGATGGTGGTGCAGACCAGCACGTTGAAGCGCTTGTGGTAGAAATCGCTCATTACCTGCTCAAGTTCGCGCTCATGCATTTGACCGTGTCCCACGGCGATGCGCGCATCGGGAAGGAGTTCTTGCAGTTCTCGGGCGCTGCGCTCAATTGACTTAACTTCGTTGTGCAGTACATAAACTTGGCCACCGCGCAGAATCTCGCGTGATATAGCCTCGATAATAGTATTGTCATCGCGCTCTTGCACAAAGGTTTTAATCGATAGTCTCCGCGGTGGCGGGGTAGCAATAATCGATAGGTCGCGGATTCCTGCCATCGACATGTTCAGTGTCCGCGGTATTGGAGTGGCGGTCATTGCCAATATGTCGACATTGGCACGAAAGGACTTTAATTTTTCCTTTTGGCCGACACCAAAGCGGTGCTCTTCATCGACAATTAATAAACCTAGATTTTTGTATTTAATCGAAGCTTGTAGCAACTTGTGAGTGCCGACAACAATGTCTATTTCGCCGCTTGCAATACGCGCCATAGCGGCTGTGTTTTCTTTATTACTTTTGAAACGAGACATCACCGCAATGTTGACCGGCCAGTCTGCAAAGCGGTCGCGCAGAGATTGATAATGCTGCTGCGCCAATAGAGTTGTGGGCGCCAGCAGGGCCACCTGCTTGCCTCCATGGGCGGCAATAAATGCGGCACGCATCGCGACTTCTGTTTTGCCGAAGCCGACATCGCCACATACTAGGCGATCCATAGCGCGGGGGCTCAGCATGTCTTGACGTACATCTTCAATGGCTTGATATTGATCGGGTGTTTCCTCAAATGGGAACCCAGCCGAAAACACATCATAATCTGCAGCCGGATCGGCAAAAGCATGGCCTGTTCTTGCGGCGCGCTGGGCATAAATATCCAGTAGCTCGGCGGCTGTATCACGCACTTTTTCTGCGGCGCGACGCTTAGCTTTGATCCACTGCTCAGAGCCGAGGCGGTGTAGTGGTGCCATTGAACTATCGCCGCCCCCATAGCGGCTAATTAAATGTAAGCTGGTGACGGGCACGTAAAGATTTGCTTCGTCGGCGTATTGCAGTTGCAGAAATTCGGCGTCTTCTCCGCCGGCACTAATTATTTCTAAGCCTATATAGCGGCCCACGCCGTGGTCAATATGTACAACCGCATCGCCTACTTTAAGCTCGGTCAGATGCTTAATGACTAGCGCGCTGGTATCGGCTTTGTTTTTGCGGCGCCGACGTTGTTGTACCCGGGCGCCAAACAGTTGCGCCTCCGTCACGATTGCCAAAGGCCTGTCGCTGCCAAGTACTAGGCCGTTGTCGAGAGGCGCTACGGTTATGCACAGGGGCGCCTGAGACATTAAGAAATCTTGCCAGTTATGCGCTGTGTTGGGCTTGAGTTTGGCTTGCGCGAGTAGGTCGAGAAGTACTTCGCGTCGTCCGGCGGACTCGGCGCACAACAATATGCGCCCTGACTGCTGTCTAACACCATTAATAAACTGCTGCAGGGTCGCTAAAGGTTGATCCGATTTAGCGTCTACGGGCAGTGGTTTTGGTGGTATGGAGTTAAAGTCGGTGCTTAGTTTTTTGTCGGGAAGGTCATCGCGCAACTGTATCTGGGCGTATTTTTTATACTGCGCAAACACTTCGTCGGCGCTCAGAAAAATATCGTGCGGAGGCAAGATGGGGCGCTGCAAATCGCCTTTGCGGCTATCAAAACGGTTGTTAAGCTCTCGCCAGAAACGCTCAAGAGTTAGATTGGTTTGGCCAATATTGATTATTTCTGTATTTTTAGGCAAATAGTCGAATAGGGTTTCCATTTTTTTGAAGAATAGCGGCAGGTAATATTCGATGCCAGCCGATGGTAGGGCGTCGCTGACATCTTGGTAAACACTGCAGAGTCTGTGATCTACATCAAAGTGGTGATGCCAATTGTTACGAAAGCTGCTCACGCCTTCCGGGTCGAGTGGGTATTCACGCGCGGGCAGGAGGCGAATTTCATCAATTTTATCAATGGTGAGCTGAGTTTCTGTGTCGAAAGTGCGCAGGGACTCAACTTCTTCATCAAATAGATCGATGCGGTAAGGTTTTCGAGCGCCAGAGGGAAAAACGTCGACGATTGAGCCGCGCACAGCAAATTCACCATGCTCATAAACGGTGTCTACGCAACGATAGCCGCAGCTTTCAAATTCTGCGCGACGAGCTTTTATATCAAACTGCGAGCCGTGTTTGATAATTAAGCTATTAGCGCTAATAAAGCTTCGTGGTGCTAGGCGATGCATTAGAGTGGTTATAGGGACAACTAATACGCCGAATTTCACCACGGCCAGTTGCGATAATGTGCTTAGTCGCTCGGAGATAATATCCTGGTGTGGCGACATATTGTCATAGGGTAGAGTTTCCCAATCTGGCAGCTGTAGAATGTTTAGTTCTGGTGCAAAGAAAGCCAGTTCGCGCTCTAATTGACTAGCCGTCTGCATGCTTTCGCACACCACCAACGACAAACTTTTACTTTTGCAGGCGTGCTCAGAGATAGCCAGCGCTTGAGCGCTGCCGTGCAGTGATTGCCAGTAATGTTTTTTATTCTGAGTGATAGGGGTGTTGTCGAACTTTGCAAAAACGTAATTCATAGGGCGGGTGCGTGGCTGCTGGAATTTAAAATGTACGACATTGTAACTGGCTTTAGTTGTGCTGTGCCTACACAGGCTAAAATAGTGGCCAAGAGTTGGTCTTATTGTACTTTTTTTGCCAGTAAAGCAGAAATACTGCCCTTGAGTCTGGTCAGAAGCGCCCACCAACTCTATAATTGCGCCGGTTTAGCTGTAGTTGTGTTTGTTCTTTATCAATTGGGTTGATAATTGGTCAGAATAGTACACATATCGAGCTAATCAAAAAAATTACACGCAGTTAGCCCGAGGTATTTCTCAAAAACAGGTCAGTGACTCGTTTTTCAGGGATGCTTTAGAGAGCTAACGCACTTTATCGAACGAGTGATTAGGCAGAGACGTATGATAAAGATTCGTCGAGGTCTGGATTTACCTATATCCGGCTCTCCCGAGCAGACCATCATAGATGGTCCCAAGTCTCAATCTGTTGCAGTTATTGGCGCTGATTACCACGGTATGAAGCCAACAATGTCTGTACAGGTAGGTGACAAGGTTAAACTCGGACAACTACTTTTCAGCGACAAGAAGACTGAAGGCGTTAAGTTTACAGCTCCAGCAGCTGGTACTGTAACGGCTATCAATCGCGGCGCACGCCGTGTATTTCAGTCTGTTGTCATCAATGTCGAAGGCGATGAAGCGATAAGCTTCGAACAGTACAGTGCCGACAAATTCAGTGGTCTCAGTCGCGATCAAGTTGCCAGCAACTTGATCGAGTCGGGGCTCTGGACTGCGTTACGCACCCGCCCTTACAGCAAGGTGCCTGCCGTCGACTCCACCCCAGCCGCAATTTTTGTGACAGCAATGGACACCAATCCGCTGGCCGCAAACCCGGAGCTGATTATTGGCGAAACCGCCGATGACTTTAGCAATGGTCTGACCTTGCTGAGTAAATTGACCGAAGGCAATGTTTACCTGTGCAAGGCGCCGGGTGCAAAAATTCCCGCCGGTACTGTCTCTCGTATCGTGGTTAAAGAGTTTGGCGGCGTTCACCCAGCAGGTAATGTTGGCACTCACATACACAATGTCGAGTCTGTGAGCGCAGGTAAAACTGTCTGGACCCTTGGCTATCAAGATGTGATTGCTATCGCGCAACTGTTTGCCACCGGCAAGCTGCCCACAGCGCGCGTTGTTGCTCTGGCTGGCCCTCAGGTAGATAAACCTCTGTTGATCCGCAGCCAGCTTGGCGCCAACTTGACTGAACTGACCGCGGGAAAACTGAAATCTGGTGTCAATCGAGTTGTTTCAGGTTCCGTGTTTGGTGGCCGTATTGCCGCTGACGCTTATGCCTATCTCGGTCGCTATCACAATCAAGTTTCTGTATTATTGGAAGGTGATGACCGTCCGCTGTTGCACTACTTGCGACCAGGTTTTAACTATTTCTCGATTATGGGCTTGTACGTTTCAAAGCTGCTGGGCAAGAAAGAGTTTGATTTCACCACTACCACAATGGGTAGTGAACGCGCCATGGTGCCTATCGGCAACTATGAGCGCATCATGCCACTGGATATTCTTCCAACTCAATTGTTGCGTGCGCTTATTGTTGGCGACACAGATGTTGCCCAAAAGTTGGGCGCTTTAGAGTTAGATGAAGAAGATCTGGCACTGTGTTCTTTTGTTTGCCCCGGCAAATACGAATATGGTCCAATCCTGCGTGATAACCTCACCCGTATTGAAAAGGAGGGATAAGACATGCGTAAATTCCTCGATAGTATCGAGCCGCATTTTCACAAAGGCGGTAAATGGGAAAAGTTCTATGCGCTTTACGAAGCCATTGATACCGGTTTATTCCGTCCATCTAGTGTAACTAAAACTACCGCACACGTACGCGACGGCATCGACCTGAAGCGCATGATGATTACCGTCTGGATGTGTACCTTTCCAGCGATGTTTTATGGCATGTACAACGTTGGCTTTCAAGCCAATAGCGGCATGGTTGAAATGGGCATGGTTGCACTTGACGGCTGGCGCGGAGGCTTTATTGGGCTGTTTGCCGGTTATAATCCCAATAGTTTCTTGGATTGCTTTATCCATGGCGCGGCTTACTTCTTGCCAATCTATTTCGTGACCTTTGCGGTCGGTGGATTTTGGGAAGTAATTTTTGCTAGTGTTCGCGGTCACGAAGTTAACGAAGGTTTCTTTGTAACTTCCGTGCTATTTGCGCTTATTTGCCCGCCCGATGTGCCTTTATGGATGGTTGCCCTTGGAATCAGCTTTGGCGTGATTATCGGCAAAGAAGTTTTTGGTGGTACGGGTAAAAACTTCCTCAACCCAGCGCTAACCGGTCGTGCCTTTATGTTCTTCGCCTACCCGGCAGAGCTTTCAGGCGACACTGTTTGGACTGCTTTGGATGGCTTTACTGGCGCCACTGCACTGTCTATTGCCAACACCGAAGGTCTGGCTGGTTTGACTAGCACGATGACTTGGATGGATGCTTTTCTCGGTAAGATGCAAGGCTGTATTGGTGAGACTTCAACACTTGCGATCTTTATCGGTGGTGCGGTTCTTCTTATCGCCAAGATTGCGTCGGTGCGAATTGTGATCGGAGTTATGGCCGGTATGATGGCGACATCGTTCCTGTTCAACATGATCGGCTCCGACACCAATTATATGTTTGCTGTACCCTGGTATTGGCATATGGTTCTGGGTGGCTTTGCTTTTGGTATGATCTTTATGGCGACTGACCCAGTATCTGCTTCTATGACTAATATTGGCAGGCTCTGGTACGGTGCGTTGATTGGCGTTATGGTTGTGTTGATTCGCGTGGTTAATCCTGCATATCCAGAAGGTATGATGCTGGCAATCTTATTTGCCAATTTATTCTCCCCTCTGATCGATCACTTTGTGGTTCAAGGAAATATTAAGCGGAGGTTGGCGCGTGTCTAATAAAGAGACTACATCAAGAACACTTATCGTCATCTTGTCTTTGTGCTTTGTCTGTTCGGTTATTGTATCTACCGCAGCGGTGGTGCTTAAGCCAATTCAGGAAACTAATAAAGCGCTCGATTTTAAGCGCAATATTTTAGCGGCAGCAGGTATGCTAGAAGAGGGCGCTGACGTCGAAGAGCAGTTTAAGCTGATTACCACTAAAACGGTTGATTTCGCATTAGACAAGTACGCTTCAGATGTTACCCCTGAGCAGTTAGCGCAGGAAACTAAGTTGACTAGCGATTTAGACATTGCAAAAATTGGCGCCCGCGCTGATTACAGCAAAGTTTATCTTGTTGAAAATGCGGGTAGGCTGGAAAAAATAATCCTACCGGTTAAAGGCTACGGTCTTTGGTCAACACTTTACGGCTTTATGGCTCTAGAAACTGACACCAATACTATTGTTGGGTTGGGTTTTTATCAGCACGGTGAAACACCAGGTTTAGGTGGTGAGATTGACAACCCCAAGTGGAAATCACTCTGGGTCGGCAAAGAAATCTACGCTGATGATGGCTCTGTTGCGATTACTATCACCAAAGGACCTGCGCCTGTTGGCGACATCAACAAGGTTGACGGTCTCTCTGGTGCTACGTTGACCAGCAAAGGTGTCGACAACTTAATTAAGTTCTGGATGGGCGATAACGGTTACGGCCCATTTTTGTCCAACCTTAAAGATGGAGATGCTTAATAATGAAGATTAAAGAGCTACTGTTTTCTCCAGTACTGACCAATAACCCAATTGGCTTGCAAATCCTGGGTATCTGCTCGGCATTGGCCGTTACCAGCTCACTGAAAGTGACCTTGGTAATGTGTATTGCTCTCACTGTTGTGACGGCATTTTCCAACCTGTTTGTTTCTCTGGTGCGCAACCAGATTCCCAACAGCGTTCGTATTATTGCTCAGATGACTATTATTGCCTCACTGGTAATAGTTGTTGATCAGGTTTTGAAGGCCTATGCCTTTGAAATTTCTAAGCAACTATCGGTATTTGTTGGCTTGATCATCACTAACTGTATTGTGATGGGCCGCGCCGAAGCCTTTGCGATGAAAAACCCGCCAGGTGCGAGTTTCCTTGATGGTATCGGTAACGGTTTTGGTTACAGCGCAATGCTAATTGTCCTCGCGATAATTCGTGAGTTGTTTGGTTCCGGTAAGTTAATGGGTTACGAGATTCTGCCCCTAGTTACCGATGGTGGCTGGTATGTTCCTAACGGTCTACTGCTGTTGCCTCCGAGCGCATTCTTTCTAATCGGTTTGATCATTTGGGCCATGCGCACCTATGACAAGAAGCAGGTTGAAGTTGCAGAATTTAAAATTTGCCCCAACACTGCTAAGGAGGCTTAAATCATGGAACATTATTTAAGCTTGTTCGTGCGTTCGATCTTTATCGAAAACATGGCATTGGCGTTCTTCTTGGGTATGTGTACTTTTATTGCGATTTCTAAAAAAGTTGAGGCCGCTATTGGTCTTGGCATCGCGGTTATCGTAGTACTTGGTATTACGGTACCCCTGAACTACCTTGTCTATAGCAACCTTCTCGCCGACGGCGCACTGGCTTGGGCCGGTTATCCCGAGGTGGATTTGAGTTTCCTTGGCCTGATTACTTTTATTGGTATAATTGCCGCTGCCGTTCAAATTATGGAGATGGTGCTCGATAAATATATGCCAGCGCTTTACAACGCATTGGGCGTATTTTTGCCATTGATTACAGTGAACTGTGCCATTATGGGTGCGGTGCTGTTTATGGTTGAGCGTGATTACGATATGGCCGAGTCGACCGTTTTTGCGGTAGGCTCTGGTGTTGGTTGGGCGCTGGCTATTACCGCGCTTGCCGGTATTCGCGAGAAGTTAAAATATTCTGACATTCCTCACGGTTTGCAGGGTCTTGGCATTACTTTTATCACTGTTGGTTTGATGTCGTTGGGCTTTATGTCCTTCGGTGGCATCGACCTATAACCTGCGAGGCTATTAGAGTATGGACATTACTATCGTACTAGGGGTCGTCATGTTCACCGTGATCGTGCTTGCACTGGTTGCTGTGATTCTGAGTGCCCGCGCCAAACTGGTTAGCAGTGGCGATGTTAAAATTTCAATCAACGGCGAGAAAACTCTCACCGTTGAGTCCGGTGGCAAATTGATGCAAACCCTCGCAGCTAACGGCTTATTTTTGCCGTCGGCCTGTGGCGGTGGTGGTAGCTGCGCTCAATGCAAGTGTGTCGTAAATTCTGGTGGTGGCGGTATGCTCCCCACTGAAGAAGGCTCATTTACAAAGCGCGAAGCTTCTGAAGGGTGGCGCTTGTCGTGCCAAACTCCCGTTAAAGAAGACATGGTTATCGAAGTTGATGAAGAGGTCTTCGGTGTTAAGCAATGGGAATGCACGGTTGAATCAAACCCGAACGTTGCCACCTTCATCAAGGAGTTGACGCTGAAATTACCGGAAGGCGAGAGTGTTGATTTCCGCGCCGGTGGTTACGTTCAGCTTGAGTGTCCGCCGCATCATGTTAAGTATTCTGACTTCCATATTGAAGACGAGTACCGCGCTGATTGGGAGCGGTTTGGCTTCTTCAATATTGAATCTAAAGTTAATGAAGAGGTGGTTCGCGCCTACTCAATGTCTAACTACCCAGAAGAGCAGGGTGTGGTGAAGTTCAATATTCGTATTGCATCGCCACCTCCTGGTTCTAAAGGTATACCCGCCGGTCAAATGTCATCTTACGTCTTTAATCTGAAACCAGGTGATAAGATGAAAGTTTACGGACCGTTCGGTGAGTTCTTTGCTCGCGAAACCGAAAATGAGATGATCTTTGTTGGTGGCGGTGCCGGTATGGCTCCGATGCGCTCGCACATCTTTGATCAGTTGAAGCGATTAAAGAGCCAGCGCAAGATCTCTTTCTGGTATGGCGCACGCTCTCTTAAAGAGTTGTTCTATAAAGAGGATTACGATCAGCTTGCCCAAGATAATGACAATTTCTCTTGGAATGTAGCCATGTCGGATCCTCAGCCAGAGGACAACTGGGAAGGTATGACAGGTTTCATTCACAACGTGCTGTTGGAGAATTACCTAAAAGACCATCCGGCTCCGGAAGATTGCGAGTTCTACATGTGCGGCCCGCCAATGATGAACCAGGCCGTGATCAATATGTTAAAAGATCTAGGCGTCGAAAACGAAAACATCATGCTTGATGATTTCGGCGGCTAATAAGTGATTAACGCATTGTTAAGCACTTGCTCAAAAACAAGGTCAGCTCTGCTGGCCTTGTTTTTGTTTGTCTGCTTCTCCCTCGGTGGTTGCTCAGAAGATCCGTTGCCAAGTTATCATTTTTCTGGCCCAACTATGGGTACACAATACAATATTACCCTGGTGCTAGATGCAGAGCAGAGTCTGCCTAAGTCCCAGTTTGAAATACAAACCGAAATAGATGCTTGGTTGCTAGACTTCAACCAAATCATGTCTACTTACATCTCCGATTCTGAACTGATGCGCTTAAATCGCGCGCCCGTAGAAATTCCACTTTCGTTATCTGCGCCTTTATTTGAGGTGCTATTAATAAGCGAGCAAATTTATACTGCCAGCGCTGGCAGTTTTGATATTACTGTCGGCCCCCTTGTTAACCTGTGGGGTTTTGGTCCGTCAGCAAGCTTAGTCGAACAACCTCAGCAGAGCGCCATCGACGCACAACTGGCAAATGTTGGTCAGCACAAGCTGCACCTCAACAAACAAACTGCAACTAAACAAAGCGAACTATTTATCGATTTATCCGCTATAGCTAAGGGTTATGGCGTAGATGTTATTGCCTCAAATCTAGAAAACCTTGGCATCCATAATTACTTGATTGAAATTGGTGGCGAAATACGCGTTAAAGGTCAGAATAAGCGCCGTAAGGATTGGCGTCTGGGTATAGAGCGACCGAGTTTATTGCATACTAGCAATCAGCAAACGATTGAAATTAACCGCGGCGGTGTAGCTACTTCCGGCGACTACCGCAATTACTTTGAGCAGCAAGGCATACGCTACTCGCACACCCTCGACCCCCGTAGCGGTTGGCCGGTTAAGCATAAACTCGCCTCAATTACCGTTATTGCCAATACAGCAGCTGAGGCCGATGCATGGGCTACCGCACTGACCGTGGCTGGCCCTGAGCAGGCACTGGTTATTGCTGATAAAAATCAGTTGGCAGTGTTTTTGATTATCAAGTCAGAGACCGGCTTTATTGAATCTTACAATTCACTGTTTGTGCCTTATCTCGGCGCAATTGATTAAACATAGGTAGGTACAGCTGTGGCAACTTTTTTTATTGTTTTAGGCGTAATGCTCACCGTTTGTGGCGGCATGGCCATTGGCGTTATCTTTAGCAACAAACCGCTTAAAGGCTCCTGTGGTGGTGTTGGTAAGGCACTGCAGGAAGACGACTACACCTGTGAGATCTGCGGCGACGACGAAGACAAATGTAACGAGATAAACTCAGAAGATAGTGGCGAAGAAAAAGCTGGCAGCAGTTTTGATGACAAGGTTAATGCGGCACTTGGTTACGACGTCAGCAAGAAAAACTAAACTTAGGGCCGTTTGCTGGTGTCATTTATGTTTTCTGCCTGTTAAGGCATTTGTGTATCCATAGACTTAAAATAATAAACAATCGAGTAGGGAAAGCAGGGTAATGGCGGATTATAACTACGACGTTTTGGTGATTGGTTCGGGTCCTGCTGGTGAGGGCGCTGCTATGGCTGCAGCTAAGAGCGGCAAACGAGTCGGTGTGATTGAAAACCGTGCCACTGTCGGCGGTAACTGCACCCATAAAGGCACTATCCCTTCTAAGTCACTGCGAAATGCGGTTAAACAGATTATTCGTTTTAATGGCAACAGCATCTTTCGTGAGTTGGGTGACCCGCGTTTTTTAACCTTTCCCAAAGTTTTGGCGGAGGCCAGCAAAGTTATCCCTAAACAGGTTGAGCTGCATACCGATTTTTATGCACGTAATCGCGTTGCCTTGCATATTGGCAATGCTAATTTTGTCGATAAAAACACCGTCGCGGTAACACAGAGTGATGGCGCGATTGAAAGCATCAGTGCTAAAAGTGTTGTGATAGCTACCGGTTCACGTCCTTATCGCCCAGTAGATGTCGATTTTAATCATCCGCGGGTCTACGACAGTGACACCATTTTAGAGATGATGGAACACTCGCCATTGAATATTATTATTTATGGCGCCGGTGTTATTGGCTGTGAATACGCCTCGATTTTTGCGGGCCTCGGGATTAAGGTGGACCTAATCAATAGTCGCGATCGTCTGTTGTCATTTCTGGATGATGAAATATCCGACGCTCTTAGTTACTACTTACGCGACAATGGTGTGATGGTACGCCATGGCGAAGAATACGAGAGTATCGAGGCCGACGATAAATCGGTCACTCTGCACATGCAGTCCGGCAAACGCCTGCGTGCCGATGCACTGCTGTGGTGTAACGGTCGCACCGGTAACACCGATGGTTTGAATCTTGACGCCATCAAGCTTATTGCCAACCATCGCGGCCAGCTCGGCATTAACGAAAAATACCAAACCAGCATCGACAATATATACGCCGCCGGGGATGTGATCGGTTGGCCTAGTCTCGCCAGCGCCTCTTATGATCAAGGTCGCTCGGTAGCCGCAGCTATCAGTGGCGAAGAGTGCCGCTTTATTACCGATGCCCCAACGGGTATTTATACTATTCCCGAAATTAGCTCCATTGGTAAAACTGAGAGTGAACTCACCTCTAGTAAAGTACCCTATGAGGTTGGACGCGCCTTCTTCAAAAACACCGCCCGCGGCCAAATCAGCGGCGAAGGTGTGGGCATGTTAAAAATTCTTTTTCATATTGATAGTATGGAAATACTGGGTATTCACTGTTTCGGTGCTGAGGCCTCTGAAATTATCCATATTGGCCAAGCTATTATGAGCCAGCAAGGTAAAGCCAATAGTATTGAATATTTCGTCAATACAACGTTTAACTATCCGACTATGGCTGAGGCTTACAGAATTGCGGCTTTGGACGGGATTAATCGAGTTAATCGGTTTTAAGTCTATGGCTAAAACCTAAGATTTACCTGCACCATGTTTGAAGATTTTTCTTATGATCTACCTGGCTAGGGTTAATCTATCAGTTTAATTATAGTCAGGGGTTGAGCGCGGCTTAACCTATCGTAAAAATCATGTCATGTTAGATTACAGCTAGGCTGCCCCTATACGTTATCGGCATGTAATGACCACTGCACACTGGCTATTAGCGGCTATTAGTATATTTAATAACCTTGCTTGCATACTTAGCTATTCTAGTCCCTGCTTATTTAAGCTTGGCTCGGGCAGAGTAGGGGGTCAAGAATTAACCTATTCTCTTCTGATCAAAATGTGTACGCCAAACGTTAATCAGCTTTTCTGCCAATTCGCGCCAGCTACAAGCTGTTTGCCTATAGGTTAATTGAGCTCGCCAGCAGTCTGCTTTTTTTTGAAAAAACAATTTTATGCTTGCAGGTACAATATGTAATTGCCAAGCCCTAAGCTGCTCTTTTCTATTAGCTATGATCTTTTGATGACAATCTAGTGTTTTACTGCAATGCAATTCTGCTTTCAAGTATCTATATTTTAGGTCATCTACAAAAATCATTGCCACCGTCATTTGAGTGAAAAAATTTACTCCTTTACAGATCTTTTTAGTATTGAACATGGCTATGAATTTGTGCCGGCAAGGCAGGGCGATCCACTATTAAGCGTATCTTCTGGCCATAGGTTCGAGGTACATATAGGAGTTCAATGGTTGCCGGGTACTCGACAGAAACTTTTACAATTATTCTTAACTGCAGCCTTTAGTAATAGTTAGATATACCTGATTTCTTATTAGCATTTTGCAATGCATCATGCAGTATCAATTTATCTGTAGCGCTTAGGTTGTCATCTGATAAGGAATATTTTGTGCGAGTGCATCCAAAATTTCGCCCAGATCTTAAAATGACGGCTAACTAAACAACATTGGTATTAAATTTGCTTAATTCAATTGATCGGTAAATTTGCTAAAGCAGTTACTGGCATTAGTAAAGTCATCGTTAATATGGGGCGATAATGGCAAAGCATAATATCTGGTTACTGCTTGATAGTAGCAAAGCTGGTGGGATAGAAACTCACGTATTGCAATTAGCGAATGGCTTGCGTAATCACGGCGAAGCGCCATTAGTTGTTTTTCTCACTGACTATGGCCAGCATCCGCTGCGAGAATTGTTGCAACACAACGGTATTCCCCAAATAACATTAGATGGTGGGTTTACCACTTTGTTTAAAAAATTGCGTCAAGAACGTCCCGCCATACTGCATACACATGGTTATAAAGCGGGAATTCTCGGACGTTTTAGCGCATGGATAAGCAAGATACCGGTAATTAGCACCTATCACTCAGGAGAGATTGCTAGTGGCAAACTGGCTTTATACGACTGGATAGATCGTCACAGCGCAGGTTTGGCCGTTCAGGTTTTTGCGGTCAGCCCTCAGATTGCGCAGCGATTACCAGTCAAGGCAAAGGTGTTTGATAATTTTGTAAATACTCGAGACCTGCAAAACTCGACGGGTAACCAGATAGCTTTTGTGGGCCGAGTTAGCAATGAAAAAGGACCTGATTATTTTGCGTCTTTAGCTACACAGTTACCCCATCTAAATTTTCATTTATATGGTGACGGGCCTCTCTTACCGGCGCTTAAAAAGCACTGCCCCAAAAATTTATATTTACACGGTCATCTGGATAACATGGATACTATATGGCCAAAGATTGGATTGTTGGTTATTCCTTCAAGGTATGAAGGCCTACCAATGGCAGCGCTAGAAGCTATGGCAAGGGGGATACCTGTTTTGGCGTATCGCGTTGGAGCACTAAATAAACTGATCAAAAATAATATCAATGGTTGGCTAGTTACCCCAGGCGATTTTAACCTGCTGGTTGACCATATCGATAATTGGTGTGAGATGTCTGAATCGAGTAAGCACTGCCTGCAATTGTCGGCCCAAAGGACTATTGAAAATAATTTTTCTAGTGCGGTTGCTATTCCAAAGATAATCGCTTCTTATAAGAGTTTTTCAAGATAAACCACTAACTATCAAGCGTTTAAGTTATGTCTATATGAGCACTTAAATTTTAACTAGAATATTTAAAATTTAATTTTCTGGAGAATATACAGGTTAAGCACTTTGTAATGACCGGAGGGATGGGTTGTATGGCAAAAAAAATTGTTATTCATCAAGCTGTTTATTACGGACTTGGTATTCTATTAATGAAGTCTGTGTCATTAATAATGCTACCTATACTGACTCAGTATTTTACGCCTGCGGAGTATGGCGCGCTCGAATTAATGTTAAGTATTAGTAATTTTGCCACACTTTTGGTTGGTTTTGGTTTGGTGGATGCATTGTATCGTTTCGTTGGCTTGAATAAAAACCCTGAAGATGAAGACGGCATTACTGCTAACTTTATTACTTTGGCGATCATTATTGGCGTCATTAGTATACTGATTGGTATGAGTCTCGCCCCTTTTATCCTTACCTTATTAACAGATGAGATTACTTTATTCGACATGCAATTGTTGGTCTTGATGTTTTCACTTGAGGGTTGTATTGCCATTCCATTGGCTTGGCTTCGAATGAAAGACCAAGCTTTTGTTTTTTTTATACTAACGAGCATTAAGGTGATAATTCAAGCCTTGCTCTCTTGGATATTACTACGAGAGGGTTATGGTATTACTGCGATTCTATGGGGCGGGCTAATCTCTATTTTATTGCTAGTGAGTGTTTTGCTTTTTATGCAGATTAGGCAAACAGGTTTACGTTTAGATTTAGTTTTAAGCAAAAATATATTAACTTATGGATATCCATTGGTATTAAGTAGCTTTGCTACTTTTGCTATGTATGGTGTGGATTCTTGGGTTATTGTTGCTGTGTCGTCTGAACATGAACTAGGGTTGTATTCTTTGGCTAAAAAAATAGCGATAATTAGTGTTATTTTAATGCAACCTTATTGTATGTGGTGGTATGCAAGGCGTTTTGAACAGTTAAAACAACCTGATGGAATGTTCTATGTAGCCAAAACCACTAGTTTAGGTTTAGTCTTAATGATGTGTTTTGCGACACTTATTTACTTGAGTTCTTCTTTGTTAATGCAGCTCTTCATAGATAATAAGTATCATGCAGCACTGGTGTATTTGCCTTGGTTGTTGGTTTTTTTGGTAGTCAAACAAATAACAGACCTCATTAATATGGGGTGTTATGTTAATAAGAGTACTGTCAATGTTATGTATATCGATTTTGCGACGGCTGCATTAGCGTTAATTCTTTGCTATATACTAAGTGGCCCGTATCAGGTTTTTGGCGTTTTATATGCACTCATCGCAGCGCAAATTTTCAGGGCGATAACCTTCTATATATTCAGCCAGCGCGTTCTGCCGCTAAAATTTGCTTGGTATAAATTATTTTTGCTAGCAGTTATTTGTTTTTCATTAATCTTATTGATGCCTTATGCACACAGTATACAATTACAAATTATATTAGTTTTTTTTGCTCTGTCTGTTCTTTTAGCTTTTTTGTACTGCAGTGGGTTTATTTCTAAGGACGCATTCAGTGGCGGAGATAGAGTGGGCATTAAAGCTAACGCTCTGAGTTAACTACTGGTCTTATATCGGGTTAATGAGATAGGTGTAAAGTTCAACTCAACATGTAAATAACCTAAAAGGTGGGCAGTGAATTAAAAATAAAAGTTATTGTTGGGCTCTGTGCGGAACAATATTGCCCTTATCGAAATTAGTTTTGATCGAGTTTGCGGTGAACTAGCACAGAATGTATTACGTGGTCGTATTCAAAATAGACCACAAATTCTACATACTTCCAGTTTGATATTGGCGGTTTTCCGCGTGCTTCAGATTTTATAATTGGCGGCCCAAACAATTGCAATACTTGCTGCTTTTGCATGCCACGTTTGGGGCGAAAAATCTCACTATATTGATTGCTCTGCTGGCCGACGGGTACTTTAATCGTCTCAGCGTTCATCGGTAGAGATAGAGCGCCAGTTGCGCAGATCAATAGCAGTATTAGTGGTTTCACTGAATATACTCCGTCGTATTGCGTTAAAAATGCATTCTTATCCGCGCTATTTATTCGTGCTGGCCTAATATTTAGGCTTGGTGCACCTGCGATGTCTCGCCATTACTCGACCTTTTTTGTTATTTATACCCACTTGCCGTCGCAGGGTGATTGGTTTATTTAATAGTCTATCGCAATCTACGTCTTTGTGGGCTTGTTCTTGCGGGTTAACTTCTATTAAATGCAGGGCATGCTTACATCTGTCTCGCTATACATCGGCTTGCGTTACTTACGCGCTAAGCGCCGCAACCAGTTTATCTCTTTTGTCAGTACCTTTTCTCTGTTGGGTATGGCATTTGGGGTGATGGCGTTAATTGCTGTAATGGCGGTTATGAACGGCTTCGACAAAGAACTTAAACAGCGTATTTTGAGCGTTACACCGCACATACTCGTGCAGGCACCTATTGACTTAGATTGGCAGCAACTTGCCGCGAGCGTTCAAGGTACTGAGGGTGTTGTCAGCAGCGCGCCTTATATTCACACCAGTGCGCTGATTAACTACCACAGCGGTATGCAGGGGGTCGAAGTTCAGGGCGTGCTTCCAGAGCTAGAGCAGCATGTTTCTGTGGTTGACCAGCATATGCGCATGGGCGAACTTAGTGACTTAAAGGCCGGTGCTTACCATGTGATTGTTGGCCGTTTACTGGCGCGTAACTTAGGTGTGATGCCTGGCGATAAGCTGTTGTTCACCCTGCCACAGGTGCAAGTAACCCCTGCTGGGCTGTTTCCACGCGTTAAACGTTTTACCGTTAGCGGTGTATTTGAAGTGGGCGCGCAGGTTGATCAGAACCTCGCTATTATTCACATGCAAGACGCGCAAAAAATATTGCGCATGGCGCAGAAGGCCGATGGCCTGCGCATTAAAACCAGCGATATTTATCGCGCCGGCACTATTGCTAGCCAGCTCGAACTTGAGCTCGGTGCGAACTATCAAGCGATTGACTGGAGCCAAACCCAGGGCAGCTTATTTCAAGCGGTTAAAATGGAAAAAATGGTGATCGGTATTTTGCTGATGATCGTTGTAGCTGTGGCGGCCTTCAATATTATCTCGAGCTTAATCTTAATGGTGGCAGACAAACGCTCGGATATTGCGGTGTTGCGCACTATGGGCATGACAGCCGCACAAGTGATGGCGGTATTTATGGTGCAAGGCTTGGCGGTTGGGCTACTTGGTATATTGATCGGTGCCGTAAGTGGCTGCTTGTTAGGGCTTTTTATAGGCGATTTAGTGACTTGGTTTGAAGCATTAACGGGGCGCTACATTTTTGATCCCAGTATCTACTTTATCTCGCAATTACCGTCCGATCTGCAGTGGGCCGATGTTGTTATTATCTGTGCTATAGCCGTGGTCTTAAGCTTGCTCGCCACGATTTACCCCGCCTGGCGTGCTACCCGCATACAGCCCGCCGATGCACTGCGCTACGAGTAATATTTATGACGACTATGAATTCTTCAGTGAGCGCCGGTGCTTCAGTTCTTAGCGCTAAGGGTATCGGTAAAACTTATACCCAAGGTCCGCAGGTAGTTAATGTGCTCAAGGGTATTGATTTTAGTGTGGGTCGAGGCGAGTGTGTGGCTATTATTGGCACCTCAGGTTCGGGTAAATCTACCCTATTGAACTTACTTGGCGGCCTGGATACACCCACTAGCGGCGAAGTGACTGTACTTGGGCAATCGCTCAACAGTTTGAGTGAGCGCCAGCGCGGGAAATTGCGCAACAGTAGCATTGGTTTTGTTTATCAGTTTCATCATTTACTGCCTGAATTTACCGCGCTTGAAAATGTTGCCATGCCGCTGCTAATCGGCAAAGTAAAGCGCGCCGAGGCCAATGCAAAAGCGCAGGCACTGCTAGATCGTGTCGGTTTAAAAACCCGCAGCAGTCATCGACCATCAGAGTTGTCCGGTGGCGAGCGCCAGCGTGTGGCCATTGCACGAGCGCTGGCATGTGAGCCTGAGTGCGTATTAATGGATGAACCCACTGGCAACCTTGATCAAGGCAGCGCCGATTCGATTCATAATCTGATGAAAGAGTTAAATAGCGAACTGGGTACCAGTTTTATTGTGGTCACGCATGACGGTCGTCTGGCACAAAAAATGGACCGCCAGTATTTGCTCAGTAATGGTGAACTGCAGGACGTCACTGAAAAAGAGCCCGTGCAAGAAGTTAGCGCATGACAGGGCACTTTACTCTACTGATTGGCCGACGTTACGGAGTCAGTCATGACGACCAGCAAATGACCGCATTTATTTCGCGTATTTCAACACTGGGTTTAGTGTTGGGGGTAGCACTGTTGATACTCGTGTTGTCGGTAATGAACGGTTTTGATCGCGAGTTACGCGAGCGCATTTTGGGTATTATGCCGCAAGCTGTTATTTATCATCGCCAGGGCATGGAGGACTGGCGCCTACGTGTGGCCGCACTTAATACCAAAGCGGGTGTTATTGCCAGTGCGCCTTTTGTAAAAGTGCAGGCGCTGGCTTATCACAAAGCCAAAGTGGCACCTCTAATATTGTTTGGGGTGGACGCTGAACTTGAAGCTAACGTCTCAAATATCACCACCATGCTGCCAGATTTTCGCAAGCAACTGCAAGGCAATGCCAACGCATTATTGATTGGCTCAGGGTTAGCTGCAACACTCGGCCTTAACGCCGGCTCAAAACTTTCAATCATTGTACCCAATGGCGAAGATCGCAGCCTGCCAAAAATACGAGCCCTAACAGTCAGCGCCATAGTGCACACCGGCACTCAGGCCGATCACAGTTTGGCGCTTAGCAATCTGGCTACCGCCGCCCATTTGACCGGCCAGGCCAATCACATTAGCGGTCTGCGACTTAAAGTTGATGATTTATTTGCCGCGCCAGAGATTGCTCGCGCGATCAGTCGAGAATGGGGCTACGGTTTTTACAGCAGTGACTGGACTCGAACTCATGGCAATCTTTATCAGGCCATTCAAATGTCAAAGCAGATGGTGAGTATGCTGTTGTTTTTAATTATAGGCATAGCGGCGTTTAATGTTGTTACTACGTTGATTATGGTGGTATCCGATAAACGCAGCGATATAGCTATACTGCGCACTCTCGGCGCCTCAAAGTTACAAATTATGGCGATATTTCTTATTCAGGGCAGTTTAATAGGCGGCGTGGGGACGTTGTTGGGCTTAATACTTGGCGTAACAATGACATTTTTTGCCAGTGACTTTGTCGCCTGGGTCGAATCGGTAGCGGGCATTCAGTTTTTAAAGTCCGATGTCTATCCGATCAGTTATCTGCCGACAGATATTCAGTTTAACGATGTGGCGTTAGTGGTAATAGCGGCGCTGCTGCTATCTGCATTAGCGGCAATTTACCCAGCTTGGAAAGCAAGCCGAACCCAACCTGCAGAGGCGCTGAGATACGAGGTTTAACATTGCGCTCGAATATTTAT
The DNA here is from genome assembly GCA_963933095.1 of uncultured Cellvibrionales bacterium. Taxonomy (GTDB): domain Bacteria; phylum Pseudomonadota; class Gammaproteobacteria; order Pseudomonadales; family Cellvibrionaceae; genus UBA1124. The sequence goes on from CAWVSV010000010.1 coordinate 26,135, forward strand.
CGGGTCTTTTTTGAGAACCCAGATGCTTGTGCTGGCACTGTGTTGATTATTTGGCCATGTGTTGCACTCTTAATTTTTGACGTTTTCTCCAGTTACGCAGTACCTGCCAGCGCCAAAAAATCCGCATAGCTACGTAGGCAGTGGCGCCCAAACTCACACCGCAGACCAAAGAGCCTAACAAGAGTGGCTGCCAAAGGCGTTCAATCTCGTCTATAAACCATTGGGTAGTTATTTCACCTTCAAAATCAATTGGCGGGATGCCCAATATAATCCTACCTAACTGAGTTGTCACTGCAAAAATTGGCAGTATTGTTAACGGATTACTAATCCACACTAGCGCTACCGACAAGGGTAAATTGCATCGAGCCAGCAACGCCAAGATTGCTGCAATAACCATCTGCAATGGAAAAGGTAAAAAACAGGTGAAAACTCCGACAAAGGCGGCTACTGAAACAGAGTGTCTATTTAGGTGAAATAAGTTTGGGTCGTGTAATAGTTTGCCCAAAAATTGCAAGCCTGGTTTCTTGCGAATTGATTCTGGGTCTGGCATGAGTCTTTTGAGTATTTTTCGAGCCATTCAGTGTGGACCTTAATTGTTCGAAGTCTTATAGCAATTAGTTACTAAAAAGCGAGCTTATTATGCCTATAAACCCTTCCTAGAGCCAGATTAAAGGCTGAGTATGGCAGTAAAGGCATAATCAACGGCTACATTTTTACAAAGAATTAATTTTTACCCCGCTCTAACAGCAAAAACATCAGTGCGTATTCAGTAATATTTGGGGCAGAATTATATGCCAGTCCCTAGCTGTGCATGGCTGACACGCTGTTGATCTAAGTATGACAACGCTGTGCAGGAAGAGGCGGTTTAAAATGTCGCTCCACACCGTAAAACACTTCGCGATGGGTCGCGGTGTGTGGGCTGTATTGCTTAAAACCGTTCAACCGAGAATCTCGTTAACGATGCGTCTATTAAAACGGCAAAAAGCATTGGCCTTATCAAGCTAAAAATTACCTTAATAAAGTGGGCCCAGTGTTTTATGGTAGGCCATATAAACTGCATTACGGCCGGCTAATTTCTGCATTTTTTTGTTTAATGGATAACAATGTCGTTAGTCATTTTGCTATTCTCAATACTAGCAGAGACATCTATAAAGTGATTTTTGTTTTATGGCGGAGTTGCCTAAAATGCTTACCTTGGGTGGGCGACATACAGGGTGGCGAACATTGGAGCTAAGGGTAGATATGATTGGTTAGTCAGTCATTTTTCATCTATACCAAAGTAGATGTTTCAGGCGAGCTCGTTCCTCATGTGATTCATTGTTTCGCCTAAGGCGCCTAATATTTAAGTTTGTAAGATAAATTGCTACTCGCGCTCAGCCCCTATTTTATAAAGTGCTGTGCCGTTCAGACCAAGGAGTGGTCAATGCAGTGGCTGGCGGTATGTTTCAGTGTGGGTATTATGATGGCCGCAAGCTTACCGCGGTTAGTGCCTGTCAGTGCGTTGGTAGCTCCCATAGCAGCCTTGGCAATTTGCTTTAGTGTCAGCTTTTTTCTGTGTCGTCGCGCTAGTTGGCTGCCGCAATGGTGCTTGTTAATACTGGTGCTATTGCTTGGTTTTGCTTATGCCAATCATCAAAACAGCATCAGTTTAGTCAAGCAATTGCCCGATTCGTATGATCGTCAGGACGTGTGGCTAAATGGTCATATTATAGATATTAGTCACGACAGCCCTCGGCGGCAACGATTTCTATTTCAGCTTAACGACAGTGGCTTTGTGGGCTTAGCCGCTAATGCTCAGTTGCTTCTCAGTTGGTATGATCACACCGACAGCATTGCGGTAGGTGAGCGTTGGCGCTTAAAAGTTCGTTTAAAGTCACCTCGTGGGTTTGTCAATCCGGCGGGTTTCGATTATCAGGTTTGGCTGTTACGAAAAGGCATTGTCGCTACAGGTACGGTTAAATCTGCGACTAAAGCTAGCAATACGTCAGACCAATTTAGCATCCCTCTAGCCCGACAAGCCCTTCGTCTTTGGCTGGAACGAGCCGAGATAAACAATACTGCCCACTTCAAGGCATTAATGATTGGCGATAAAAGTCATATCGATATTGCCAGTTGGCGACTATTGCAAAGCACCGGCACTGTACACTTGATGGCTATATCGGGATTGCATATTGGTCTTATCGCCATGTTGGGCTATTTCTTAGGGGCTTTTGTTGGCCGTATGGCTAATGTCATAGACCCAAGAATCAGTACGTTTTTAATTGCCAATATCAGCGCCGCCGCCTTAGCGGCAGCTTATGCTGCGCTTGCTGGGTTTAATACGCCAACACTACGCGCTCTAATTATGGTATTGACGGTGCAGTTTTGTCTGTGGCTATACCGCCCAGCACTGAAACGTCTAGCGGCAAGCTTAGCGCTGCTGGGGGTTGTTGTTATCGATCCACTGGCAATCTGGGACACAGGTTTTTGGCTGTCGTTTGCAGCGGCTATCGCTCTGCTGTTGATGTTTAGTGGACGCAGCACAAAGTCAAATAAAATCTACGGTACTGCCATAGCCGCAGTTCGATCACAGTGGTATTTATTTGTTGTATTACTGTTACCAATGCTTTGGCTGTTACAGCGAGCGTCGCTGCTTGCTCCTGTTGCAAATTTGATTGCTATTCCTGTGGTGTCAGTGCTAGTAGTGCCATTGTTATTGTTGGCGGTTCTGTTACACGCTCTACTGCCGTTATCGCTCATGTCTTATTCAGATTACCCTCTGCAGCTGGCTGACTGGGTGCTTACCTGGCTGTGGCTAGGCCTCGAATGGCTGCAAACTTTGCCCATAACTGCACACATCAATGGCGGCGCACAGAGCTGGGGCATAGTTGTGGTGGGTTTGTTGGCTGTTGCTTTAATGCTTAGCCCGCGTGGTATTCCCGGTCGTCAGCTGGGATATTTGTTACTGGTGTTGCCGTTAATGTTTTCGCCAAGGGGGTTCGATGAACAATTGCGAATTACCTTCATGGATGTTGGCCAAGGTACTGCCGTTGTCATAGAGGCGGGTGGCAAGCGAGCCGTATACGACACCGGTCGCAGTTTTAGTGAAAAGTTTGATGCCGGCAGCGGCATAATCTCGCCATACTTGGACTCCATTGGCGCCCGCACTATCGACAGGTTAATCATAAGCCACGGCGATGCCGATCATAGCGGTGGAGCGGCTCAATTGGCTGAGCGTCATGCGGTAATGGAGGTGAATGCGCCGGCAGAGTTGATCGCATGTCTGTCATCAGGGTCGAGACATTGTCTGCCGGCCAGTTGGAATAAACAGCCCTTATTAATGCCTGTTAAGGCCCGCAGATATGAAAGCTGCGAGTCTCTCAGGCGCTGGCAGTGGGGGCAAACTGATTTCAGCCTTTTTTCTTTTCGAAGTACGTTTGCCGAGCGGGGCGGTCGCAGTAATCACCCGCATGCTAACGCGCGCAACAATCGCTCCTGCCTCTTGCTTATTGAGCATAATGGTATCAGCGTATTACTCACCGGCGATATTGAGGCGCTGGCCGAACGTGGGCTGTTGTCCTCAGGGATATTGCCACGCCATATTGACTGGATGACTGCACCACACCATGGCAGCAAGACATCGTCTACAAAAGCCTTTTTAGCGCAACTGAGGCCGCACAATGTCGTTTTTCAATACGGACATAAAAACAGTTATCGGCATCCAAATCAGGCTGTGGTGGAACGCTACATAAGCGTCGGCAGTCGTATTTTCAACACTGATCAGTTAGGCGCAATTCAGTTATCGGTGAGCCGGTCCGGCGAGCAAGTCGTCACTCGTATGCGTAAAGATCGGCGCCGCTTTTGGTACCATTAATGGCAGCGGCTGGCGAAGAGTAAGCGCTTTTGGCTCAATGTTATCGCGCTGGCTATCCTTGTATCTTGTGCAGTGGGTTGTAACCAACCCTTGTGATTATGCTAAAGTGCGCAGTAAATAAATTCTGCCGACAAATATCGTTCGTCAGAAAAGTAATTAATGCAATAGGAGTTAAGCGGTGTTCGAAATTATTAAAAGTGGCGGCTGGTTAATGCTGCCTATTATCCTGTGTTCCATCGCCGTTATTGCCATTAGTGTCGAGCGCTATTGGACCTTGGATTCGACAAAAATAGCACCGCGTCATTTATTGGCCCAAGTGTGGGGCTGGATTAAAAACAATCAGCTCGATGCCAGCAAACTCAAAGAGCTTAAAGAGTCCTCAGAACTGGGCACTGTTTTAGCTGCAGGCCTGTCCAATTCACGCCATGGCCGCGATATTATGCGCGACAGCATTCAAGAGGCAGCCAGCCATGTTATTCACAGCATGGAGCGTTACATAGGTGCCCTTGGTACAATCGCTGCCGTCGCGCCTCTCATCGGTCTGTTGGGAACTGTCTTTGGGATGATTGAGGTGTTTACCGCTATTACTACGCAAGGCACGGGTAACCCAGGTGTTTTAGCCAGTGGCATATCCAAAGCCCTTATTACTACGGCTGCCGGCCTGACCGTTGCTATTCCGGCAATGATGCTACATCGCCACTTTTGTCGCCATATTGATACCTTAGTTATTACTATGGAGCAGGACGCGATTAAATTGGTCGACGCGCTGCACAGCGACCGCCGTGTCGATGTTAAAACGTCTTAATTCGGAGAGATAACGTGCAGTTTCGCCGCCAGCTTCGAGAAGAAGACGCTATTAATCTGACCCCGCTAATTGATGTGGTTTTTTTGTTGTTGATCTTTTTTATGGTCTCAACCACTTTCACCAAAGAGAGTCACCTCAGTATTAATTTACCTCAAGCCAGCGGTGACCCGCAGGTCGAGAGCCCAGAAGATGTAGAGATATTGATTAACGCTGACGGCAGCTATGCGGTCAATGGTCGCGCACTGGTTAACGCCGAGCTAATAACTCTGCTCTCGGCTCTGGATGCCATTAACCCAGACAATACCGCGGAAAATACCCCGCTAATTATTACTGCCGACGCCAGTTCGTCCCACGAGGCGGTAGTGCGTGCTATGGATGCTGCCGGCCAAGCTGGCTTCGTGCAATTAAGCATCACCACCCGTAATTCCAGTACCGACTGACAGCAAAGTGAGCCTGCAAAATAGTATCAACCGGTTTTGGTACAGCCCTAATCGCCTGCAAAATGGTTTTAGCTTAGCGCTGCAACCGCTGGCATGGCTGCTGCAGCTTGTTGCCCGCAAGCTTCGAAAAACTCACACGGCCGCTGCTGAGAAACTTGGCGTGCCGGTCATCGTTATTGGCAATATAGCAGTGGGCGGTACGGGTAAAACTCCTGTCATTATTGCTTTAGCTAAAGCCTTAGCGGCTAACGGGCACTCCCCTGGAATCGTCAGTCGTGGCTATGGCGGGTCCGCGCAAAGCTACCCACTGCTTCTGACTGATACAACACCTGTGGCCGACAGCGGTGATGAGCCCGCATTTATTTTACAAGCTCTCTCTATGCCAGTATGTGTTGCACCGGAACGGGCAGCGGCAGCTAAGCTGTTGATCAGCAAAGGTTGTGATGTCATTCTCAGTGATGATGGTCTGCAGCATTATAAGCTGGCTCGAGATGTTGAAATTGTCGTGGTAGATTCAGCTCGACAATTCGGTAATAACAGAACCTTGCCTGCGGGTCCCTTGCGCGAACCTCGTACACGCTTAGTTGAAGCTGACTGCGTGATTAGCAACGGCGAGTTGGCCGCAACACTGCACGCTCAGCAGTATGCTATGCAACTAAAGCCGCTGCACTGGGTCAAAGTTGCCTCGGGTAACATCGTGGCCCTGAAAGACTTTCACAATAGCGACTACAGCTATGCCATCAGCGGTATTGGTAACCCTCAGCGCTTCTTTAATACCCTGTTAGAGCTGGGTGTCGATGCGTCTACCGTCTCTCTGGCCGATCATCACAATTTCCAAGATCAAGATTTAGCGCCTTACAGCGGCAAGTTGTTACTTATGACCGCTAAGGACGCCATTAAATGCCACAACTTATGTGATAAATTCGACAGTAGTCGATGGTATTTTTTAGCGGTTGAAGCACAAATAGATACAGCATTTTACGCTATGGTGGAGCAGCGTATTGCACGCTATACCTGTTAGCATGGCGAGTTTTTAGAGAGTTGAATATGAGTTTTTATATTGTGATCCCCGCGCGCTATGCTTCCAGTCGTCTGCCGGCCAAACCGCTGGCAATGATTGGTGATAAAACCATGATCCAGCGAGTTTATGAGCAGGCCAGCAAAAGCTCCGCGACTAAAGTCATTGTAGCCACTGACGATCAGCGTATAGCCGACTCGGTCAAAGCGTTTCGCGGTGAAGTCTGCATGACCTCTAATACGCACACCTCTGGCACCGATCGCCTGCAGGAAGTGGCGGCTTGTTACGGCTTTAGTGACAGCGATATTATAGTTAATGTACAGGGTGATGAGCCTTTAATTCCCCCTGAAGTTATCGATCAGGTTGCCGCCAATTTAGCGGCCAACTCAGCGGCCAGTGTCGCCACTTTGTGCGAACCGATAACCTCACTGCAAGACTTTAATGACCCCAATGTTGTTAAGGTAGTGGCCGATAATAACGGCTTTGCCCTGTATTTTTCGCGCGCACCTATACCTTGGCCACGCGATGCTTACAATCAAAGCAGCAGCCATTTGCCCAGCGAGCTGGTCGCACGGCGTCATATTGGCATCTATGCTTATCGCAGCGCTTTGCTGAACCGCTTTATTAGCTGGCCACCGGCGCCGTTGGAGCAATTAGAAAGTCTCGAACAACTGCGCGTGCTTAGCAATGGCGAGCGCATTCATATCGACTTGGCCTGCCAACAGGTGCCTGGTGGTGTCGACACCCCTGCAGACCTTGAACGCATTCGTTTACATCTTGGAGCAATATTTTGATTCGGGTTCTGTTCGTCTGTTTAGGCAATATATGTCGCTCACCAACTGCACATGGTATTTTTCGCAAAATGGTGTCAGATGCGGGTCTCGACGACTGCATTGAAGTGGATTCAGCTGGCACTGCCGACTGGCATCCCGGCAGGGCGCCAGACCCGCGCTCCTGCGCGCATGCGCTTAAGCGTAATTATGATTTGAGTGATTTAAGGGCCCGTCAAGCGGTGGTTGAAGACTTTGCTCAATTCGACTACATACTCGCAATGGACAATGAAAATCTCGCCAACCTGCAGTCTATTGCACCCAGTGATTACTCTGGTTATCTGGGGTTAATGCTCGATCTCGGTGAGTGCTCAGATACAGCGGTACCAGACCCTTATTACGAGGCCGAACAGAGTTTTGAGCGAGTGCTTGATCTGCTCGAAGACGCCAGTCAGGCGCTATTATCGCGTATCAAAACTCGACATTTAGAGAGCTGATTGTGCTGACCGCCAACTATAATCTGCAGCCCTTTAATACCTTGGGTATCAGTGCCCAGGCTGAGTTTTTCACAGCCGTTGACAACTTGCAGTCGCTGTTAAATGTCATCAGTATTGCCCGCGAAAAAACGTTACCGCTGTTACTCCTCGGTGGCGGTAGCAATATAGTGTTAACTGACGACTTCCCCGGCATTGCCATTAAGCTCAATTTGATGGGACGCGAGCTAGTTAAAGAGACTGACGAATTTGTATGGCTGCGCGCTGGCGCCGGAGAAAATTGGCACGAACTGGTAAATTACTGCTTGAGTCACCACTACTGGGGGCTGGAAAACTTATCACTTATTCCCGGTTGCGCAGGGGCCGCCCCGATTCAAAATATAGGCGCCTATGGTGTTGAATTAAAGGATGTCTTTTGTGAACTGGAAGCGGTGCAAATAAGCACTGGTGATAAAGTGGTTTTCGATAAAGACGCCTGCCAATTCGGTTATCGCGACAGCATCTTCAAAGGGCGCTTTAAAGACCAGTTCATTATTACCTCGATCACCTTAAAGCTCTGTAAAACGCCTAGATATTCTATTGCTTACCCAGCGCTTGCGACTGCACTGAAGGCTATTCCCGAAGCCTTGTTAACACCTGTCGACGTCAGCACTGCGGTGTGCGCGATTCGTCGCAGTAAGTTGCCGGCGGTGGAAGAAATTCCAAATGCTGGTAGTTTCTTTAAAAATCCGCTGGTCAGCCACAAACTGTATAGCACTTTGCAGCGTTCTCATCCGACCATGCCAGCATATGACCAAGGCCCAATAGGTGTAAAGCTAGCGGCGGGTTGGTTGATAGAGCAAGCCGGTTGGAAAGGGAAGGGTTTAGGTGGCGTACTTATGCACCAGCACCAAGCACTAGTGCTGACCAATCCCAAGCGAGCTTCTGGAACGGCTGTGCTGAAGCTGGCTCAGGCGGTGTGCAGCTCTGTGGTTGAGCGGTTCGGTATAGAGTTAGAAATAGAACCGCGCGTATATCCTTAACAAAATTATGCTCAAATTGGCCGTTGTAGGTAATGTCTGTCGCGCAAATTTTTTACCGCGCTCGTATTAGCGGTGGTTGCCCCGCTTTGTTGGGTCAATACTGGGCAAGTGCTTTTAACTAGCATCTACAGCCCAGTGCCAACAGTCGGTCAGCCTCCATTGCAGGGTTGTAATCGCTGGGTATCTTTTTTGCCTATAATTGTCATTAAACTCGCCGCTGCTCATGTTGCCAAAGATCCCATTGCACTGCCGCATGCATACCGCTGGCAGCATGATTTAAAAGCGCTAGCATTAGCCTGTTCTTTGGTGCTATTAAATAGTCTGCGCATTAGCGCTGAGTAAGATGTAAGATGAATGTTAAGTTAGGTCGGTAATCTCAGGGCGGTGCATTATTTCCCCCATACAGCCCCGAGGTGATTTTTACAATAAATTTTGAGGTGGCAGCTTGGTCAATATCCTTGTTGTAGATGATCACGATCTCGTACGTATGGGCATAGTGCGCATTCTCGAAGATATCGAGAATTTCACTATTATTGGTGAGGCTGACTGTGGTGAAAAAGCCCTGCTCTTGACCCGCAAGCACAACCCCGATGTTGTGCTTATGGATGTCAAAATGCCGGGCATTGGCGGTTTAGAGGCCACCAAAAAGTTATTACGAATAAACCCAAAGATAAAAATTATTGCCGTTACCGCGTGTGATGACAGTATTTACCCAACAAAGCTAATGCAAGCTGGCGCCGTTGGTTATGTCACCAAAGGAGCCGGACCAGAAGAAATGATCAGCGCCATTAACAAGGTGATGTCTGGCAATTTATTTATGAGTAGTCAGGTCGCCCAACAAATGGCCCTAAAAAGCTACAGCGGTGCACAAACATCTCCCTTTGATCAGCTTTCAGATCGTGAGCTGCAGACAGCACTGGCTATCGCTAATGGTAGGCGCGCACAAGCAATAGCAGAAACATTTAATGTCAGCCCCAAAACCATCAATAGCTACCGCTATCGAATTTTTGACAAGCTACAAATCAGCAGTGATGTTGAGTTAACTTTGCTAGCCGTAAAACACAAAATACTTGATCCCGAGTCCGTCGTCTAAAACTTCTGCAGCCCAATCTTATGTCTGATTTCGACGCTGACAACTTAATTGCCAGTCTGCCCGGCCAGCCCGGCATCTATCAGATGTACGACAGCGCTGATAAAATCCTCTATGTTGGCAAGGCCAAAAACCTCAAAAATCGCGTTGCGAGTTATTTTCGACAAACGGGCCTAAATAGCAAGACTATGGCCCTGGTGGCCAAGATAGCCCAGGTGCTGGTGACTATCACCAAAACCGAAGCTGAAGCTCTAATTCTTGAACACAATTTAATTAAGTCGCAGCAACCGCCTTACAATATATTATTGCGCGACGACAAATCTTATCCGTATTTATTCTTGTCGGCTGGGGACTTTCCTCGCATCTCATTGCATCGCGGTGCGCAGAAAAAAAAGGGTCACTATTTTGGTCCATTTCCAAACGTCGGGGCGGTAAAAGACAGCCTTTATTTTCTGCAAAAAACCTTTCGTCTGCGCAACTGCGAAGACAGTGTGTTTAGCAACCGCACTCGGCCCTGCCTGCAATACCAAATTAATCGTTGCACCGGTCCGTGCGTAAAATTGATTGGCGTAGAGGATTACGCAAAAGATATTGAGCATGCCGAACTGTTTTTGCGCGGCAGTAGCGACCAACTAATACAAGAATTGGCCGACAGCATGGAGTTTGCTGCCGAAAAGCTCGACTATGAACAGGCGGCACAGCTGCGCGATCAAATAGCGGCGCTACGCAGGATTCAATCACAGCAGGGCATTGATGCGGGCGGTGGTGATATCGACATTATCGGCTGCGCCAGTGAGGGTGGGTTAGCCTGTGTACACTTGTTGTTTATCCGTCGCGGCCGCATGCTCGGCAGTAAAAGTTATTTTCCTAAGCTCACTTTAAACCAAAGTAACAACGAGCTTCTGGAAAGCTTTATCACCCAGTTTTATTTGGCCGACCAGCGCAAAGATCTTCCGCGAGAAGTAGTGATAGGCATGCCGCTTGAAAGTGCTGACATAATTGCCGAGGCGCTCACCCTAAAAGCCAAAAGAAACATCAATATCAATCACTCTGTGCGTAGCAAACGAAGCAAGTGGCTGTCAATGGCGCAAGAAACAGCAGAGCAAAATTTAAAGGCACGCATCGGTAGTCGGCAGAATACCCGGCAGCGATTTGTCGCGCTGAAAGAGCGCTTGCAGCTGGTCGACATACCCACTCGACTGGAATGCTTTGATATTTCTCACTCAAGCGGCGAAAAAACCGTCGCCTCGTGTGTTGTTTTTAATGTAGAGGGTCCCCTTAAAAGCGATTACCGTCGCTTCAATATCGACGGTATCACTGGCGGTGACGACTACGCCGCGATGGAGCAGGCGCTCACAAGGCGCTACACCCGCGTACAAAAAGAAGAGGGCAAGCTTCCCGACATACTGTTTGTCGATGGTGGTAAAGGCCAGCTTAATCGCGCGCGTGCCGTCATGCTTGAGCTTGGTATTAATAGCGTCATGTTGATCGGCATTGCCAAAGGCAGTACGCGTAAGGCTGGGTTTGAAACGTTATATCTGGAAACTACCGACTGCGAACTGTCGCTCGACAGTCACGACCCTGCGCTGCATTTGATTCAATACATTCGAGATGAGTCGCATCGCTTTGCTATTGGTGGACACAAGCAAAGGCGTGATAAACAGCGTAAAACATCGCGTCTAGAGGAAATCGAAGGCATTGGCCCTAAGCGCCGTCGCGAATTGTTACGCCATTTCGGTGGGCTACAGGAGATAGAGCGAGCGTCGGCCGACGAAATAGCCACGGTCAAAGGCATCAGCAAGATCATCGCAGAGGAAATTTACGCGGCTTTTCGTGGCTAAGCTCTGAAAAATCTTCGTAAGCGTTTATACTGGCTCACAAAGTTGCATTTTGCAGCGCCAGCGCCATCACCCTACAGCACTAAGAACTTAGACAATATGACACTAGCCAATCAAATCACGCTATTTCGAATAGCGCTTATCCCAGTATTTGTTATCGTTTTTTACCTCCCATACAGTTGGAGCTACCCAGTTTCGGCGGTAATCTTTGGCTTAGCAGCCATCACTGATTGGATTGATGGCTATGTGGCTAGAAAATACAATCAGAGCACTGCTTTTGGCGCCTTTTTAGACCCCGTCGCCGATAAGTTAATGGTAGTCGTAGCATTGGTGCTTTTAACCTCGGTACACCCTAGCGTTTGGTTTGCTGTTCCTGCAGCGGTGATTGTTGGTCGTGAGATTGTTATATCCGCGCTCCGCGAATGGATGGCAGAAATGGGCGCGCGCGCCAGCGTTGCCGTATCCTACATTGGCAAGGTTAAGACCACGGCACAAATGGCCTCCATAATTGTACTGTTAGCCTTTAACCCCAACACCCAGCCTATATTTATGCTGTTCGGTAATTCGGTATTTATGATGTGTGGCTTCGCCTTGCTTTACACCGCGGCCACGCTCACCCTTTGGTCTATGGTTTTGTACATAAAAGCAGCCTTGCCGACTTTATTGGCTGAAGATTCTAAATAAAGGCGCAGGAACCTTGACAGCTGGCAGCCAATGAATAGAATAGCCGCTCCTTATTATTGATCTACCGATAACAAGGGCTAGCTACAAGGGCTTAATCACCCAAAATAGCGCATCAAGGCTTGGTGGTAGAATGGTTATGCAGCGGACTGCAACTCCGTTTACCCCGGTTCGATTCCGGGCCAAGCCTCCAAATTTTCGACCAAACCTCCGCAGCATTATGGGCGGTTCATCGATTTGCCTCGGTGGTGGAATTGGTAGACACAGCAGACTTAAAATCTGCCGACCTAACGGTCGTGCCGGTTCAATTCCGGCCCGAGGCACCATTTAGAATACGTTAAACCCCTGTAGCTTTGATCGCTGCAGGGGTTTTTTCGTTCATGGGTCAGGCAAAAAGTAAATATATTAATATGCAATAAAATATTTATCTCCAAACTCTGCGGTTCCGCATTCCTATGGCGGTAACACATTGAGCCTCGTATCAATTGCCTCTGGTACTTGTGCACACTAGCCATACGCCCGCTTCTGCTGTGGGCTGTCTACATCACCAACTTCATAACCCAGTTTCCACAGGCCTTGGGCAGGTAATAAGCCTCGCTGTCCAGCCGATGTAATAGCTATTTCACAGAAGAAAAGAAGCGACATTAGAATAACAGTAACAATATAACTGAAGTTATAGCTGTATCTCAGAGAACACTAAGAAAACTGTATTCACAGAAGTCGCCGTATGGAATGGATCAATGCAGTGCTCAGGTTAACTTTAAGAGCTGCCGCATAACTTTTAAAGCGGCGCAGTGTCAACGATACGTGTGATGAGATGTGAGATGTGAGATGTCAGATGTCAGATGTCAGATGTCAGATGTGAGATGTGAGATGTGAGATGTGAGATGTGAGATGTCAGATGTGAGATGTGAGATGTGAGATGTCA
>CAWVSV010000011.1:0-37739 GCA_963933095.1 uncultured Cellvibrionales bacterium
ACTGAGGCGATAAGTTTGCATTCGCAACAGGTTATGCAGACATAGCCATAAAAAAGCCCGCTTTCTTGTTGTAAGAAAGCGGGCTTTTTGAGTACCAATACAGGTTTACTAGCGACGGCGTTGACCACTTCCACGACGGTTATCTCGTGGCTGGCTCTGCGGTTTGCTATCAAGTGCACGTTTGGGCCTGGGGCCCATCGCTGGAGTTTTGTACAGCAGTTCCAGCGGCGGCATTTCGCATTTCAGTTTCTCGCCCAGCAATTTTTGAATCGGCTCCAGACGAAAAGCATCGTCCTCGCAGGCTAGGCTAATAGAGGTACCTAGCTTGCCAGCGCGCCCGGTGCGGCCGATGCGATGAACGTAATCTTCTGGTTCTTCCGGCAGAGTGTAGTTAACCACGTGACTGATGCCAGCGATATGGATGCCGCGACCGGCGACATCGGTAGCCACCAGCACTTTGAGCTTGCCGCTTTTAAACTGCTCTAACGTACTGACGCGCTTAGTCTGCGCCACTTCGCCCGAGAGCAGACCGGCGGCGATATTGTGGCGTTCCAAAGTCTCGTGCAAGCGGCGGCACTGGTCGCGGCGGTTGGCAAAAACAATCAAGCTTTCGACATTATCCTGCTTCAATAAATTGTACAAAATGGTGTATTTCTCATCACTCGCTGATAGGTATACGCGCTGGTCCACGGTATCGGTGGCCACAGATTCAGGCTCTATTTCAATGCGTACCGGCTCTACCGTCCACTGCTCGGAAAGAGTGTTAACCTCGGGGGTAAAGGTGGCTGAGAACATCAGCGTTTGACGATTTTCACGACGCGGAAGCTGACGCAAAATATTGCGCACCTGCGGAATAAAACCCATATCTAACATGCGATCGGCTTCATCGATCACTAGTATCTCAACTTGATCAAGATAGACATCGCGGTTGCTACAGAAATCCAATAAACGGCCGGGAGTCGCCACTAAGATATCGCACAGTTCACTGCCAAGCTTTTGCTGTTGTTTAGCGTAATCCATTCCGCCGACCAACGCGTGAACTTTTAAATCAGTGTGCTTGACAAACTCTCGAGCATCGTCGGCAATTTGCATCACCAGCTCACGCGTCGGCGCAATAATCAGCGAACGCGCCTCACCGGCATAGCGCTCGCCCTCAATTGGATTGCGAATCAAGTCATCGATAATCGCCAGTAAAAATGCCGCTGTTTTACCGGTACCTGTCTGCGCTTTACCGACCACATCATGGCCGTTGAGCGAGTGCGGTAAAGACACCGCCTGAATGGGCGAGCAGTATTCAAAACCTAGGTCGGCAATGCCGTGCAGCAACGTATCGGGCAGATCCAAATCATGAAAACGGGTCTTGCCCTCTTCGGGTGCCACCACATATTGAGACGCATCCCAAGCGACGACCGCCGCAGGTGAGCCAGATTGTTTGTGGTTCTGACGAGAATTGCCATGTGAATGCTGATTCTTACCGCCAGACGTCTTGTCTTTCAAGATTGATACCCCTACTGTGGCGCGCCAAAAAGTAGGTGGGCGCGTCTCTATACATAAAAAAGATAATGATTATATCACGGCCAATTACTCTGTCCCTTTCCCAGCTGACAGATCATAATAAAGATGAATTCATCAACTCGAGTTACCCCTTGCTCAGCACCCCCACAGCGACCAAAAATTCACGCCTAAAACGATTCCAAATAGAAAGCTCACGCCTGCTGCATTTAGGGCTGCCGTTGATTGTCGCGCATCTCGCCGTCATAGGCATGGCAGTCACCGACACGATTATGGCGGGCCAAGTTAGCGCTATCGATCTGGCTGGGCTCGCCATAGGTTCTGGTCTATGGGTCGCCGCCAGTGTCATGATCATAGGACTAATATCGGCGCTATCACCGATCATTGCGCAACTGCGCGGCGCCAAACGGCTCGATGAAATTCCCTTACAGGTGCAGCAGGGCATTTTTATTGCCGCCGCTATAGGTTTACTAATGACCTTAATACTTTGGCTTGCGCCGCTGTTACTTAATGCCATGACACTCGAGACAGAAGTGCGCAGAGTCGCCTCGGGCTATTTACAAATACTTGCATTAGCGGCACTACCTCTGGCGTTTGCGTCACTATTTCGTAACTGCAGCGAAGCTATGGGTTACACGCGCCCAACCATGATAATTAATCTGGGAGCATTTCTCGCCAATATAGTGCTTGATTACGCTTTAGTTTTTGGTCGCTGGGGCCTGCCTGAAATGGGCGGCATCGGCTGCGGCATAGCCACTATGGTTCTCAACTGGGTAATTTTGCTACTATTTATTGGCGTTGTAAGCCGCCACAAGGGCCTGCAATCGCTGCAACTATTACGCCTGCCCAGCAGTATCAATACAACCGCTATTCGTCATCAGCTTCATATCGGCCTACCTATTGCTGTAGGCGTTACCGGTGAGGTGCTTTTTTTCGGCATAATGGCACTACTACTGGCGCCATTGGGCGCTATTGTCGTGGGTGCGCATCAAGTAGCACAAAATTTTGGCGCGCTTATCTATATGATCCCGCTAGGTTTGGCACAGGCCATCAGTATACGCGTGGCCCACGCAATGGGCTCGTCAGCGCCTCAACACGCCCGCAAAGCGGCTTGGACCGGCGTGGCAGTAGGCACTCTAATTGCTACTATAACTGCGCTAATAACCATTATTTGGCGCAGCGATATAGCCGCTATCTACAGCCCCGACTTACAAGTGCAGGCACTGGCCGAACAGTTACTGCTGTTTTGCTGCGCCTACCAAATCTTGGATGCTCTGCAAATTAGCGCCTGGGGCGCTCTGCGTGGCTATAAGGACACCCGTGCGGCCATGATCATACAACTAACCTCCTACTGGTTAATCGGTTTCCCCATTGGTTACAGCTTGGCACTAACCGAATGGTGGCAGCCAATAACGGGACTGCCCGCCATGGGTGCACAGGGATTTTGGATTGGTATTATTTGTGGTTTAGCGGCAGCCATGGTCATGCTAAATGGACGATTGTGGAAAATAAGCCAGCCCTAACACAAGAGACTACTCTTAATTCGTTATTACCCGCTTGGTATTTTCGCCTCCAACTACCCTATATATAAGTATTCAATAAAGACTTTTAAATCGATATTAGCGGCAGGAAATCATTGAGCGGTTTATTCAGCTGAGTCCTCACAAAGCCACCCGGCAATATCAGACTCGATTTGCCCGCGCTCAAACAGCTCGAGCTACAGCCTTATGTGGCTGCTCTGGTACATACACAAGCAATGGAGTATCACTAAAAGCAAAAGGGTCTCTGGAGAAAACTCTGCCTGACTAATTTTTGCTACTGCGAGCTAATTAGCCAAGTCATCACGGCCGCAGTCGCGGAGCTACTGTAGCTAGCCTTGAGGGTTCAGAGCCCTTCATAATAATGAGCACTGAGCGGCCGGCGGTACCACAATTATGCAACGCAGGGACTCGGTGCCAAACCGCCAAACGCATCGAACAGCTGAGCGACAGCGAGCGTTTCGATTAAGCCTGTGGCCAACATGTTGCCTGCCAAAAAAAGACCAACAAGTTGCTACCGCGCAAACCAACTGGCACAACAGGTTATCGTTTGAGTAGGCCAAATAGGCGCTACCTGTCCAGAATTTGGGGCCTGTAATCAATCCCCTCTGGTGTTTCTAAACAGTAGTAGGGATCGACGGACACAGGCTCGGCAGTCACTCGTCAGTACTAGACTCTTTCGACAAGTCGAATAAATTACGGTATAAAACACCGACACTTAACATGGTTAAAGGCAGAGCCCAAATCAAACCAATACCCAAAGGTATCATCGCCACTGCGAGAACAAGGCCCAGCAAAAGCCATAAACCCAGCACTGAAAACCAACATTTGTTGATGGCTTTTCTCGAGGTTTCAAGCGCCTCCCAAGGGCCAAGATCTTTATCTACTACCAGCACCAAAGCTAATGAATAAGCCACAATTAAGTATATTCCGGGAATAACCAACAACATCAAACCCAACATAATCATTAGCACCATCAATAGATAAGTCAGCGCCAAGTTAAGTGTTTTAGGAAAATAGTTAAACACACTTAACGCAGAAACTTCGACACCGCTGACCACTTTCACGCAGACTAAAATAAGACCGACGGAAATGGGCAGCATTATCAAGGTTTGAACCAGCTGAGACGTTATTATGCCGATAAGGCCATCCGATGCCATATCATCAGCAGCACTACCAAACAAAAGATGCAACATTGTAGCCATCATTATTACCGCCAACACATACAGAGCAAAAGCCGCCCAGACAAGGCCTTTATTACCTGCCACATTCTGCCATGCGGTGGCGATAATATGGCTAATACGGGCATCACAATCGCCAATCTCAGCCTTGGCCAAAGATCCGTATTCGGAGATGTCGAGCGGCGACACTAAATCCGCTGCCGGCGTTTGATTAATACCACTCGCATCAGTATTCGCATCAATTTGATTGTCAGGCGCGACAGCTTCAGCGACCACATCTAATGCAGGCTCTGACTGCAGGGTCAATTCAGCAGCAACCGGAATTTTTGCCTCTAGCGACACTTCAGCACCGACTTGCTGCAAGGCTTGTTGAAATTTCTGCGCAACAGCCTCTGTCACATCGGGTTTTAACACAACCTTGGAAGATGCAAATATCTGCTCGACTTTGGCGCCGGATAATTTGAATAACTTGGCAAAGCTAGCTTGTACCGACTCTAGTTCAAAGCCGTCGATAATAGTGCCGTAGAAAACTACGTCAAATAATGGCGTAGAGGGTTGCTCAGAAGAGTCTGACATGGGGGTATCTCCGTATACTCAAAATATTGTTAGGGAGGTTAACAGAGTATTTGGGAACTGTCAGCGGCCCTAGTCAATAGGGCGATCTGAGCTCTGATTACAGATTTTACAGCTAGGATCTTTTTGTAAATTAAGCTGGCGCCACTCCAAGCTCGCGGCATCGAGCAGAGACAACTTGCCCGTACTGGGTTGGTCAAAGTCAGCCAGTAATTTCAGTGCTTCCAGTGCCTGCATACTGCCGATAACACCGACCAATGGGGCCAATATGCCGCTCTCGGAGCAGGTTAAATTTTCGTTGTCGTCTTCACATAGATCATAGAGGCACGCATAGCAAGGGCTGTCGTCACTGCGGCTATCAAATACCGCTAATTGCCCTTCAAGGCGGATGGCGGCACCAGAAACTAGCGGTGTTCGAGCCTCGACACAGGCTTTGTTAACTGCCATACGAGTACTGAAATTATCGCTGCAATCGAGTACCACATCGCTGTTGTGTACTTCGCGCAGCAGCGCTTCGCCTTCGAGTGCGGCGTTAATAGTAACAATTTTTATATCACTATTAAGGCCGCGCAGCATTGTCGCTGCCGACTCGACTTTTAACTTACCCACTGTGTTTTCGCTATGAGCGATTTGGCGTTGAAGGTTGCTCGATTCGACCTTATCAAAATCAGCCAAGATCAAGCTGCCTACACCGCTAGCGGCCAGATACATGGCCGCAGGGCAACCCAAACCGCCGAGGCCAATAATTAATACTCGCGCCGCTAAAAACTTTTCTTGCCCGGCAATGTCGACTTCAGAGACCATAATCTGCCGTGAGTAGCGCAGTAATTGTTCATCGTTCATATTGAATAACACCTAACAAAAGCTCTAATCCACTCTTTATCACTGAGGCGGTTGTAATAAATAAAGCAGCTATTAATGATAATCCCTAGCTCGGCCAGCACCCTAATGTTGCGCGATCATTGCCATTTAAATCTTTTTTACTTTTAACGCTGGCAAAGCCCGCCGCCATTAAGATATTTCTAACCGCTGCGGCCTGATTGTAACCATGCTCAAATAATAGATAACCGCCGGGATTTATAAAATCAATCGCAGCCGCAGTGATGTGTTTAATATCGGCCAAGCCAGCATCGTCGGCCACCAGCGCCGACAGTGGTTCAAAACTAACATCACCCTCGCTCAGATGATGGTCATCTTTATCGATATAGGGCGGATTACTAACAATTAAATCAAAGCTTTTGGCGCTTAGCTCCGACGCCGTTAACGCCGAAAACCAATTGCTTTGCAGCACCTGAACATTATCAATGCCAAGCATTTTACGATTGGATTCTGCCAGATCGCAGGCCGCTTGCGATTGATCTAATGCGAACAAATGCCAAAGCGGTTTTTCACTCGCCAGCGCTAACGCAATCGCGCCAGTACCCGTACCCAAGTCGAGCACACGAATGTTTTGCTCTGAAAAGAGCTCGAGAGCCATTTCCACCAACAGCTCGGTGTCGGGGCGAGGAATTAAAGTAGAGGCATTAACCTGCAGCGATAACGACCAAAATTCACGCTCGCCGAGAATATAGGCGATAGGTTCGCCCTTTAAGCGCCGTGCAAAAAATTGCTCAAATATTGCCAATTGAGTGGACGTTAATTCTTTTTCCGGCCAGCTAAAAAAGTAACTGCGATCTTTATCAAATACGTGCGCCAATAATAATTCCACATCAAGGCGCGCGCTGTCACTGACATCTTGCAACTGCACAGCGCGCAGTAAACAAGTTTTTATATCAGTCAAAGCTAACCACCACTTAAAGCGGCTAACTGATCGGCTTGATACTCGTTAATTAGCGGCCCGATAACATCATTCAATGAGCCTTCCATGACTTCAGCCAGACGGTACAAAGTTAAGTTAATGCGATGGTCGGTAACCCGGCCCTGAGGGTAATTGTAAGTGCGAATGCGCTCTGAACGATCGCCGGAGCCAACTAGGTTTTTGCGCTCTTCTGATATGCTGTCGGCTGCAGCACTCTCCTGCACATCCTTTAATTTGGTCGCCAACAACGTCATGGCGCGGGCTTTATTTTTATGCTGTGAACGCTGGTCCTGACACTCCACCACTATACCGCTGGGCAGGTGCGTAAGACGAATGGCGGAGTCGGTTTTGTTGACGTGCTGACCACCAGAGCCAGAGGCGCGAAAAGTATCGACACGCAAATCGCCCTTATTGATATTGATCGCTTCCAGTTCATCGGCCTCTGCCATAATCGCTACGGTACACGCAGATGTGTGAACACGACCCTGAGATTCAGTTTCTGGCACTCGTTGTACGCGATGGACACCGGATTCAAATTTCATTTTCGAATAAACACCGGCGCCCGTTACACGGCTAACAATTTCTTTATAACCGCCCTGTTCACTGCGATTTTCGGTGACTATTTCTAACTTCCAACCCTGCTTCTCGACATAGCGAGAGTACATGCGAAACAAATCACCAACAAAAATTGCGGCTTCATCGCCGCCGGTGCCAGCGCGCACCTCTAAAAATACGTTTTTTCCATCGTTCGGATCCTTGGGCAGCAACAGCGTTTGCAACTCAAGTTCCAGTGGCTCGCGCAGCGCCTCAGCCATTTTTAATTCTTCTCGGCCCATTTCGCGTAAATCTGGATCCGACTCCTTTATCATCGACTTGGCCTCGACGATATCTTCCAATACCTGGCGATAATTAGCGAAGCACTGTACCACCGGCTCAATTTCCGCATACTCTTTTGACAGTTCGCGAAACTTATTTTGGTCGCCAATAATGTCCGGATCCGACAAATGTGCCGCAACTTCATCATAGCGATCCTGCAAATTATCGAGCTTGTCTATTATCGATTCTTTCATTTTATAGCCTGATAGGTAAAACGTATCGGTTCAATTTTTATTTCAAATCGTTCAATTCAAACAATTCGCGTGCAAGGCCGACCACATCGCTACGACCAGCAGCCGAGGCACCCTTGATAATAGTGGTCGGCGAGTGAATGAGTTTATTAGTCAAATTACGCGCCAACTGATTTAACACCACGCTTGCGTCGGCGCCACTTTCAAGCGCGCGCAAAGCTTTATCTAACTCCGTATCGCGTACCATTTCTGCTTTTTGTCGATAGGCTTTAATGGTTGCCACAGAACTCAATGCGCGCATCTCGCGCGAGTAGAGTGCCACCCCATCGGCAATGATACGCTCGGCGTGCTCGGCTGCCTGCTGCCGCGACTTGCGATTCTCGTCAATGACCCCTTGCAGGTCATCGACTGTATATAAATATACATCATCAAGTTCGGCGACTTCCGCTTCTATGTCCCGCGGGACAGCGATATCGACCATAAAAATAGGTTTATGGCGACGCTGTTTTAAGGCCGACTCCACTGCACCTTTACCCAGTAGCGGCAACTGACTAGCGGTGGAGGAAATAACAATATCGGCACGATGCAAGTGTTCGGGAATTTCGGCCAATAAAATTGCCTCGGCCGAGAGATCATCGGCCAGCCGGCGGGCGCGGTCGAGCGTACGATTGGCGACAATAATGTGAGCGATACCGCAATTTTTCAGATGCCGAGCCACCAGTTCAATGGTCTCACCAGCGCCGATCAACAGGGCGGTATCCTCTTTTAAATCGGAAAATATTTGCTGCGCCAAAGTAACAGCAGCATAAGCGACCGATACCGGGTTTTCACCGATTGCAGTCTCGGTACGCACGCGCTTGGCAATCGAAAAAATACGCTGAAAGGCGCTATGTAATATACCGCCAACGGTGCCAGCGCTACTGGCTACCGCATAGGCCGATTTAATCTGACCTAATATCTGCGGCTCACCCAACACTAGCGAGTCTAGACCCGCCGAGACCTTCATCATGTGTTCAATAGCGGCTTCGTCGGTATGAGCATAATGGCAGTAAGCGAGCGCATCCACATCCAGGTGGTGAAATTGGGCCAGCCAAACCAACAAGTCATCCACACTGGCATCGCCACAAGCGTAAATTTCAGTGCGATTACAAGTAGACAGTATGGCCATCTCTTTAAAATCGGCACGACTACAGACCTGCTGCAGCGCCTGTTCGACCTGTTCTGGCGAGAAGGCCACACGCTCGCGCACATCCAACGCGGCGGTGTTATGGTTAATGCCAAGAGCCAACAATGTCATATAAAGCTTATGTCGTTAGTCGCGAAGATTGATAAAAGGTGGCAATTGTCCGTGTTGCGAGACAGCAACACAAGCTAAGCTGTAAACGATCAGCTGACTTTTTCCGCCTCATACCATTTCACGGTGCTCATCTACTGGTTATGATGGTCACAGAACAGAGATAACGCTCACTCATTTAGGATTTCAATGAAGACACTTCATATACTTGGCATCGCCCTGTTCGGCATACTGGCTCTTCAGGGCTGCAGCAACCTCAAAACACCGGCCAACCGGGTTCAGAGCGAGGCCAATAAGCCCGAACCAACCCCAGCGGTGGCCACGCGCGAGTTTCCAGCCGAAACACTTTACGCTTTATTAGTGGCGGAAGTGGCCGGCAACCGCAACCGCTTCGATATTGCCCTGGGCAACTATATACAACAGGCCCACAGGACTCGTGACCCTAAAGTCGCCGCCCGCGCCACCCATATCGGCCAGTATTTAAAAGCCCATCAAGCCACCCTCGACACTGCGCAACTGTGGCTAGAACTTGAGCCCAGCAATAACGAAGCGCGCTTGATCGTAGCCACTGAGTTATCGCTGAGCGGACGCTTACTCGAGGCTTTCGAACAGTCGAAAATTCTGCTCGAACGCAACAGCACCACCCTATTTCAGGATATTGCCGCACGCGCGGCACGCGCTACCGACACCCAGCGCGAACAACTCCTGCAAGCCTATACCGCCCTGCTAGCAGAGCACCCAAAGTACCCACAACTATTAGTCGGTCGGGGCCTGCTGCAACAGCAGCGGGGGCAACTTGACACCGCACTCAAAGACGCTATAGCCGCCCTTAAACAGAAGGAAGATTATATACCCGCCGCAATCCTTGAGGCCAAATTGCTCAACCAGCTTAAGCGACCCGACGAAGCACTAAAAAACCTCAGCGGCATACTTGAACGCCACCCCGATAATAAACGCCTGCGCCTGCAATACGCGCGTCTGTTATCGGCTTACGACCTCGACCGCGCTTATGAACAATTCACTATATTGGCTGAACAATCACCGTATGACCCCGACCTGCGTTTATCGTTAGCACTAATTTGCACCGAACGCGGCAACTCGAAAGAAGCCAAAAAACACTTCGACACACTATTATTGCAACAGCAGCGAGTGCCCACCGCACACTATTACCTAGGCCGTATAGCCGAGCAGAGTCAACAAACAGACCAAGCCTTGCAACACTATTTGAAAGTAGACTCGGGGGCTGACTTTTTACCGGCATTACTGCAGGCGAGTAATATCATGCTGAAACGAGAAGATTTTGCCGCCAACAGTGGTCGTTTTAATGAAGCCCGAAAAAAGTTTCCCAAACAGAGCGAGCACTTGTTTTTACTGGAGTCGGAAATACTGCGCGAACAAAAACAGCTGCAACGCGCAGAACAAAGCCTGACCCAAGGTTTACGAGTACTGCCGCTAAACACCAAGTTGCTCTACTCGCGCGCTATGCTACTGGAATCACAAAAAAAACTGCCCCGCGCCGAGGCCGATTTACGCACTATTATCAAATACGAACCCGACAACGCCACCGCCCTTAACGCGCTGGGCTACACTCTGGCCGACAATACCCCCGTTAACAGCAACAGCGAACGCCTTACCGAGGCTTTAGCAATGATCGAAAAAGCCCTCAATATCACTCCACACGACCCAGCCGTCATCGACTCTTTGGGCTGGGTGCATTATCGTCTGGGTAATCTTGAAGAAGCCATACTACGTTTGCGCCAAGCGATGAAGGCCTATCCAGACCCAGAAATTGCAGCGCACTTAGGCGAGGTACTATGGGCTGCAGGTGATCATTCGCGGGCCAATGAGATCTGGTTCGAGGGCATGCAACTAGACCCAGAAAACAGCATAATTGCCAATACAGTCGAGCGACTTACTGGCGCGCCCTTAAAAGCACCCATGAAAACTGCCGACAGCGATAACGAATAACACTATGCTTTTGACTCTATCGACGCGGTTTGCCGCTGCAATAGCGACTGTATTATTACTTAATGGTTGCACCAACCAACCTGTCGCTAACGGCTATATCGCGGACTGGGACAGTTATCAACAACAACTACAGCAGCAACAGCGATGGCAATTATCGGCCAAGATGGGCGTGCGCGGCCCCAGCGACAGCGGCAGCGCTTATCTACACTGGCAACAAGCGCCTGACAACTATGATATTCACCTATCTGGCCCCCTAGGTCAGGGCCGCATAAGAATTATTGGCAACAGCGAGCAAGTCACCTTAGAACAGGCCGGCAAACCGACCTTGAGCGCACCCACTGCAGATCGATTACTACAACATGCTCTGGGCTGGTATGCGCCGCTAGAGCAATTAAAATACTGGGTACGAGGCCTGCCGGCACCCGACTTACCGGCGCAAATCGAACACAACTCCCAGGGCGCGCTCGCCAGCTTGCAGCAATCCGGCTGGCACTTGAGCTACAGCCGCTATCGCGATGAAGGGAATTTCTTACTGCCTGGTAAACTTATCGCAACTCAAGGTGGATTGAAACTCACCCTAATAATCAAAGACTGGACGTTAAATTGAGCCACAGGCAAGCACTGAAAGTGGCTTTTATGCGTGCAGAAATGTCACCATCTAGCAAGGTGAAAGCCCACAACAAAACGAGCTAATAAATTGATAAATGACCTATTGAGTAGGACTTCGACCCCGCCACAGGGAAAAAAAATTAAAGTGCAAGAACCCCTGACCCTACCCGCGCCGGCAAAACTTAACCTAATGCTCCACATCACCGGCCGTCGCGCCGACGGTTACCATAACTTACAGACTATTTTTCAACTGCTCGACCGCGGTGACTCACTCAGCTTTACCCTGCGCACCGATGGTGCGCTCACCTTGTCACCCGACATTAAAGGCGTCAGCTTCGATAATAATCTCATTGTCCGCGCCGCCCGCCTACTTCAAAAAGCAGGCAACTGCGAACTCGGCGCCGACATCGCACTCGACAAGCAACTGCCTATGGGTGGCGGCATTGGAGGTGGCTCCAGCAATGCCGCTACCAGCTTGGTCGGACTCAATCATTTATGGCAATGCGGTCTGAATGTGGACCAGTTGGCGGAACTCGGTCGCCAACTTGGCGCCGATGTGCCGGTATTCGTGCGCGGCTACAGCGCCTGGGCCGAAGGTGTAGGTGAACACTTACAACCCCTGCAGCTCCCTGAAAGTTGGTTTTTGGTACTCACGCCCGCCTGCCATGTATCCACTGCAGAAATTTTTTGCCACAAGCGTTTGACAAGGGATACTCCGATCATTAAAGTAGCGGCCTTCTTCGAGGGTGACAGCCAAAATGACTGCCAACCACTGGTTAGAGAACTCTACCCAGAAGTTGATTTTGCCTTAACCTGGCTCAGTCAATACAGCGATTCTCGAATGACAGGAACAGGAGCTAGTGTTTTTGCCTCCTTTGAGTCCGAAGTGGCCGCGCAAGCGGTTCTGGATAAGATCCCAGATAAGCTTTCCGGATTCTTGGCAAAAGGTGTTAATTCATCACCACTACAGCAACTGATCTGACACTACTGGAGTGTAGCCAAGCGGTAAGGCAGCGGGTTTTGATCCCGTCATGCGAAGGTTCGAATCCTTCCACTCCAGCCATTTTATTTTGATTGTCTCAACCGAGAGAATCAGCCACTCTTCGAAGCCATCTATCACACCGCCTTCGAAAGCCGTGCGTAGTAAAAATCACCTATAAGTATAAGCACCCTTTTTTGGCTTGTTGCGAGCGCTCTAGACAATTCTCTGCAACACTATTTCGACAACCCACCGACAACAGCAGGTAACTGACGTGGCAGACTTGATGGTATTTACTGGGAACGCAAACCCAGAGCTGGCAAAAAAAATTGTTGACCGCTTAGGGATCCCTATAGGAGACGCCTCAGTAACAGCATTCTCAGACGGCGAAATTGCCGTTGAACTCAACGAGAACGTGCGCGGTCGCGATGTATTTATTGTACAGTCCACCTGCGCCCCGACCAACGACAACATCATGGAACTGATGGTAATGGTCGACGCCCTGCGCCGAGCCTCGGCCGGTCGCATCTCCGCCGTCATCCCCTACTTTGGCTACGCTCGCCAAGATCGCCGCGTGCGGTCGGCTCGTGTCCCCATTACCGCCAAAGTGGTCGCCGACATGCTAGTGGGCGCCGGTGTTGACCGCGTCTTAACTGTCGATTTGCATGCCGAACAAATTCAGGGTTTTTTCGATGTGCCAGTAGACAACGTCTACGGTTCGCCCGTGTTGCTGGACGACATCAATGAGCAGGACTACCAAGACCTAATCGTTGTCTCCCCAGACATCGGCGGCGTAGTGCGCGCCCGCGCCATTGCAAAGCAGTTAGATGTAGAACTGGCCATTATCGATAAGCGTCGCCCGCGCGCCAATGTTGCCGAAGTCATGAATCTGATCGGCGACGTAGACGGCCGCACCTGCTTACTAGTGGACGACATGGTGGACACTGCAGGTACCCTGTGCAGCGCCGCAAAAGCTCTGAAAGATCGCGGCGCCAAAAAAGTTGTCGCCTACTGCACTCACCCGGTACTGTCGGGTAACGCACTTGAAAATATCAAAAATTCAGTACTCGATCAGCTTATTGTCACAGACTCTATACCGCTGTCGGACGAACTGCTAAATCTACCCAACGTGCGCCAACTAACCCTGTCGACAATGTTAGCCGAAGCAGTGCGCCGCCTGAGTAATGAAGAATCACTCAGCGCGATGTTTTAGCAGTATAAAAAAAGAATTTTTGAGCGCGAACCTACTGCAGCGTAAACTGCCGAAAGTTCGTTCTCAATTTCCCGCACTGTCAGCTAGACTGGCAGCGCACAACGAGCCGACAAAGGTTTCTGGTCGCGGAATCTTAGTCAAATGGCTTTAATATTGACCATTATGAGAAATCAGTCATGTCTAACGAATTTACTCTGAACGCTGAACTCCGTACTGATGAAGGCAAAGCTGCGAGCCGGCGCCTGCGTCGTCTGGAAGACAAAGTTCCAGCCATCATCTACGGCAGCAATAAGAAGCCTGTTTCTGTTTCTATTCAGCACAAAGATTTCATCAAGCAGCTGGAAAACGAAGCTTTCTATGCCCACGTTGTTGAAGTTGTTGTAGACGGCAAAGCAGAGAGCGTGATTCTGAAAGACCTTCAGCGTCACCCGGCCAAAGCTATCATTATGCACGCCGACTTCATGCGCGTATCTAAGACCAAGAAGTTCACCAAGATCGTACCGCTGCACTTCATCAACGAAGATATCAGCCCCGGTGTTAAGATTGATGGTGGCATAGTATCTCACGCAGCCAACAGCGTAGAAATTTCTACCCTGCCTGCCGACCTGCCAGCCTTCATCGAAGTTGACATGGCCGAAGTTGAATCTGGTACTACCCTGCACATCTCTGACCTGAAACTACCAAAAGGCGTTACTTCTGTTGCCCTGGCACTTGGCGCTAGCCACGACCTGCCTGTTGTTTCTATTAAGAAACTTAAAGGAGCACCAATTGAAGAAGGCGAAGGCGAGCAAGCCCCAGCCGCTGAGTAATTTTCAGCACTGTTGTAAGAAAAAGGCAGCTCCGGCTGCCTTTTTTTATGTTCGGAATGAACTGGCAGCCCTATATACAAGGGCGTATGGTATCTTGAAAATACAGTAACAATTACCGCACGGCTGCTTTTTTGCCCTCTAAAAACTGACTGATACATAAGCAGTCATTTTTCACAGCTCAATCGCAGTGATAACAGCAATGGAACACCACCCATGAGCAATATCAAACTAATCGTCGGCCTCGGCAACCCCGGAGCCGAATATGAACGCACGCGGCATAACGCCGGCTTTGATTTTGTCGAAGAACTAGCACGCCAACACAACCAACCGCTCAAAGCTGAAAGTAAATTTTTTGGTCACACAGCGCGCATCAACGTTAACGGTAGCGACATTCGCCTGCTCAACCCCAGCACATTTATGAATCGCTCTGGCCAGTCTGTCGGCGCCATCGCCAACTTCTACAAGATCGAGCCAGAACAAATATTAGTCGCCCATGACGAACTCGACCTAGACCCCGGCATAGCCCGCCTTAAGCACGGTGGCGGTCACGGTGGTCATAACGGTTTGCGCGATATTATTGCAAGCCTCGGTAACAACAAAAATTTCTCCCGCCTGCGACTAGGAATTGGCCACCCGGGCAACGCCAAGCAAGTAGTCGGCTACGTTCTTAAAAAAGCCCCTCTGTCCGAGCAAACACTGATTGATGATGCCATCTATGAGTCGACCCGAGTACTCGGCGATGTGGCAAAAGGCGAGTGGAACAATGCCATGAAAGAGCTGCACACCCAAAACTAA
Source organism: uncultured Cellvibrionales bacterium (assembly GCA_963933095.1). Taxonomy (GTDB): domain Bacteria; phylum Pseudomonadota; class Gammaproteobacteria; order Pseudomonadales; family Cellvibrionaceae; genus UBA1124. The sequence continues at coordinate 15,337 of CAWVSV010000011.1, forward strand.
TCGAACATTTGTAAAGCCGAGGCAGCAAGACGCGGTTTACTGTACACTCGGCCACCAATTTTCAGCACACTGAACATTCAACATTTAACGGTATTTATCATGGGTTTTAACTGCGGCATCGTCGGCCTGCCTAATGTAGGCAAATCAACACTCTTCAACGCTTTAACCAAAGCGGGCATCAGTGCTGAGAACTTCCCTTTCTGCACCATCGAGCCCAACTCCGGCATAGTTGCAGTGCCTGACCCACGCCAAGATAAGCTAGCCGAAATCGTCAAGCCAGAGAAAACCATACCCACTACTATGGAATTCATCGACATTGCCGGTATTGTTGAAGGCGCCTCCAAGGGTGAGGGTCTGGGCAACAAGTTTCTCGCTAATATCCGTGAAACCGACGCCATTGCTCACGTAGTGCGCTGTTTCGAAGATGAAAACGTTATTCATGTCGACGGTAAAATTGACCCCGCCAACGACATAGAAGTGATCAATACAGAGCTGGCACTGGCCGACCTCGACAGCATCGAAAAAGCCATCTATCGCTTTGCTAAAGCGGCCAAAGGCCGCGACGCCGATGCTATTAAAATGAAGGCTCTGTGTGAAAAAATTCTGCCACACCTTAACGAAGCCAAACCTCTACGCTCCTTCGAACTCAACGAAGACGAAGTGTTGCTGCTTAAGCCGCTGAGCCTGCTGACTTTAAAGCCAACCATGTACATTGCCAACGTCGATGAAGAGGGCTTTGAAAATAACCCACACCTAGACGTTGTTAGCGCTATCGCCGCCGAAGAAGGCGCCGTACTGGTTGCCATCTGCAGCAAGCTAGAGGCTGAGATCGCTGAGCTCGACGACGACGAAGTTGCCGAATTTCTGGAAGATATGGGCATGCAAGAACCGGGCTTAAACCGCGTTATCCGCGCTGGCTACGGCCTGCTAGAACTGCACACCTATTTTACCGCCGGCGTTAAAGAAGTGCGCGCGTGGACTGTACGCGTTGGCTCTACAGCGCCACAGGCAGCCGGTGTAATCCACTCCGATTTCGAACGCGGCTTTATTCGCGCTGAAATCACCGCCTACCAAGACTTTGTAGATAACGATGGCGAAAACGGCGCCAAAGACGCCGGCAAGTGGCGCTTGGAAGGTAAAGACTACATAGTAGCCGACGGCGATGTTATTCACTTCCGCTTCAACGTCTGATGACCTACGAGCTCACTTTTTGCATCCCTGCAAAAAGTGAGCTCGCGCCCATTGAACTCTGGCGCTAGATGCGATCTTGCTTGAATTCAGCGGGCTCCCATTGGCTCCGCCAATGTCTCACCTCCTGTGAGGAATCCCATACATGCTGAGGTTAGGCTATAAATGCAGCTTAATTCAGTTTTCGATGAATGCTGAGCTAAAAGAAAACCGGTAGATTAGAGTAAAAGACGCGACAACACTATTGACACCAAGTAGCTGTATGTGGAAAATACGCGCCCTCGCTTAGGTGAGATTGTGGCTAGGTAGCTCAGCTGGTTAGAGCACAGCATTCATAATGCTGGGGTCGCGTGTTCAAGTCACGCTCTAGCTACCATATATTAAAAAATCCCGACAAGTTAAATCTTGTCGGGATTTTTTTTGCCTATGATTTGGCAACACAACGCCGCACCGCACCGCACCGCACCGCACCGCACTCAGCCATTAACTTCAGAACCCACATGTGCGAATCACGCGTTAGCTAATATTTATTAAAAGTAATTTCGGTGAGTTAATTCTTAGCGGAAATTTTTCCTCGATATTAAGCTAAAAGACCACCATAGATACTAGCGAGACAAAATCAATTATCGACTAAGGTGCTTGGCTATTCTGCCCCGCTAACCACCCGTAACGTTTGAGTGTTTCCCTTTACCCCATGAAAGTTCATAATTTTCAGCCTGTGACTCCACCCCTAGCCACACCCCGCTTAAGCCCCTAGAATTAAAATATTAGGTTAAATAGGTTCGTTCATGAGCATTATCACCGGCAACAACACACTTTTGCCTCACCCCGGCTTAGGTAAAACCTTACTGGCGTGTGCACTAATTGTCAGCGTATTGATTAGTGGTGGCTGCAGCAACACCGGGAAAAATAAAGGCCCCAGCAGTACTACGCTCGGTTTTAACGACTTCGGCAAGAGCACTATCGACCAAATTACCGAAATGCATGTACTAGAACTGCGCGATCTAACTCGTTCACTGATGATCAAACTCTACAAACGCAACCCGCGCGAGCTACGCAAGCAACCTAAGGCGAGTATCGAGTCCCGCTTGACGCAGCTCTACAAGGGCGGCCAGACTTATACTTTTCAAGAGTTAAATAACCGAACGGGTACCGAGGCGGTGCAACTTGCTTTTAGCAAAAACTTTCGCGGCGACCGAGTGTTTGCGCTGATAGTGGGAATGAAAAGCATGCTGCATGCCAGCTACAGTTACCGCACCGAGTTTTACTATTTTGACAGCGTCGACCAGCAGGAACTCTACGACAGCGCCCGCAATTTAGAGATCATTAACTGGCGCTTAATAACCTGTATGGATGATGACCATCAACCGCTAATCTTCAGCAACAGCTACCTAAAAACCAATCCCAACCTGAGTTATGAGCGATTATTCAGCAAGATGATAGCCACCCAAGACATGATGGCTAAAATTGTGGCGGATAGAACCAAACGGACAATTATCAGCGTGGCACAAAGTGCCGCCTCAACACTGCTTATTCCGATCGGGATTTAATTTTTTACATTAGCCGAGCTTTGATTACCAGCTTAGCTCTCTATCAGCATGATTTACCGATAGAAACTTAACGCTGCCACGCGCTAACATCTCAACTATTGTCTGGACGCTGATCGTTTTTGCGCATATTAGGTTTGCCCTTTTTATGCGTGATCAACAAACTCTCATTCGCCCTAATCGATTATTCTTGTCGCACATACATCTGCATCCGCAGCAAACCAACGGCAGGAGTAAATTCTTGCGCAATCTCTCGCTCGGGTCTCTCAATCAAGAATCTTATTTTACCGGTTAAATTAAACAGATTCTCACTGGGCAAGTTAAATTACCAAACCCGCTCCCCCATCAAAGTCTCGCCCGAAAGAATCTATTTAAGCGCCTAATTGCCGACAGATACAACAGAGCCATTTCTGGCAGCGGCCACAGCAAGACTATCGCAATCCACAGTAATATTTCTCCAAGCCTGTGAAGGCTAATGGCATTTGCCTTCTCTGCATTTCCATACGAATACTCCCTTTGTGGCCGCTATGCATTACAGCGCTCGCTGGCAAAATCGACCAATAGAGAAGATTTAACGAAAACTAATAGGAATCTAGCTGTTTTCAGCCGTTCTCCCCTCTTAATAAACGACTTATTTATCAACTTCAGTCTATCTGAGGCTATAATGATTCGCATTTGCCAGCGGTCTTGCGCCCGCCAGCCACATTTTCAGTCAACACAGAGGTAAAAACTTTGAACTTAGATCAAGCCACCCAAGACCAACTTAAGCAATGGGAAACAGAACTGGCCGCCGATTATCAGGCCATTATTGATCAGAAGCTGAGCCTCGATTTGACCCGCGGCAAACCTTCCTCTGAACAGTTAAGCCTGTCCGATTCTCTAGACGGCTTGCTCAAAGGTAATTACAAGGGTGCCGACGGTACCGACGTACGCAACTACGGCGGTCTAGATGGCCTGCCAGAAGCCAAGCAACTGGGCGCCAACTTGATGGGTGTTGATGCTGCCGATGTATTGGTGGGTGGTAACGCCAGCCTGACGTTAATGTTTCAGGCCATGCTGACCGCCAACAATTTTGGCCTCACCGGCACCGATAGCGCTTGGAATAAAGAAGGCAAAGTAAAATTTATCTGCCCAGTACCCGGCTATGACCGTCACTACACCGTTTGCGAGCAGCTCGGTATCGACATGGTCACTGTCGATATGACCGCTAATGGCCCAGACATGGACGCAGTAGAAGCACTGATCAAAGCCGACAGCAGTATCAAGGGTATCTGGTGTGTGCCCAAGTACTCAAACCCAACTGGGGTAATTTACTCAGATGAGACCGTAGATCGCATAGCCGCCTTAGGTAAGATTGCCGGCGCTAACTTCCGCGTTTTCTGGGACAACGCCTACTCAGTACATGACCTGGGTGAATTTAAGCCGCTGGCCTCAATTAAAGAGGCCTGCAGCAAACACGGCACTGAAGATTCAGTACTGCAATTTGGCTCTACCTCCAAAATCACTTTCGCCGGTGCCGGCGTCGCCTTTATGGCCGCATCAGCCGCCAATTTGGCCGGTTTCAAAAAGGTGCTTGGCACCTTGACCATCGGTCCCGACAAGGTAAATCAGCTGCGCACCGTTGCTCTGTTGCCCAATAAAGACGCACTGTTCGACCATATGCAAAAGCACGCTGAAGTACTTGCACCGCGCTTTGCCGCGGTACTTGAAAGCCTTGCCGCCAACTTTGGCGACAACGACATGGGCAGCTGGGAAAGCCCTGAGGGCGGCTACTTTGTCTCATTCGACACTCGCCCAGGCGTTGCGGTTGCCGCCGCTAAGTTGTCTGCGGATGCTGGTGTTAAGCTGACACCGGCTGGTGCCACCTTTCCGTATGGTAGGGACCCAGCCAACTGCAACATCCGCATAGCGCCTTCTGTACCGACTCTAGCGGAAGTAGAAGCGGCGATGAAAGTGTTTGCAGTGTGTGTGAAGTTAGCGAGTGTACGAGTAGCCTTGGCTGCTTAAAACCCGAGCCGCGCCTGCGGCATTTGTGTACCCTTGGGCACATCGTACATTTTGTAGATAAAAAACGCCGGCTATCGCAGGAAGTCGGCGTTTTTTTGGCTGCTAAAAACTAACAATAACTACCAAGACGTGAACGGCGTCTTCACCAAGCTCGAATTGTAATACCGGGCATCACCGGTCACTTCCAGCGCCAACCACTCGGGTCGCTCAAACGTTTCATCCTCGGCAGTGAGCTCAACCTCGGCCACCAGTAAACCTTGATTGTCACCATTAAATATATCCAGCTCAAAAACATGTGAGCCCAGTGGAATTTCATAGCGCACCTTCTCAACTGTTGGCACCACACACAGCTCGGCAATCAACTGTTCCGCATCAGCCAGCGGAATAGCGTATTCAAACTCCAGTCGGGAGGTACCGGTAGCATTATTTTCGCCCTTAATAGTGAGAAAGGCGCACTCACCTTTAAGTCGTACACGAGTAACAGTATTATTACTGGAGGGCAGGTAGCCCTGCTTTATGGCAATACCGACAGGCAGATCTGGCAACAGATCCATGTTTACTAGAAATTTACGCTCGATTTCAACAGCCATTATTTTTCCTTAGTACATACTGCAGATACAAAAAACCCGCTACATTGACAAAATATAGCGGGTCTTTGATGCAGAGATTTTTACTCACCCAAAGGCGGCTTTATACCCGGCATTGGAAATTTGGCAATTTTGCTACCGGTACCTACCGCGCCACCCTTCACCTCGGTCACCTTAACCTCGCCTTCCTTTTCCACCTCATCGATACGCACTATGGCATGCATAGGAATATAGGTGCGTTTGACGCCGGCAAACTCGTTTTTCAGTTTTTCCTCGGCGGGATCTACCAGCAGCTGCGAACGCTCGCCAAAGACCAACTCCTCAACCTCGATAAAACCGTACATTTCGCTTTGAAAAATAGCGCGGGCAAAGATCTCAAAGACTTCGTCTTGATTAAGGAAGATCACCTTAAAAACGGGTTTATTCATATTGGGCTGCCGAGATTGCATTTGCGGAACAACATAATAGCATTCTTTATCCGAGCACTTCACAAACCTGATGGTGGGTTTTATCTCGCGCTATGGCTATAATGCGCCCCCACTACGAAACTGGCTAGTTTTTGAACACTTAGCCAAGCAAGATCGCACCATTTGAACAGCAGGTATACAGATGTCAGTCGCAGAGAAAGCCGTTAAGAAACTCTTTATTAAGACCCATGGCTGCCAAATGAACGAATACGACTCCAATCGTATGCGCGACCTGCTCGGTGACTCTCACCGAATGGAACCCACTGACGACCCTGAAGATGCAGATGTAATCTTAATTAACACCTGTTCTATTCGCGAAAAAGCGCAGGAAAAACTGTTTCATCAGCTCGGTCGCTGGAAGCATCTTAAAAAGAAAAACCCCAATTTGGTAATCGGTGTGGGCGGTTGTGTCGCCAGTCAGGAAGGCGATGCCATCGCAAAGCGGGCGCCCTATGTCGACCTGATCTTTGGCCCGCAAACCTTGCATCGGCTGCCGGAAATGATCGACACACCGAAAAAAAATGGCTCGGCCATAGTCGATATCAGTTTTCCCGAAATCGAAAAATTCGACCACCTGCCCAAGCCAGAAGCTGACGGCGTCAGCGCCTTCGTATCCATCATGGAAGGCTGTTCCAAATACTGTACTTTCTGCGTAGTGCCCTACACCCGTGGCGAAGAAGTCAGTCGCCCGGTAGACGATGTATTGGCAGAGATTGTGCATTTAGCGGGCCAAGGCGTGCGCGAAGTCAACTTGCTGGGCCAAAACGTTAACGCCTATCGCGGTGATTCCATCGACGCTTCAGGTGTAGGGCATATGGTCGACTTAGCCGAACTGATTACCGCAGTTGCGGCCATCGACGGCATCGACCGCATTCGTTTCACCACCAGTCACCCAGTGGAATTCAGCGATGCTTTAATCGATGTGTACAATGAGGTGCCGGAGCTGGTCAGCCATATCCACTTGCCTGTACAAAGTGGTTCCGACCGCATCTTAATGGCGATGAAACGCGGCCATACCGTGCTGGAATACAAATCAAAGCTGCGCCGCTTGAAAAAGATTCGCCCCGACATCTGCTTCTCCTCGGACTTTATCATCGGCTTCCCCGGTGAGACCGATGCTGATTTCGAGAAGACTATGGACCTGATTCAAGCCATGGACTTCGATCTGTCGTTTAGCTTTATCTACAGCAAACGCCCTGGCACCCCTGCCTCGGACCTGCCCGACGACACCAGCGAGACGACCAAGAAGCTGCGTCTGAAAATCTTACAAGAACGCATCAGTCAGCAGGCTATGGACATCGCTCGCAAAATGGTCGGCAACACCGAGCGCATATTGGTCAGCGGCTACTCAAGAAAAGATCCAGGCCAACTATCAGGTCGCACCCAAAACAACCGCGTGGTTAATTTCCGCTGCGACCAGCCCGAACTAATCGGCAAGTTTGCTGATATTGTAATTGAAGAGGCACTGAACAACTCACTGCGCGGCACACTGGTAGGCTCAGAACTAGATGGCTAAATAGCTAGGGTGGTTGGGCGTTTTCCATAAACACCCAATACATTTACCACATCCATGCGCCTCGGCAATGCCTATCCAAGCTAATGTAATAAGAGCACCTAACTCTCATAACTAAATAGCCTTTTCCCTCCGCACAGATTGCGGTACGCTTGCAGATAGGCTCTTAAAGGGAAATCACTTGGATACCAGCATTCGAACTCAGCCCACTGTGACACTTAAAGTTGCACTCGAACCCAGCGATGCGCACCGACTCGCCAATCTCAGCGGTCATCTCGACGAAAATCTACAGTTAATAGAGCGCCGGCTGCATATTGATATACGCGCTCGCGGTCATAATTTTTCCATTACCGGAGCCAGCGCCGCAGTCCGTGTTGGCGCCGACCTACTGCGCGGCCTCTACCGTGATGCCGGCAACCCCGTCAGCCCTGACGAAATCCATCTAGCCCTGCAAACCTCCAGCATCGAGGCACTTATGGAAGATCAAGCCACAGATAGTCGCACTCAAAAAAATTCCCAGCAGGACACTGCCCAAGAGAGTCCATCGCTGAGTTTGATCCGCACGAAAAAATGCAACATCACGCCCCGCGGACGCCACCAAGAAGACTATGTGCATGCGGTACAAAATCACGACATTAATTTTGGTATTGGCCCCGCTGGCACTGGCAAAACTTATTTAGCGGTGGCTTGCGCGGTTGAATCACTGCTAAAAGATCAAGTCGAGCGCATACTGCTGGTGCGGCCAGCAGTAGAAGCCGGCGAAAAACTCGGCTTTTTACCGGGTGATCTGGCTCAAAAAGTCGACCCCTACTTACGTCCTCTCTACGACGCTCTGTTTGACATGCTTGGCTTCGACACCGTCGGTAAGCTAATAGAGCGCAACGTCATCGAGGTCGCACCACTGGCCTATATGCGCGGCCGCACGCTCAACAACGCCTTTATTATTCTCGATGAAAGCCAGAACACCACACGCGAGCAGATGAAAATGTTTTTAACTCGCATCGGCTTTGGCTCCACTGCGGTAATTACCGGCGACCCCAGCCAAATAGATTTGCCCAAGGGCGTTAAATCTGGACTCAGGCACGCCGCCGAGGTACTCGATGGCGTAGAAGGCATCAGCATGACAATCTTCGACGCCAAAGATGTAGTGCGCCACCCGCTGGTACAAAAAATCGTCACCGCCTACAACGCCTATGATGCCAAGCAAGGCAGTGATCGCCACTAATGACTGCACTTTATATTGATCTTCAAATAGCCATAGCGGCAGACCCTGCACTGCCACCAGAACAACAACTGCGACTATGGGTGGGCGCGGCATTAGCGGCGGCCAACTACCGCGGCGATGAGGCCGAGCTGAGTGTACGCTTGGTGGATATCAGCGAGAGTCAGGCGCTAAATTTACAGTATCGCGACAAAGACAAGCCTACCAATGTATTATCCTTCCCGTTCGAACAGCCGCCAGGCTTGCCGACGGAGGCACAATTGCCTCTGCTTGGCGATTTGGTAATCTGTGCGACACTAGTAAAGCGTGAAGCCGCCGACCAGGGCAAAACATTCGAGGCCCACTGGGCCCATATGCTGGTTCATGGCACCTTGCATCTGCTCGGTTTCGACCATATAGAAGAGCCTGAAGCCGAAGCGATGGAAACACTAGAAACCCAGATTTTAGTTAATCTAGGTTACCCCAAACCCTACGCCAATGAAGCGGCATAAAAGCTTCAACCGACAGGATATAAAGAAAATACAATGACCGAAGACCCCACGAGTAGCAGCGCCGATACCCCTGCTGGCACAGCTAACAGCAGTACGGCCCGTAGTCAGGACAAGTCTTGGCTCGACAAGCTACTGCACGCATTCTCCGGCGAGCCCAAATCCCGTGAAGAATTACTCAAAGTTATCAAAGAGGCGGCCGACAACCAGCTGCTCGATCAGGAGGCGCTGAGTATTATCGAGGGCGCTATGGATGTGTCAGTACAGCAGGTACGCGAAATTTTAGTGCCGCGGTCGCAGATGGTAGTGGTCAAAATTGACGATCAAGCCGCTGACTTTTTGCCTAAGATGATCGCCTCGGGACACTCACGGTTCCCGGTGATCGGCGATTCAATTGATGATATTCGCGGCGTACTGCTAGCCAAAGATTTGATGCCGTTTGTCCTCGAGGGCTTAGAGAACTTCCGCCTAGAAAATATTATTCGCCCAGCCAATATCATTCCCGAAAGCAAGCGCCTTAACATTTTACTGCGTGAATTCCGCGAAAATCGCTACCATATGGCTCTAGTGATTGATGAATACGGCGGCATCTCTGGCTTGGTAACGATTGAAGATATTTTAGAGGAAATTGTCGGCGAAATTGAAGACGAGACCGACGATGACGGAGAGGATGCCTTCATCCGTAAGGTCAGCGAGAGCGAGTATGTTGTTAAAGCCCTAACCCCAATAGAAGACTTCAATGAGCACTTTGCTACCGGTTTTAGTGATGATGATTTCGACACCATCGGTGGCCTACTGATGCAATCCTTTGGTCACCTGCCCGCTCGCAATGAAAGTACCGAGCTTAACGGTTATCAGTTTCAGGTGCTCTACTCAGACAATCGCCAAATTCATTTGCTACGACTAACTCCCCCGCTCACCCCCAGCAGCAACTAAATGCCCCGCCTCTATCAAACACTGTTTGGCGCAGGCTGGCGCGGCCATGGGCTGTCCTTAATTGCCGGCGCCCTGCTGCCCCTGGGGCTGGCGCCGTTCGATCTCTGGCCACTGGCACTTATGTCGGTCATATGGCTGGTGCTAGGGCTAGATAACCTTAACGGCAGGCAATGTATAGCCCGTAGCTACGCCTTTGGGCTCGGCATGTTTACTACCGGAGTGTCATGGGTGTACGTCAGTATTAACACCTTTGGCCAGGCGCCGATGTTATTGGCGGCACTGCTGACACTACTATTTGCAGCAGGTCTAGCGATTGTGTTCTGCCTGCCCTTTGGCTTGTTAGGTCGCTACTTTAAGCACAACGTTCTTGCTCTACCCTTCGCCCTACCGGCGCTGTGGTTGCTAGGCGAATGGCTGCGCAGCTGGTTCCTAACGGGCTTTCCTTGGCTCTATATCGGGTACAGTCAGCTGCAAACACCGCTGGCCGGCTACGCGCCAGTACTAGGCGTAATGGGTGTTGGTCTGATTGTACTGTTCAGTGCTTGCAGCTTGGCGCTACTATTAAAATGGCTCCTTCAAAGCCAGCGTCCCGCATTCACGCTCTCACTACTCACTCTAAGCGCGGCGTGCTGGCTAGGTGGCATTGCGCTAAAGCAGGTAGAGTGGACTCAGGTTAAGGGTGATGCCATTAGCGTCGGCATGATTCAGCCCAATATCCCCCAGGCAAAAAAGTGGGATCCAGATTTTTATCAACTCACCGTCGAACGCTTTCGCCGCTTAAGCGAGCCCTTATGGCAGAACGATTGGCTGATTTGGCCCGAAGCGGCAATACCTAAACCTTATCACCGTGCCAGTGAAGTCCTCGATGAATTTCAACAGCGCGCGGCAGAAACGAACACAGGCCTAATAACCGGTGTTCTTTATGATGACTATCGCCGCGATAACGGCAAGCTGAAAGTTACTTATTACAACGCCATGATTGGTATGGGGCGTGCGCAAGGTATCTACCACAAAACTCAACTGGTGCCCTTTGGCGAATACCTGCCATTTGAAAGTCTACGCAGCCTGATTCACTTCTTCAATTTGCCAACCTCGATTATCAGCCCCTGGATCGGCAAGCAGCGCGGCATTCAAGTAGGTGCGACTATGGTAATGCCGTCAATCTGTTACGAGATTGCCTACCCCGCGTTAGTAGCCGAGGGGGCAGCCAAAGCCGATGTGTTGCTAACAGTAAGTAACGACGCCTGGTTTGGTAACTCCATTGCCCCTAACCAGCATATGCAAATAGCTCAGATGCGGGCCTTAGAAACCGGTCGTTACCTGATTCGAGCCACCAACAATGGTCTCTCGGGCATAATAAATTCCAAGGGCGAAATTACCGTACTGGGTGCGCAGTTTGTACAGACATCAATAAAAGGGGAGGTTTACGCCACTAAAGGGCTAACCCCGTATGTGCGGTATGGCGATGTGCTGGGGCTAACTTTAGCCATTTTGATGCTGCTAGCCGCGGCAATAGTGGGCAGAGGCCTACTAGCTCGCCACCATTAAATTCTTGAGTTGGGCGTAACTAAAAGTAATTGGGGTAGCCTGCGTAAACAGCGACTTTAGCTCAAAGGTCTCTACAGGATTGGATATCATTGTAAAGGTGTAATCAAGCAACTCGTTCGCTTGCCAATTCAAGTCAAAACGACCAAACAGACTGCCACTTGCCGCTAAAAATACATGGCGATAAAAATAACTGTCGCTCTGTTCAAGGCCAAAGCGCTGGTTTAACTGAGCAATAAAAACCCCGCCATTGCGTGCAATAGAGCCGTTACCCGCATTGGCCTGATCACTCATAAAAACATGTGTCTGACCCTGGCGTTGAAACGCTTTTATATCTACCGATACCTTGCGACTATCACGATCCATCAACTGCACCGCACTCATTTTCGGTATCAAATTCGCTTTCATGACTGCATGATCTCAGATTAGGCGGCGTCTTTAGCTGACAGCACTTCCATTAAAGTGTTTATACGGCGTTCGGAAATCACCACCTGACTGCGCGACCTCATTGCAATACGGCCATACCAGTCAAAGCGCCAGTGCAATAACTCCAACGGTGAGTCCGCGCGATTACGCAGCTCAATCAAGTCAAATCGCTCCGTCTGTAAAGCAAAATGCTCAAGTAATTGACGGGCAAATAGCTCGGAATTCTTAGCGATTAAGCTTGAGGTTCTCGTTACCGGCGCGGCCACAAATATATAGTCTCGGGCACCAATATTTTCGTGCTTGACCTGTAATTCGACATCCTGACTAAGACGATTAAGCAACGTTAGTGTTTTAAAGTCTTTCATTCTGCATCCTCTGCCACAGCGTGTGTATTGCTTAAAATTTCGGCGTCCTACCGGAAGAGGCGCAGTTTAGCACAGACAAATTCAGTGCCAAGAGTTTCGCCATATTCCTAGCAACTGCAGTAAAAAATGTAGAATGAAGTGACACATTCGTTACTATTTCGGGTGTTTTTACCTACATTTGGCTAGATAGCTATTAATATATGGGCTTGTCGCATCGTCAAATTACGATAAGATGAGTAGATGACTATATGTATTCGCGGCGCTCCTATAGTGCTGATAGCGGCATTTTTTCTGCTCAGCTTAAACAGTTGCTCGCTACTTGCGCCGTCGGTAACGAGCGAGTTTAGCCAGCTACGAGCAGGGCAATACCGGCTCGACCCACAACATGCCAGCCTAGTCTTTAAGGTCAGCCATCTGGGGCTATCAACCTATGTCGGACGCTTTAATCGGTTTGATGCGAGTCTCGACTTTGACCCTGCGACCATCGGCAGCGCAAAATTGCAGGCCAGCATTCGCACAGCCAGTATCGACAGTAACAATGCCAAATTGGATCAAACTTTGCGTGGCAGCAGCTGGCTAGATAGTAACAGTTTCCCCGAGGCAAGCTTTCACAGCACCAGCGTCACCGCAACCAGCTCAGGCTTCCATTTTAACGGCCATTTAACCCTGCATGGCGTCAGTCGCCCGATATTACTGCACGGAGAATTTCTCGGCGCCGCCGTCAATCGCCTCAACGGCCGTTACACTTTAGGCTTTCGAGCGAGCGGCAGTATTAATCGCTCGGATTTTGGCATCGACAGCTACCTAGCTATGATTGGCGATAGAGTCACTTTAGAGATTGAGGCCGAATTTCTGCGGCAATAGAATCTGTCTGACATCAACAGCTACAATTACAGCATCAAATGCTCGCAAAATGTATTCATGGGTATTTAGCTTAACCACAACCAAGACAAACACTAATGGCTCATAGCTGTATTTCGTGTAACGATGTCATGAACAATGCATCGCGACTCCATTCGCTATAATTCAGGACCTGCCAGCAGCCGAGCAAGCCCATGTCGATTTAACTTCTAGCACTTCTAGACTGCAGGTCGCGGTACTTAAAAATTTTTGCGGCAGCAACATTGCCAAGCATTAATTCAAACCTCACAATAGCATTCTTTAAGAAACTTATATTAGGGATGATAGCTATGCTCGTCTTTGTGGCACCGCCCTCTCGCCTAAGCCGCTTCATTATTTGGCCCGCCATTCTTTTACTGGCAGTAGGTTGCTCATATATAAGCCAGGGCGTAATGAACAGCGCTGATCGCAATGCCATCATCACGATCGATGATTATTTTGCCGATAGTAATAATAGCGTAGTGTATCTGCCGCAAAACTGGGACGCCACCGACAGCCTTTGGTTTTACAACACCACTCAGGGCTCCAATTTGATGCCACTGGATATTTTCCTACAGCTGGAGCAGGCAGATAGCTCTGAGCTGTTTCGCAGCGAAGCCAATATGCGCCGCTTTCGCTATTTGACTCAAAAGCCATCGCTGGATAACGAGTACGGCTTACCAGTGGGCTGGGTAAAAAACAGTTACCAAGATCGCGACTATATCGGCTTTACCTGTGCCGCCTGTCACACCGCACAAATTAATTATCAAGGCGTCGGCATTCGCATCGACGGAGCACCGACTCTGGCAGATATGGAAACCATGATGGTAGCTTTAGAAGCCGCTCTCAATGCAGCTGCCAACGATAAAAATAAATTTAACCGGCTGACAAATAACCTTGTGCAAGCGCCTGCAATCTTGCGCACACGCCTGAACAGCGCCACCGCAGAGATCAGCACTTACAACCGCATTAATGCACCAACACATAAATCCGCTGCAGGTGATGTGCAGCAGGTGCACTATGGCTACGGTCGTCTTGATGCCTTTGGCGGTATTTATAACCGCGTCATGGCACACCTGACTCCAGACATCGATAACTTCAATCCGGCCAATGCTCCCGTCAGCTATCCCTTCTTGTGGGACACGCCGCAACACGATTTCGTACAGTGGAACGGCGTTAGTGACAATGCCCACGCCGAAACCCTCAGCCGCAATACGGGCGAAGTGATCGGCGTATTTGCCGATTTTGACCTGCGCCGACACAAGGGTGACGCGGGCTATAGATCATCCGCCAACACTCGCAACCAAGTACGGTTAAAACGACAAGTGAAAAGTCTGCAATCGCCGCTTTGGCAAGACGCCGCGGCTCTGGGTGTGCTGCCCGGAATCGACCAATCTCTGGCGGCACATGGCAGAAAAGTGTTTGTCGACTACCAGTGCCATACCTGCCACGAGGCCATTGATCGCAGTGACAAAAATCGTCTAGTTATCGCTCAATTCAGCAGCCTAAATTTAATAGGTACCGACACTCAAATGGCCATGAATGCCCTTACCAACACAGGCAAGAGCGGCTTGTTTGAGGGGACAAAGATTAACGAGCTAGACCCGAGCAAAGGTGACTTTGGCCCCAGTACGCCGGTGCTAACCGCCGTCACCAAAGCCACGATAGGAGTATTATTAGAACCTGATCACGACAAAAACATACTCCATCGCTGGGTCGATCAAATTTATGATGGCCTGGGCGCTTTGGCCGACCAACCGATTAAAAATACTCAGCGCCACCTTGACTTTGAAATTGTCGACAAAAATGATAGCCGCACACTGCTGGCCTACAAGGGCCGCCCCTTAAACGGTATCTGGGCCACTGCGCCCTACTTGCACAACGGTTCGGTCGCCAATCTCGACGAACTGTTTTTACCCAGTTGCAATGACGCAGAAATAACCAGCGGTAAAGCTTGCCGCGCCCAAACCTTTACTTTAGGTGCGCGCGAACTGGACCCTGTAAACGTCGGTTTTGTTCAGCCCGACAAGAATGACTACCCAACACTATTTACCTTCGACACCCGCCTACCTGGCAATTCCAACCAAGGGCATGAGTACACCTCGGGTATCACTCCGGTGATTGTTCGCGACGCCAGCGGCAAACCCATTAAGAATGCCGCCGGCAATTTTAAACTCGCCAAACTGCCGGTGATAGGCACAGATGATCGCGCAGCGCTGGTAGAGTATTTGAAAACGCTGTGAGCGATAGCTTTCGGTAGTCAGAAATCTTACTGATCACCTAAGGCTGACTTAATGGTCTACATTTAAAATAGCCACAAGAGGTTCCCCTTTGCGCGATAGCACGGCAAAATTTTGTCTTATAGTCTTGAGTTGCCTACTAATGAGCAGCTGCAGTCTGCGCTGGAGTTATAATCTTCTCGATTGGTTAGTGGCTTGGGAGGTCGATGAGTACGTCAGCCTCGACCGCCAGCAAAAAAAACAGCTACACAAAAGCGTCGACCAATTTCATCAGTGGCATCGGCAGACACAGCTGCCTCTTTACGCCGAATTTCTCGAGCAGCTGGAAACACAGTTACTAGCTCAAACGGCTGACAGCGACACTTTGATGCAGTCGTTTGAGCAGGCCACTACCCTTTGGCAAGACTCCCTAGTTGAATTTACCGCCTTTGCACCGAGGTTATTTCGTGAGCTGAGCAATAAACAGATCGCCCAGCTAATTAAAAATACCACTATTGAAACCGAGGCGGCGGCGGAAAAACACATGGGCCGCAGCGAAGAGCAAGCCCGAGACAAAAAGCACCAGCACATGAATAAGCGCCTCAAGAAATGGCTCGGCAAATTAAATTCAGAACAAAAGCAGCTCATCGATCACTGGAGCATTGCGCTCAACAGCAATCAAAGGTTAATGGTGCAGGTTCGGCAAGAGTGGCAGACAAAATTCAACCTGACCTTAAGCAGCGGCCATAGCACCGAAGATTTCGAGCAGCGGGTACAAACTCTACTGGTGTATCCAGAGAGACTTTGGAACGATGAATACCGTCACTCGGTCGAACATAATAAGCAGCTAACCATACAGCTAATTAGCGACATAAGTCACAGTTTAAATCGCCAACAAAAGCAAAAACTCAGAAAGATTTTGCGCGGTTATATTGACGACTTTAAGTACTTGGCCAACAATTAATCTGCCATACAGACTTTATTACGGCCGCTTTTTTTGGCCTGATAGAGCGCCTTGTCAGCAGCTTCAATCAAGCTAGCGCAATTAATGCCACGCCCCCAAGCGACCCCTGCACTCAATGTTAGTATCTGCTGCGGGCTCTTAACATGGCTCAGCGCCATATCAAACACCGCTTGACGAGCGCGGTTAGCCACCGCCAGCGCGGCTTTATCGACAGCGCTGGGGGTCAGCAGCAAAAATTCTTCGCCGCCATAACGGTAGAGCCTATCGGTGCTGCGCATACTAGTTTTAATCGCGGCTACCACACACTTTAACGCTTCATCACCCATGGGGTGGCCATAATGATCGTTATAGAGTTTAAAATTATCGACGTCGAGCATAACTAAAGCAAACGGCTGATAACCGCGCCGCGACTTAGCATCCAACAACGCCAACTCCATATCGAGTGCGCGTCGGTTACCAATGTGTAACACCGAGTCTTCTAGCGACAAAGCCTGCAGCTGTTCGTTAGCGCTTTCCAGCTCGCCCTGTCGGTCGAGTAATTTAACGTAGGCATCAGCCATATTGGTGTGAGTAACAAGGCCGACCAATTTACCATCGCCGTTAATCACTGGTAAATGGCGCAGCTTGCGCGAGCGCGACAACACTAACGCATCGAGTAAAGGTGTATTTTCGAGCACCGAAACCGGCTCAGCAGTCATCAATACCTGTACCGACAACAAACCGGCATCAGCATTGGGAGCTGATATTTGATCGGAAAATACCCGCAACAAATCGCGTTCAGTAATAATGCCAAGCACCACTGAGTTTTCTGTAATTAACACACATGAAGTACCCTGAGCCTGCATTTGTGCCAATACGTCAGACAAATTCGCAGTCGCTGGCAATAATGTTATTACCGTGGACATCAGTTCTTTAACAATCACCCGTATTTTTCCATCACCCTTCTCTTTGCAGAGTCAATTTTGCACTAAAATAGCCCTTAAAAACTAGAACAGAACTTAAAAATGGACTACTACTGCTACCGTGAAGTACTGAATCCAATCACTGTACTTGCAAAGACCGAGCGGCAAATACTTCACTGCCGCAGCCATGACAGGCCATTAGTGTTGTCGACTCATGCACGCTAAAACGCCCGCCGCAATTCGCACAGCAAAGCTCTTGCTCCACCGCCACCTCACCCACTAACAGTTGGCTAGCGTCGCGATGTATGCAGAAATCCAGCCGCAACCAGTCGACAACGGCCGGACTGGCCACACTGGCCAACCAGTTCTCAGCACGAAACTCGGCCTGCAGTAGCAATTCCTGTTTTAACTCTTGCCAATAATGTTTAGCTGCTTCGGCATCTTCGACTAAGTAGGCATTGATCAGCAATGCCTCGCGACCCGCCAGTGCCTCAACATCTAACTCAAATTTAACCAGCTCCTCAGTTTCTTGTATAGCACCTTCGCGCAGGGTTTCGCTAAAAGACTTTGCAGGCTTTGACTCGGCATGGTTTTGTGGCTCGCTCATAGGGCATCCTTACGCTCTCGCGCTCTAAGTTTGTGACAGCTTTTGCTCTATGTCACATTACTGCTGATTTACACCGCATTCGTGCTCTATGAAAGTCGGCGCTGCTCACGATATAATCGACAACTTTATGCATTTACCAAATGTATTCACACATTTTCGCTCGCGCTGGAACCCCGGCGCTCAATGAGCCACTTTAAGTATAGGCCCTCTGAACAAGATGGAAGAGCAATATAGCCCCGAAAAAATTGAAGCCGCCGCCCAGCAGTACTGGAACGACAACCACAGCTTTGAAGCCAAGGTAGATCCGAGCCGCGAAAAGTACTACTGCCTGGCAATGTTCCCCTACCCATCGGGAAAGCTGCACATGGGCCATGTGCGCAACTACACCATCACCGATGTGATTGCTCGCTATCAACGCATGCTGGGTAAAAATGTCCTGCACCCAATGGGTTGGGATGCTTTTGGCTTACCGGCAGAAAACGCCGCTATCGCCAATAAAAGTGCGCCGGCTAAGTGGACCTTCGAAAACATCAATTATATGAAAGGCCAATTGAAATCCTTGGGTTTCGGACTCGACTGGTCAAAAGAACTAGCCACGTGTAAGAGCGATTACTACCAATGGGAGCAGTGGTTTTTTACCCGTTTATATGAAAAAGGTCTGGTCTACAAAAAAATGGCTACTGTTAACTGGGACCCTGTCGATGGCACCGTACTCGCTAATGAGCAGGTTATCGACGGTCGCGGATGGCGTTCAAATGCGCTGGTCGAGCGCCGCGAAATCCCACAATGGTTTATTAAAATTACCGACTATGCCGACCAGTTAGTAAACGATCTCGACAAATTGCCGCAATGGCCAGAACAAGTAAAGACCATGCAGCGCAACTGGATTGGTCGCAGTAAAGGCGTGGAGATGACCTTCGAGCTGGAAAAACCTGTAGACACAGACTCCGGCTGCAAAATAAAGAGTTTTGATATCTACACCACGCGCCCTGATACATTGATGGGCGTAACCTATGTATCTCTCGCCGCAGAGCACCCAATCGCGCTAGCACTGGCGAAGGACAATGCCGAACTCACAGCTTTTATCGCCGCTTGCAAAAAACAGTCGGTAACCGAAGCCGATATGGCGCAGATGGAAAAGAAGGGTATGGATAGCGGTTTAACAGCCATCCACCCGATTACTGGCCGCGAAGTACCGGTGTGGATCGCCAATTATGTATTGTTGAGTTATGGCTCGGGCGCCGTAATGGCTGTGCCGGCACATGATCAGCGCGACTATGAGTTCGCCAAAACTTACGGCCTGCCGATCGAACAGGTGATCAGCGCATCAGCTGATGATATTTCTGATATCAGTGAAGCGGCCTTCACCGACAAAGGTGTGTTGGTAAACTCGGATGAATTTGATGGGCTCGATTTTCAAGCCGCCTTTAACGCCATTGCCGCCAAGCTGGAAGCACTGAATAAAGGCTGCGTCAAAACCAACTACCGTTTACGCGACTGGGGTGTTTCACGCCAACGTTATTGGGGCACACCCATCCCCATGTTGAATCTGCCTGAAGGCGGTGAAATTCCAGTGCCGGCGCACAAGCTGCCAGTACTGTTACCCGAAGATGTAGTGATGGACGGCATTAATTCGCCGATCAAATCCGACCCCGATTGGCGCAAAGCCGATTGGCATTCACCGGGTGCCGAACACGAGACCGATACCTTCGACACCTTTATGGAGTCCAGCTGGTACTACGCGCGTTACACCAACCCCAACTACAGCGAGGGTATGCTCGACAGCGAGGCCGCTAACTATTGGCTTCCAGTAGATCAATATGTCGGCGGTATCGAACACGCAATTTTGCACTTACTGTACGCGCGCTTCTACCACAAACTAATGCGCGATGAAGGCTTAATCGAGTGCGACGAGCCCTTCGAAAAGTTGCTATGCCAAGGCATGGTGCTAGCCGATTGCTTCTTTAAGAAAAACGACGATGGCTCCCAGACGTGGTACAACCCCGCCGATGTAACTCTCGAGCGCGACGAAAAAGGCAAGATTACCGGCGCCAAACACTTCGAAGCTGGCGAACTGGAAATGGGCGGCAGCATTAAGATGTCCAAATCTAAGAACAATGGCGTTGACCCACAGACCGCGGTCGATCTCTATGGTGCCGATACCGTTCGTCTGTTCACCATGTTTGCCGCGCCGCCCGAGCAGACACTGGAGTGGAGTGACTCCGGTGTTGAGGGTGCCCATCGCTTCCTCAAACGCCTGTGGAAAACCAGTCACAGCCATCTTGCCGCAGGCAATGTAGGTTCTATTCCTGCTGATCTCGACAAAAAACAGCAAGAGCTGCGACGCAAAACTCATGAGACCATTAAAAAAGTTTCTGATGATTGCGGTCGCCGCCAGACCTTCAATACCGCGATTGCCGCGATTATGGAGCTGCTGAACGAAATTACCCGACAAGCCGATCGCAACACTCCTGAGACCCGTGCTGTAGAGCGCGAAGCACTCGAAGCCTGCGTGCGTTTGCTAGCACCTATCGTGCCGCATATTAGTCATGAACTTTGGCATGCTTTCGGCCATGACAGCGCTGTTATCGATGCCGAGTGGCCGCAGGTAGACGAGGCCGCTCTGGTTCGTTCATCCATCACTCTGATTGTTCAGGTCAATGGCAAGCTGCGCGCCAAGCTGGAAGTTGCTGCGAACACCGATGCCGATACTATTATCGCTATGGCTAAAGCGCATGAGAAAGTGATCCCATTCCTAGAAGGTAAAGAGATCAAGATGTGTAAAGTTATCCCCGGCAAATTAGTCACCTTTGCGGTTAAGTAATCAAAGCTCGCCAGCCGCTGAATGCACAAGCACTCATCGGCTGGCAACATGCCCACAAACAAGGCAGTTACCTCATGAAAGCATTATTGAAAACCATAACCATAACCATAACTCTACTCGCTACCGCTTGCGGCTGGCACCTACGTGGTGCGCTAATCCTGCCACCTGATCTACAGAGCATGTACATTTCGGCCCGCGATAATTATAGCGGTATTGCCGCCGAGCTTAAACGCACACTAGAGGCTAATAATATTGAAGTGGCTCAGTCGAGCAGCCAAGCGCAAATGACTATGCACATTATTGAAGAGCGCAACGACCGTCGTACCGCATCGGTCAGCTCTGGTGGCTTAGCCTCGGAATACGAACTGAGCATGGACGTGACCTATAAGATAACCGACAGTAACAACAATATTTTAGTACCAGAAAAAACCGCCACGGTAATTCGGTCTTACAGCTTTGACCCCAACTCGGTGACCTCCGCCACGCAGGAAGAGCAGATTTTACGTCAGGAAATGCGCAGTGATGTAATTCAGCAGATGGCACGCGCTCTACGTTTCATGCAGCCAGCGGAAACCGGATCTAAAGCCCTGGAAACTAATAGCAGTAGCGCTATTATCGATAGCGGCTCTGAAATCCAGGCGGAAGCTACCCAGTAATGGCTAAGCTGCGGCCAGAACAACTCGGCGGAGCCGTTAAAAAGCAGCTAGCGCCGGTGTATATGGTGTTTGGAGACGAGACCCTGCTGGCTCAGGAAGCCTGCGACCAAATACGCGCTGGTGCCCGCGCTGCTGGTTTTCTAGAGCGCGAGCTATACCACAACGAATCTTCTTTCGACTGGAATCAAGTGCTTGCCGCTGCCAACAGCTTGTCACTGTTTGCCGACAAAAAAATTATCGAGGTACGCCTACCCACCGGCAAGCCGGGCAACGACGGCGCAAAAGTTCTGTTGGAGTATGCTAAGGCCGTTAAGAACGGGGCAGGAGAAGATAATATATTGCTATTGGTAGGCGCAAAGTTGGACGCAGCTACGCAAAGGGCCAAGTGGTTTAAAGCGCTTGAGCCCCTAGGCGCCTTCGTGCAAATTTGGCCAATCGGTACACAACAATTGCCGCGCTGGTTAGACCAGCGTTTGCGCGCCGCGAATTTGCGCGCCGAGCCCGGCGCCATAGACATTCTCGCCTCGCGTATCGAAGGCAATTTACTAGCGGGCGCGCAGGAAATCGAAAAGCTTAAACTGCTGGCCGACAATGGCATAATTAGCAGCGAATTAATGTCATCCAGCGTCGCCGATAGCGCCCGCTATGACGTATTTGGGCTTATCGACAAGGCTCTACACGGCGATGCTCGAGGCGCTGTAAAATGTTTGCATGGCCTACGCAGTGAAGGCACTGACGCCACTGTGGTGCTCTGGGCGCTAGCGCGTGAATTGCGCACACTGGCGCAAATGGCGCACCTGACAGCACAGGGTAAAAACTTTGATATGGCCGCCAAACAGTCCGGCGTCTGGGACAAGCGCAAGGTGCTGATTAAAAATGCTCTGCGCCGCCTGCGTGAACCGCAAGTTCAGCAGCTGCTGCGAGCAGCTAATGGTATAGACAAAGCTATCAAAGGCATGCGCAAAGCATCGCCTTGGGATGAATTACTGGATTTAACTCTGAATCTGGCCGGCACTCAAAGCCTGTCGGTACCGGTGCAGCGATTAGCGCTAAAACTCTAA
>CAWVSV010000012.1:0-36155 GCA_963933095.1 uncultured Cellvibrionales bacterium
TTAAAATTGGTAGCGGGGGCAGGATTTGAACCTACGGCCTTCGGGTTATGAGCCCGACGAGCTACCAGACTGCTCCACCCCGCACCAGATCTCAACAGCGCTTAGCTAACTGAGGCCGCGGATTATAGGGACGACTCCGGTAGAGGTCAATAGGTATGATGTTTTATTTTTTCTACCGCTATAATCGATACCTTCATCACACCACCCCATGCCAGCGCGCTATAGCAAAGCTCAGTAGGCTTAGGCAAGTTAGCACAGCGACAACAACCGCCAGCAGCAACCACGGCCGAAAGGGCTTTCGGTCGAAAGCATAAGTACCGCGCGACAATACTGCATCGACACGAGATTGATCTACATCTGATAATTCAGTATTCATAGCGATGCATCACTGTTGGTAACCTTGGTTAAAAAAGTTCCGCTGATAACTGCATTAGCGCGTCGCTACCTCGATCAATAGATTCAGCCAACGCCTTAGTTTGTGGCAGTAAATGGGCAAAGTAAAAGCGTGCGGTAGCCAGTTTAGCCACATAATAGCCATCATCATTGTTTAGCGCGACCGCTGCGACACGTGCCCACAACCAAGCGTAAGTTACACAGCCAAATAGTTGCAGATACTCCACACTGGCGCTACCAGCGGCGTTAGAATCACTACTCGAACGCTGCAATAAGCCCGCCGTCACCTTATCTAATCGTGCCAGCTCCGCCTCTAATGGCGCTATAAACTCGGTCATCTGCGGCGAGACCTGTTGCGCAATCCAACGCCGTATTTCGCCGGTAAAGTCGTCGACCAACTGCCCACGTGAGCCGATCACTTTGCGCGCCGTTAAATCCAGCGCCTGAATACCGTTGGTACCCTCGTAAATTTGCGCAATACGCGTATCGCGCACCAGTTGCTCTTGCCCATATTCACGGATGTAACCATGACCGCCGAAGACCTGCTGCCCTATTACACAAACATCAAAGCCTTTATCGGTAAAAAAAGCTTTGCACACCGGTGTTAGTAGCGCGACGCGATTTTTTGCTTGCTGTATATCCACATCGACATCACTGTATTTGGCAATATCCAGCTGCTCGGCAGTGTAAACCGCCAGCGCGCGTGCGCCTTCTGTCCAAGCGCGCATGGTCAATAGCATCCGGCGAACGTCTGGATGCACAATAATCGGGTCGGCTATTTTATCCAAGCTAACAGGACCGGTAGCAGCGCGACCCTGCAAACGCTCGCGAGCGTAGCCGCGCGCATTCTGATAGGACATTTCGCCCGAACCTATGCCCTGTAAGCCAATCGATAAGCGCTCGTAATTCATCATGGTGAACATACATTTTAAACCCTGATGCGGTTCGCCAATTAAATAACCACGGGCATTATCGTAATTAATGACGCAGGTACTAGAGGCGCGAATACCCATCTTGTGCTCGATCGAACCACAGTGGACGCCATTGCTGTCAGCAGATAATTCACCATTGTCATGAGGCCAAAGTTTAGGCACTAAAAACAGTGAAATACCTTTTGCGCCCACAGGAGCATCGGGCAACTTGGCCAAGACAAAATGAATGATATTGTCGCTCAGATCATGCTCGCCAGCAGTGATAAATATCTTGCTGCCGCTAATGGCAAAAGTGCCATCGTTGAGGCTTTCGGCCCGAGTACGAATAATACCTAAATCGGTACCAACGTGCGGCTCAGTTAACGCCATAGCCCCAGACCATAGACCCATATAGAGTTTGGGTAAAAACTGCTGTTTTAACACTTCACTGCCGTGTACATCGAGCGCAATACACGCTCCGGCAGTTAACGCAGGGTAAAGTGCAAATGCATTATTGGCCGAGTAGAGCATCTCTTCGCAAAGCACGCTCAAGGTTTTTGGCATACCCATGCCACCAAATTCAGGATTTCCGGCAAGCCCCGTCCACCCACCGTCAATATAAGAGCGATAAGCCTCCTTAAAGCCTTTAGGTGTAATTACCTCGCCATCATTCCAGTGGCAGCCCTCTTCGTCGCCCGAACGATTTAGAGGCGCAATTAAAGCAGTACTCACCTTAGCCGACTCTTCCAAAATGGCATCGGCAGTATCCCGCTCAGCCATATCGCTTAAACCGGCCAGCTTGGGCCAACGCTCTTGGACACGAAAAAGCTCATAAAGTAGAAAACGCATATCGGTTAACGGAGCCAAGTATTCAGCCATGAAGTCTCCAGTTAGCTGTGTAAATCGTGGTTGCTATAGCTAAAGTGTAGTCCTAGGTGAGCCAGAACGCTGAACACGCGACAGAACTTCGGCCCACCGCTTACCCTGGCCTCTTTTAATGAGGCTACTTAAGGTGGCCGAGAACAAAAAAATGCCAGTATCAACTAACGCTTAAGCTATTTAATCTAGATAGGTGCCGAGCGGCTCTATATTTGGAATATTAATGCCTATGTCGATTAAAGGCTGATTTAAGTTGATGCTGCGGGGAGGAGGAGGAAACCGTCTCAATGAGATCAATGACCTGTTAGCAACATTTACGATTACTCGAGCTCACACGCCTAACGGGCACTGAGATTGTTGTCAGCCTTGTTAACGCTGCCGCTCTTCTTAGCGCACCACAGATTATTATGCGCTCTACTCGACGACTGTAAAACGAACTACGAGACAGCCCACATACAACCCCAGCAGGGGCTTATATGCAGGTCTAAAATGGCCGGCTAGATCGCTATTTGATTCGTTTTCTGATCTGTATGATCAGTTACATCACCGTACAACGCCCTTAAATTTGCCAACTCATTCGTGAGTAAAAGCACTGTGCTGTATTGCTTTTTATCGGCGTATATATTGTTCAATTCATTCGGGTCAATATCCAAATCATATAATTCCCATTCCTTGATATCGTAATAATGAATCAATTTGTACCTGTCTGTGCGCACTCCGCGATGCCTATTAACAGAGTGCCAGCCGTGCGGATATTCATAATAGTGGTAATACACCGAATCTCTCCACTCACCGGCGGTGCGTTTAGTGTCAAGACGGCCATTTTGCATAATGCCTTTGAGTGATAAACCCTGCATATCTTCAGGAATTTTGACGCCGGCTAAATCTAACAGGGTAGGCGCCAAGTCTAGGTTCATTACTAAATCATCAGACACTAACCCAGCCTTAATCATCTTGGGGTAACGAATAGCCAGCGGCATGCCAAAAGACTCTTCATACATAAATCTTTTATCAAACCAACCGTGCTCGCCTAAATAGAAGCCCTGATCAGAAGTGTAGACAACAATAGTGTTATTACTGAGACCAGATTTGTCCAAATATTTCAGCAGCCGACCGACATTATCATCAACCGATTTAACCGTAAGTAAGTAATCTCTGATGTAGCGCTGATACTTCCATATTGCCAGCTCAACGCCTGTTAATTTGGCGTCGTTAAACTTCTTATTATCACTTTCGTAGGCGTTATCCCATGCCCGTCGCTGACCTTTAGTCATGCCGTTGTAAACGGTCTTCCATTCTGAAAGTGCATCCCAACTAGCATTACCACCAGTGTTAGTCTCTTTATCAACATGCAGCTTCATATCGAAAGAGCTATACATATCTGCTATCCGCATATCTTGATTTTTAACCGCTACGGAGCGGCCCTGGTAGTCATCAAAGAAGGTATCAGGAAGAGGGAAATCGATATTATTAAATGCGCCCAAGTCTTCAATATCGGGCATCCAATTACGGTGTGGAGCTTTGTGAAAATACATCATGGCAAAGGGTTTTGATTTGTCGCGCTGGGCAATTGTTTCAAGCGCAAAATCGGTGATTAGTTCGGTAACATAACCATGGTGTTTAACAGTACCCTTATCAGTAATAAATTCAGGATTATAGTAAGCGCCTTGCCCAGGTAGAATATTCCAAACATCAAACCCTGTGGGTTTAGATTTAAGGTGCCACTTTCCAATCATGGAGGTCTCATAACCAGCCGACTGCAACAGCATCTGCAATGTCTGCTGCTCGCCATCAAAGACATCTCGATTATCTTTGACGCCATTAATATGGCTGTATTTACCCGTTAAGGCGACTGCACGACTGGGAGAGCAAATAGCGTTAGTAACAAAACTTTTATCAAAACGAATACCTTCATTGGCAATTCTATCCAAATTCGGCGTCTCTATAAGGCTGCTTCCATACGCTGACATGGCCTGTTTAGTATGATCATCGGTCATAATGAAAATGATATTGGGGCGAGATTGAAAACTTGTAGCGAATAAATTGTTCGAAAAAACCATCAATAGTATGATCAGGAAATAACAACAGAACAGACTCTTTTTCATAAATACCACTATAAATTTACTTTGATAACAACCCATCTGACTTCAGGCCCAGTAAAAATTGCTGCCGCTACTGGGCTAAAAATCCGATGCAGTAGTCGATGAGCAAGCTCGCCATGTCGGATATGTTTAATACTATAGAAAGAGCTTGCAACATTTAGTTAAACAATAAGGCTGCATAACCACATAAAGAATCAACATACATACCGTTCTATCGGCCAAGCAACGGTTCTAAGTCCATCTGCTCAGCAGCCTGCTCTATAGATGCGACTAAATCGTTTTGATCAATAAAGTCGACTTTAGCCAACAACGGGAACGCCAACCGCGTCTCTATGCTATCGATATTTTCCTGCAGAGCCGGCATATTGGGATCAATACAGTTGGCGATCCAACCCGCAATTTGCAAACCATCGCGTAAAATCGCCTCCACCGTCAACAAGGTATGATTAATACAGCCGAGGCGCATACCCACCACTAAAATAACCGGCAGGCGCAGCTCTTTAACCAAGTCAGCCATGGTTTCACGATTGTTTAACGGCACGCGCCAACCACCCGCACCCTCGACAACATTAAACTGACCGGCACACATTAAGGTGCCACGGCAGTAACCCGTGAGGCGAGATACAGTAATATTTTTGCCTGCTTTTTGGGCGGCTATATGGGGGGCTATAGCGGGCTCCAGAGCCACTGGATTGACAACTTCGTAGTCCAGATCTTTGCTCATACACTGCTGTAACAGCAGTGCATCATCGTTTTTTAACTCGCCATCCATCAGCTCGCAACCTGCCGCCACAGGTTTAATCGCGGCCGTGCTCAGACCTGTTTTGTGAGCGGCTTTCATCAGCGCGCAGGCGATAAAGGTTTTTCCTACCGACGTGTCGGTACCCGCAATAAAATAATTTTTAGCCACAGTTAAGCTCTCAAATTTAAATAGTAAACTTCGTAGGTCGCAGGCAATTTCCCCTCGCTACGAAAGGTTTCATAGGCACTGCGAAATTTATCGATACCGGCGCGACCCATTAAACCTTGGCTCTGGCCGCGGTTGATATTGTGTGCACCGATCGCCTTAAGCTCGCGGGTTAATTGCTGTAATTTTTCATAGCGAAGCGTTCGCGTTTCACACACAATTTCAGCACTGCTAAAATTTTCAGCCGCTATCGCCTCGGTTAGCGCTATATTTGATGCAAATTGATTGACATGCACATAATCATCAACTTGCCGCCAAGCATGGCGCAATTCCGATAGTGTCTCCGGCCCTAAAGTAGCCAGCAATGCGTGGCCATTGGGACTCAATACTCGCTGCAGCTCAGAAAATAATACGCGCAGATTTTCACACCACTGAATCGCCAGCGACGAGAAAATCAAATCGACACAGCCCGTTTGCAATGGCAGGCTTTCGGCATCGGCGCAGAGATACGCGGCGCTCAGTTCTCGCTGGCGCTGCGCAAACTGCAGCATACCCTCGGCTAAATCCAAAGCAATGATTTTAGCGGCGGGAAAACGCCGGCGCAGAGCGTCGGAAAAATAGCCGGTGCCGCAACCGAGATCAACAACAACCTGAGGTTTTAAATCGCAGGGTATCTGCCGCAACAATTCTGAACCTATATCGCGCTGCAAATGCGCGGCATTGTCGTAGCTGCTAGCGGCGCGCCCAAAAGAGGCCGCCACCTGTTTTTTATCCAGCGCGGTCATACTTGTACGACCAAAAAGTTTTGCAGCAACGCTAGAGTTTTTTGTACTTGGGTAATATGCGGGGCGTGACCGCAGTCAGAAATAATTTCAATCGCCTGATCTGGATTCAGAACCTGCATAGCCTCGGCCGTGGATACTGGCACCAGTGCATCTTTTTCGCCAAGCATATGCAGGCCGGGTATTGTCAAAGTGCTAAACACCGAGCGATTATCAATAGCGGCCAATAACTGCAGAGCACAGTTCCAACCAGAATTTACCCCTTTGCTCTGCTCACTGCGTATTTTTTTCAAGGCCGCGCGCTCATCATTGTCACCCTGTGCTATCAGCGCTGAAAACATCCTTAAGGTTTTTTCTGGCGCCGTGCAAAAACCTTGATAGAAGCCGCGTTCAATTTTGGCAGGCATGGCCGTACGCCAGCCATCGCCACACACAAATTTCAAATTACTGGCAACGGTCGCCAGCGCGGCAACTCGCTCGGGGTGCTGACCCGCCAACGCTGTAGCAAGCATGCCGCCCAGTGACCAGCCAATGTAAATAGCGCGCTCGGGCAGTACCGCAAGCAGCGCCGCCAGCCAATCATCCAGCCGTTCACTGTCAAGTTTTGGGCTGTTGCCAAAGCCGGGTAGGTCAAGGGTAAAGATATCGCGATGCTTATTTAATTCGGGCAGTAACTGTTGCCAGCAGTTAGCATCCGCCGCCCAACCGTGCAGTAATACTAATGGCATATCACTATGACGTTCGCCGCTGGCCACATAAAAGTTTACGTTCAGCGTCATACTATTTCTGCCAAAACATTAAGCAACTGACAGATTTGTTGATCGGTGTGCTCAGCTGAAAAAGTAATCCGCAGACGCGAACTACCGACCGCCACTGTCGGCGGTCGAATAGCGCCCACCAAAATACCGCGCACCTCTAGCGCTGCCGCCACCTGCATAGTTTTGGCTTCGGAACCGAACAGTACCGGTTGGATCGGGGTCGCTGAATTAAGCAGCGTTAAGCCGAGCGAGGCTGCACCGGCCCGAAACTGTTGAATGTTTTTTTGCAATTGCTGGCGGCGCCAGTGCTCGCTCTGAAGTAGCTTTAAGCTCACCCTTGTGGCGGCAGCTACAGCAGGCGGCAGTGCCGTGGTGTAAATGTAGGCACGAGAAAATTGAATTAACGTTTCAATGAGCACCTCACTACCCGTTATAAATGCCCCACTGGTACCAAAGGCTTTGCCCAGCGTGCCCATTAAAATCGGCAGCTGATTTTGACTTAAAGCAAAATGCTCGGCACTGCCGCCACCGTTGTTACCTAAGCAACCAAAGCCATGAGCGTCGTCGACCATTAGCCAGCTATTGTTTTGCTCAGCCAGTGCTGACAATTTATCCAGCGGCGCGGTATCGCCATCCATACTAAATACGCCGTCGACAACGATTAACTTTCTCTCGGCGTCTGATTTTTTCAGCCTTGTAGCGAGGCTGCTCAAATCATTGTGCAGAAAACGCTGAAAACGCGCACCAGACAATAAGCCGCCATCGAGCAGTGAAGCGTGATTGAGCTTGTCTTCAAACACCGCATCGCCCTTACCCACTAGCGCGTTAATAGCTCCGAGGTTGGCCATATAACCAGAGGAAAATAACAGCGCTCGCTCGCGACCGCAGAAGTCAGCCAGCTCTTCCTCTAGGGCGTGGTGGTGCGCCGAATGACCGCAGACTAAATGCGAAGCGCCACTGCCGACACCATACTTTTTTGCCGCGCGCACAAAAGCGCCAATCACATCAGGGTGATTGGCGAGACCGAGATAGTCATTGCTGCTAAAAGCCAGGTAAGGCTTACCATCGACCACCAGCTCTGTGCTCTGGGGTGACTGCAGAGTCTTGCGACGGCGATAGAGGTTATCGCGCTCGCGAGCCTTGAGAGATGGCCTCAAGGCACTGTCAATATTCATAAAGACCTTAGCACAATAGTTATTTTGTCCACTGGCGGCGCACCTTTAACAGTGCCTACATTTGGTGCTAAAAAGAAAAAGCCAGCTGGTACCAAGCTTTTATCTTTAAGCGGTATAGAAGAATTTATCGTTTTTAATCGACTCTTGCTCATCCGCCAAAGATTTTACCAGCGCCGCCTCCTGCTCTTTTTCATCCATGTGAAGCTCATAAGATTCCTGATGAATACCCAAACGCTTAAACAGCAACATGTCTTTGCTAGCTTCTGGGTTTGGCGTAGTCAGCAGTTTTTCACCGTAGAAGATCGAGTTGGCGCCGGCAAGATACGCCATGGCTTGCATCTGCTCGTTCATCTCTTCGCGACCGGCGGACAAACGCACATGTGACTTAGGCATAATAATGCGCGCCACGGCGATAGTGCGGATAAAATCGAAGGGGTCCAGATCTGCCTGGTCAGCCATTGGCGTGCCCTCAACCTTAACCAACATATTCACCGGCACCGATTCTGGATGCTCTTTCATATTGGCCAACTGCTGCAACAGACCGGCGCGATCAGATTCCTCTTCGCCCATACCCACGATGCCGCCACAGCATACTTTCATACCGGCATTGCGAACATTGTCGAGGGTTTCTAGGCGGTCGGAATAGGTACGCGTGGTAATAACATCGCCATAATACTCAGGAGAGGTGTCTAGATTATGGTTGTAGTAGTCGAGACCGGCATCGGCCAGTTGCTCGGCCTGCTCGCTCTTGAGCATGCCAAGGGTCATACAGGTTTCAAGACCCAACCCTTTTACGCCTTTAACCATATCGGTGACATAACCCATATCTCGGCCCTTGGGCGAGCGCCAGGCTGCCCCCATGCAGAAACGGGTAGCTCCAGATGCTTTGGCTGCTTTGGCCTCATCAATCACGGCCTGCACGGCCATCAGTTTTTCTTTCTCTAAGCCTGTGTCATAGCGCGCGCTCTGCGGGCAGTAGGCGCAATCTTCGGGGCAGGCTCCGGTTTTAATAGAGCAGAGTGTGCTCACCTGAACCTGATTGGGATCAAAATTAGCGCGATGTACCGTTTGCGCCTGAAACATCAGGTCGCTAAACGGCTGGGTAAACAGGGCCAGAATCTCTTCGCGAGACCAATCGTGGCGAATATCGGTAATAGCTTTTTTATTGAAAACAGGTTTAGCGACAGCGTTCATGATCTATCCTTTAACAACCCAAGGAGGGGATTTAAAATTATCGCCATAATAGCCGCTGCCTCCTTGCTGTCAACCTAGAGACGCACTAGAGGTTAA
Source organism: uncultured Cellvibrionales bacterium (assembly GCA_963933095.1). GTDB lineage: Bacteria > Pseudomonadota > Gammaproteobacteria > Pseudomonadales > Cellvibrionaceae > UBA1124. The sequence goes on from CAWVSV010000012.1 coordinate 9,198, forward strand.
CTGATTTTGCCAAATTCACTCTATAACGCCTTACAAAAGGCTGCCCTAGGGCTGTTAAACCAAGTCATCCCGCCTACTTGTCTGCTGTGTAGTGCCCCTCATAGTAATGACATCGCTCTGATCTGCGGCGCCTGTCGCGATGACCTGCCCTATATTAGTCACCCTTGTTATCAGTGCGCTCTGCCACTACCCGCTGCATCCGCTAACACAACCGTTTGCGGTCAGTGCTTACAGCAACCCCCGCCATTTAAGCGTTGCTTGGTACCGCTGAGTTATGCCATGCCCATCGACAGTTTGATCGCCGCATTCAAATATCGTAACCAACTAACGAACGGGCGCCTGTTAAGCCAGTTGCTACTGACTGAAATTGGTCGCCATTACGCCGACCAGCCGCTACCCGAGATAATATTGCCAGTGCCATTGCATTGGCGCCGGCAATGGCGTCGCGGCTACAACCAGAGCCAGTGCGTGGCCAGTTATCTGGGCGCACAACTGTCTATTCCCGTGCAGCTGCGCCGCATCCGGAGGATTCGGCTCACGCCTTCGCAGCAAGGATTAAATAAACCTCAGCGGCAGCGCAATTTAAAGCAGGCGTTTAGCGTTACGAAACCATTTACCGGCGAGACTATTGCCCTGATTGACGATGTTATGACCACTGGCGCCACCTGCACCGAAATCAGTCGTGAATTGTTAAAGGCAGGGGCTGGCGAAGTGCATATTTGGGCGCTGGCAAGAACACCCGTGCGGCACTGAACTACATTCGAATATGTAGCTCAGCAAATGGCTTATTGATGTGACCTAACGCCCCGCCAAATAACCACTTTATACCCTTCGCTTTGCGGGGTATTAAAAGCTGGGGTAATCGCCTACGACTCAGTCCCAAACCTTAAGTCAAAAACCTCCCAGCAAAACACGTTTATATCTGTAGCTTTAGGCGCAAGACATAACTCCTAGGGGCCGCCAAATAAGCGGCATGACCACCAGGAACCAGTGGTATATCGACACCATAATTAACAATGGTTTCATCGCTAATATTTTTGCCTATGAGCATTAATTCCCAATGGTTAGCACGCAAACCTAATTGAGCATCGTATTTTGTGTACGCCGCCTGTGAATCTATCGGGTCCAGATCGGCATTGACACTGTAATCCGAGCTGTAGCTGATGCCGAGGCCGGCAATCATATCGATGCCTGCGCTCAAGCCGTATTCATAATCCAGCTGCAAACCGGCATTCCACTCCGGTGCGAAAAGGGTCGTTGCGCCACTGAGGTCGCAGGTCGATGCTCCCGCGACAGATTTTCTAGCCGTACAGGGGCCATCCTCAAAGTCTTTGTAAAACGCATCTAGGTAGGCGCCATAGGCGGACAACTGCCAAGCGTCATCAATACGCCAGCGACCATCCACTTCCACCCCCTGCGATATGGACTGAGCGGCATTACCGACTAAAAAGCGCGTATCGTTTAATACCGTCATTTGCAGATCGTCAATCTCAGTATAAAAAATGGCGCTATTGAGCGAGATGGTATTATCAAAAAACACGCTTTTACTGCCAATCTCAAAGGTGGTGGCCTGCTCGTCTTCATATTCCTGCTCGTCTGGTGCCGCATCAGCGACAGCATTAAAACCGCCACTCTTGGCGCCGCTTTCAATCTTAGCGTAGGCATTGGTCGATGCGTTAAGACCCCACCAGAGTTTGACTGCAGGCAAGAAATCATTCTCCTCGCGCTTATCATTAAATGCCGGAGAGAGGACGTTAACGTTGAACACGTTAGCTGTGACCTGAGCCGGCAGCGAGGCCGGTATACCAGGGTTTAAAAATTCATCTTGACTGGATACACGCTGATATTTTTTGCTCTCACTATTGTAGCGACCACCCAAAAACAGACTCCAACGCTCGGCAAACTGCCACTGCCACTCGGCGAACAACGCTCTCGTTTTAGATTCTTGCTGGAAGGACGTATTGCGAGTAAACGGCGTCGGGGGAATAACAGTCGGGTCTATACCAATACTGGCAAACAGCCCGGCCCAGACTGGCCCGATATCGGGCAGACCGAGATGCTCTTGAAAGTTGCCATCGAAATTCTGATCCTGCCAGTAGAGCCCCCACTGAAATTGCGACGACGCATTGAATTCATGCTTGAAACGCAACTCCTGACTCCACTGATTAAAATCCCGTTCGTCATCAACACCAACAAATGATAACGGCGAATAATCTAAATCCTGGCTCTCATCGCTGTCGAAACCGGAGTAACCTAAAGTGTAAGTAACCTGCACTTTTTCCGCTTCAAAATAGGCGCTGACCAGAGCGTTGTCGGTGACCTGATTGCGATACACCGGGCGACCATAATTATCCACAGATTTATTAGCATCAAGCTCTGTTTCAAGCTGTGGATCGACCACAAACATTTGTGCCTGTAACAGTGCAGATAACGGTGTCAGTTCTTCTAATTCACGCAATTGCAGACTACTGCCGTCACTGTTGACCTCTGCGTGCTCGAACTTAGCATCAAAGCGCCAGTTATCACTGGGCTGATACAGCAGAGACAAGCGATTAATGCTTTCGTCGACCTGAATTTCATCATCATCGTTAAAGGTATTGTGCCAGTAACCTTGGTTGCTGGCGGTCTTGTTGACGAAACGCGCCGCCCATTGATCACTTAAAGCGCCAGACACTATTGCGGTGACACTCTTACCGTCCTGCTCGGGCTCAAGCTCGGCGCTAATACTGGCGGCAAAAGTCTCGTCAAGATCAGGCTTGCGTGTACTCAACACCACCGCCCCGGCAATCGTATTTTTACCCAATAATGCGCCCTGAGGGCCGCGTATTACTTCCACTTGCTGCAGGTCGAGAAAAGGCGCGCGGTACTGATTAGCTCGGCCCATATAGATTTCGTCGATAAACATGCCCACTGACTGCTCGAAACCTCGATTGCTACCCGAGCCAATGCCTCGCATATAGATATTGGTATTAATAGCACCGTCGGCCACTACTAGATTGGGCACACTGAACGACAGCGCTGACATATTCTTAACGTCAGCTTGATCGATACTCTCGCCAGTCACCACATACACCGATACCGGTACTTCGCGCAGCGGCGACTGATAGCGTTCGGCGGTCACTAACACCTCTTCTAAAGGTACCGGTTCTGCGGCCACGGACAAACAAGACAAACAAGACAAACAAGACAATATTACCAGTACTAAATACTGCATAAATCAAACACCCGTCCGTCAATAATAAAAATTCATAGCTATTATGGCATAGCAACATTTGCTCTAGAAGATGCAAATAGTAATAATGGCCGCATGAATATACTCGAAGAAGTCACAGTCACTACCGACACCCCTCGCGAACACGCCTACTCTCGCCTAAGCCCCGATGTCGTTATCGATGCGGTGGAGTCACAGGGCTTTTATTGCGACGGACGTCAACTGGCGCTAAATAGCTATGAAAACCGCGTGTATCAAGTGGGGATTGAAGAGGGCACACCGCTCATCGCCAAGTTCTATCGTCCTGAGCGCTGGAGTGACAAGCAGATTTTAGAAGAACATCGCTTTAGCGCGGAACTGGCCGCAACAGAAGTCTCTGCGGTAGAGCCGATGCTCGACAAAGCCGGCAACAGTCTGTTTAATTTCGGCGGTTTTCGCTTTGCCCTCTATCGTCGTCAGGGCGGGCACGCACCTGAGCTGGACAACTTCGATCACTTGCTCAGCCTCGGCCGAGTACTGGGGCGTATGCACGCGTGCAGTGCGATGAGCCAATTTAAGTATCGTCCCGATATCGATATTCAGCGTTATGCCATCGACAGCCGCGATTTTTTACTGGCGCAAGGTTTTATTCCTAAGAGCTTGGAGGAATCCTATCGCAGTTTGGCCGGCCATCTTATTGATCTGGTCAGCGCAGTTTTTGCACGGGTAGAGTATCGGTCGATTCGCCTGCATGGCGACTGTCACCCCGGCAATATTCTCTGGCGCGACAACGCCCCGCACTTTGTTGACTTCGACGACGCCAGATCTGGCCCCGCCATTCAAGATTTATGGATGCTGTTATCTGGCGACCGTCAGCAACAGACCGCACAACTGGCCGAAGTCATCGAGGGCTATCAGGAATTCTGTGACTTTAACTATGCGGAAATCAGTCTAATTGAAGCTCTGCGCACCCTGCGCATTATGCACTATAGTGCTTGGCTCGCCAGGCGCTGGAGCGATCCGGCTTTTCCGATGAACTTCCCTTGGTTTAATACCGAGCGCTACTGGGCCGAGCACATATTAGAATTACGGGAACAATTTTCGCTGCTGCAAGAAGAACCTCTACAACTGTTCTGAAAAACTTTACCCGGGAGGGTATGTATGCATTTTAGTTGCTTTATTTCAGCCATCGGGCTGATATTACTTACCGCTTCAGTTTCAGCTGCCGAACTGTATAAATGGGTCGATAATAAAGGCAATACTCACTACACCGATTCACCGCCACCGAACAGTGCCACTGAGCAAAACATCGCACAGCTACCGGACCTCAATGGCTATGCAGCCGCCGAAACTGAACCGAGTACCGCCAGTAACAACACCGCGCTGGCAACGCCAGAGGTGATTATGTACGGTACGCCTTGGTGCGGTTACTGCAAAAAGGCGAGGCGCTATTTCCAGCACAACAAGATTGCTTTTCGCGAATACGATATCGAATCGTCCAGCTCAGCCCATCGCCGCTTTAAGCAACTCGGCGGTAACGGCGTGCCTTTAATTGTTATCGGCAAAAAGAAAATGAGCGGCTTTAGCGTCGCGCGTTTTAAATCACTTTATCAACGTTAGTCCCCAACACGTTAGCCAAAAAAAGTAGCCCAGCATGTCCGAGCAAAAATCCTTCAATCCCAGCCAAATATGGCAAACTCTGCGGGAACAAGCTCGCCAGCAAGGGCAAAAAGAACCGGTATTGGCCAGTTTTTTGTTCAGCACCATACTCAACCACAACTCTTTGGCGTCAGCACTGAGTTTTCACCTAGCCAATAAGCTCGGTAGTCCAACCGCTAGCGCTTTAATGATTCGCGAGATCATTGAACAGGCGATAAGCGCCGACCCAAGTATCGTCGAGGCCGCCTACGCCGACCTAAACGCTATCGATAAACGCGATTCCGCCTGCTGCTCACTGCTGACTCCGCTGTTATTTTACAAAGGTTTTCACGCCCTGCAGTGCTATCGCATCGCACATTTTTTGTGGCGGCAGGAGCGCAGAAGTTTGGCGCTATTGTTACAAAACCGGATCTCGATGGTGTTCAGTGTCGACATTCACCCCGCTGCCCAAATTGGCAGCGGTATTATGTTCGACCATGCCACCGGTATAGTTATCGGAGAAACAGCGGTGGTGGAAGACAATGTATCGATCATGCAAGCGGTAACACTAGGTGGCACCGGTAAAGAAAGTGGCGACCGCCACCCCAAGGTACGCGCCGGCGTATTGATAAGTGCCGGAGCCAAGATACTCGGCAATATTGAAATAGGCGCGGGCGCTAAAGTTGGCGCCGGTTCGGTAGTACTAAAATCGGTGGCACCACACACCACTGTCGCCGGAGTTCCGGCCAAGGTGGTCGGCTGCCCTAACACTGAGGCGCCCGCATTGGAGATGGATCACAAAATCAGCTAAGAGTTATTAACTCGCAGTTTAAAAAAAACCTCGACACTTACAGCATCGAGGTTTTTGTCTTACAGTTTATTATTTGCCGCTTAACTTTCTGTATCAAAGTCGTAATTCATATCGCTGGTTGGTGCCTGCAAATAGTAGCCCTGTATATAGTGAACCCCCGCCTGCCAGAGCGATGCCAGCACGCTAGCATTTTCGACAAATGGCACCACCGTGGTTTTTTCGCGCTGATGCAGCTCTTGAATTAATTTTGTCAGAGTTTCCGGACTCTCGCCGTTATCTTGAATATCGCGGGTAAATGAACCATCGACTTTGACAAACTCAACGTCGACATGTTCCAAGGTGTTCATCGGGTTAAGCGCACAACCAAAACGACTGATAGAGACACGGCCAGCCATGGCCCGAATACCCTTAGAAAAGGCTTTAGCGGCATTTAGATGGCAGGTAACATCATCTTCGGGAATTTGGAAAACTAGGCTATCTGGGCTCAGTTTGGCGGTCTTAAACGCCACCGCTAACCAGGGCACCAATGATTCATCACACAGCGATTGACGGCTAATATTGACGATTAAATGGCTTTTATCATCGCGTGTACGCCGCTCGGTCAACTGTTTAATAGATTCCAGAATCACCCAGCGATCGATCTTCGTGACGGTGCCGGTGCCGATCTCGACAGCCGCACTCATAAAGTCGTCGGGACTAACCTCTTCGTTTTTGTCGTTAAGCAGACGCAATAGCACTTCGTAATACTCTTCTTCAGAGCCACGTAAACTAATAATGGGCTGGTAGAGTAAACGAAAATTATTATTTTTAATCGCCCCGGTTACCAACTCACCCATATTAACCTCGCTGGCCCCAACCTCTTCATCAGTTACTTTTGGCTCAAACAATTTGGCGCCATCGCCAATACCTTCAGAACCATGAGCGTCGCGCACGTCGTTTACAGCCGCTTGGGCTTGGTCAATTACCGTCTCAACGGAGCAGCTAGTTTCATTGATCAGGGCCACGCCAACCGAGAAAGTGACATGAATAGTTTTGCCATCTACTTCAATGATTCGGCCATCAACGATTTCACACAGGTTCTGTGCTTTTTTTAGCGCAAGGTCAGCCGCCGTGCTTTGCATTAACACAGCAAACGCATTGTCGCCAAAACGTGCAATCACCTCATCAGCATTAAACTGCTCGCGCAATAAACTGCCAAGCTCACCCAGCACCATGTCGGTGCCTGCCATGCCCATGCTCGCCTGAACTTTCGACTCAAAATTATCGACTTCTAACACCAGTAAACTGTGGCTATAATGATCAACATCGCTAATAGCCCTCTGTAATTCACTCAAGAGGTACTGTCGATTGAAAAGCCCAGTAACGAGATCTTGCTGCTTTATTTGATGAATTTGCTCTGCCAGAGCTGCACTATTAGCAGACGCTTTGGTGCGATGGATAAATGCTATGCAGGGCTCTTTATCAAAGGTGGCACGAGATACGTCAACCGAGATATCAATATGCGCACGGTTCTCGCTAACGCCCAAGAAATCCAGCTGAGAGCCTTCGGAGTCCTCGCCTTTAAGGGTGAAACCTTTCAGAAATGCCTTCACTTTGTGCTGATCACTGTCAGCGACCATGTCAATCAGGGGCATACACTCGATATCGTCTTTATCGGCATAGCCAAAGCACTCGGCAAAGGACTCATTAACATACAGGCACATACCATCCTGAATATAGGCTATCGCATCGCGTGAACTGTCCAACAGATTCTGGCTGCGCAACTCAGCTTCTTCGACGCGCCGATCTGCCACACGCTGCTGCTGGCGGTAATGATGATTTTGCAGTTCCCGCGCAATAACCAACAGCAAGTGCTGATCCTCATCGAGGCGCACAACATCACAGGCGCCCATTTTAAGACCGGCAATAATCGGCGGCGTACCTTCATCATCACTGAGCAAAATAACGGGTATGTCCTTACCCAGACGCTTGATCTGCTTGATAGCGGCGCTAACGGTGATATTGGTGGTCGTGTCGAGACCAATTAATAAGTCCCACTCCTGCTCTTGCAGCAATTTTACCAGAGCGTCTTCACTCTCTACATGCTGAGCACGGCTAGGGCGACCAGAGTTACGCAACATACTGATTAAACGCTCGGTCTCGTCGCGGCTGTCGTTCAATATCAGTAGGCGAAAAGTGTCATTTGATGTCATAAAATTCTGATCATTGATTTACACCCACAGTGCAAAGAGGCCCTGATACTATGTCGTCGTATCGTTTTGCTTAGTGTACTCGAATCCTCCGAACCAACAAGCAATCAAAGAGCTCAGTCGGGCAGTGGGTATCATTTACTGCTACTAGTAACCTAAGTTAGCTGCTCAATTGACAACAGTTCCCTCATGCTAAGCGCCTGGCTTAGCTTTTAGCTCGCCTTCCAATATACGAAACTCAAACTGACTGACCGAGCTGGTCGCCAGCAACCTGCGCGTCAATTGCAACTTGCTACTGTAGCCGACACCGGCGCACTTTAAATACACTTTGCAGTATTCACGAAAAGGCATAGCCGCGCAGAGTAAGGTCGCCGGCTGATTGGCCACTATTAATGCAGGCATTAACAGTGCGCGCATATAACGGCTGTCGTTGCCCACTTTATTAATCATGGCAATTTCCACAGCATCAGCCATAGGAGCCAACAATTGTGCCCCCATCTGGGTGCCGCGACTAGATTGCTGTACCCAGCGAATCACGCCGACATTCCATTGCCTGTGCTGCTGCTCTTTTAAACCCACCACCTCGCCTACCCGCGCTTGCGAAGGCATTTCTTCGCGCCAGTTCAGGCAGTAACCACCGGGACTAATATCGAGAGTATTAACCTTAAAACTTTGCAGCGCTTTAGGAACTGGCGGCGCCACGTTTTGCCGCTCCGGAGTCAATGTAAAGGCTCTGTGTTCCTCCATACTACAGCCACCGCTGTCATATGCTTCATCCCAAATATCCTCTTGTTGATGCGTGGCGCACGATTCAAAGTGGCTCGATTCACTCTTCATTACTTTACTGTTTTCAGCCGCCGACAAGCCACTTAAATGCGAACAAACATGAGTAAGGCCAACACATACTTGCAGCTCGGCATGCACCGAGAAACGCTCAAAATTTCTCGAACTGGGCAAGTCCCAAGCTCGTATCAAATTTTCGAGTAGTGTCGGGGTAACTTGCTGGGGTAAGTCAGCACCGCTATCTTCGAGGTCCTTGAGTAAGTAAAGCAAAGCGGAATTATCGAGATCACGCACACTGCCGTCGATGGAGCCTTGGTAACGATTGCGGTAAATGGGCGGCTGGTCGAGATCGAGGCAGACCAAGTGTAAGCTTTGAGCATCTATTTCGCCGCACGGCAGCAAATGCGATTTCGCTGCCCAGCTCTCTAGGGCGTAGTAAACGGCTGCAACCTCTTGCTGTCGCAACTGATTGGGCCGCACGCAAGACAGCAGTAGCGCGCGCATGCACAATTGCTCTAGAGTCATCGGCTTGGCGCCGCGCTGCAGTGAATCGGGAAAGGCTTCAGCGAGCAACAGTTTGTCTTCGGCAATTAAATAAAGGGTGTAAAGCTCGTGCCATATTTGGCTGCGTACAGGGGTATACAATTGATAACTGCGCATCAACATTAGGCCTAAGCCTGTTATCGCGCGATGCAAAGCCTGCAGTAACGCCTTGCTATGGTATTTTTTGGCTTGATATAAGTCGAGCACACACACTATGTAGGCGTTGCTCATATGCTTTTGCAGTGCCTGCGCCACAGTCGCGGCTTTAATGACGGCATCGGTTAAGAGCAGTGGCTGATTGAGAAAACTCTTCGATAAGCCCTCGATACATTGCTGCACGTTAGGCCTAAGCGCCTCCAACATAGCCATGCGTTTTTCGGGCTCAATCTGCAGATGTGAAAATTCAGGCAGCACTTTATACAGCATAACGCTGGTGCGGCCGACTTGGGTTGCTGGCAGAGATTCCGCCCAAGCTTTAACCGCAGCCGGTTTACTGGCGCAGAAGCTCAGGACGGGCAAGTTCTGCAGCGGTGGTTTTAACCGAGAACACAGATCCCTTGCAGTCGATTCCATAGGCGATGTCTCTAAAACCATATTGTAAAAAGTTTGCACAGCGGCCATTTACCATTTAATAAAACACTTGATCCTGAGTATAGCCGGAGCTGCACAAACAGCCCGACACAACAATAAATAATTGCAATAGGCCTAGCTCGGGCAACCAAATTGGATTAAAAAATAGGGGTTTTAGAGGTTTCGCCGGCTATTTCGCGCACCAATTTAGGCAGTAGAAATCCAGGCAGTTCGGCCAACAGGGCCTGATACAATACTTTAGCCTCGCTTTCAGGCACATCAAAATGGGCGGCACCATTGACTCGATCCAACAGATGTAAGTAATACGGCAACACCCCAGAGGCAAACAGCACCTCACTCAAAGTCTTTAATGCCGCCACCGAATCATTGACACCGCGCAGCAATACGGTTTGATTGAGCAATGTAACACCGGCGGCCTGCAGCCGCGCTAAAGCCGCGCGCACCTCGCCGTCGATTTCATTGGCATGGTTACTATGAATCACCATAACCGTTTGCAAACGATGCCCTGTCAGCCATCTCAGACAAGCATCATCAATACGACTCGGCACTACCACCGGCAGCCGAGTGTGAACACGCAGGCGGCGAATATGGGCAATGCTTTCAACTTGCCCGACCAGCCACGCCAGCTGACTATCTGGGGCCGTTAGCGGGTCGCCACCAGAAAGGATAACTTCGTTAATAGAGTCATCGGCGGCAATATAATCAAACACTCGCCGCCAGTGTTCGCGGCTGGGTTTATTGTCGCCATAGGGAAATTCACGACGGAAGCAATAGCGGCAGTTAATTGCACAACTAGTCGACACCAGCAGCAGCACTCGGCCCTTATATTTGTGAATTAAACCCGACAACTGGTTGCTATTGGCCTCACCGAGTGGATCAGCACTGTAGCCTGGCACGGCGAGAAGCTCATCCCCCAGAGGCAATACTTGGCGCAACAGCGGATCGTTTATATCACCGTATTGAATACGCTTGGCATAAGCTCTGGGCACTCGCAGCGGAAAACCTTTCGCGGCAGCGATTGTCTGCGGCAGCTGTTGTGCTGATAGCCCCAGCAACTCGATCAATTCCGCTGGATCGCGGATTAAATCGACCAATTGCTCCTGCCAAGAAGGCGCTTCAACACAATCGATTTCGTTGGGCTGCTGACCGCCGACACTTGCATTCAAGTTTATTGATATTTTTGACACCGCACACACTCTTTCATCAAGGATTAAATCGCCAGCTAAGCTTCCGCTAAGACCGCCGCAGCGCTATTTTACGGATCAATAGCCGCGGGTGATACAGACAAGTAATGTTGACTAAGCCAACAGACAATAGGGGCTGTTAAACTCGAGATAAGACTACTGTATAGTGGCCGATAATTTATAGTGTACAAACCGTGACAAACGACGGTCTGTGTGAACAAAATACTCGTGGGAAGACGGTAAAAATTATGGCTACATTCAATACCAGCGAATTCCGTTCAGGCATGAAAGTAATGCTCGACGGCGATCCTTGCGCCATTTTGGAAAACGAATTTGTTAAGCCCGGCAAAGGCCAAGCCTTTAACCGCGTAAAGATGCGCAACTTGGCCACCGGCCGCGTTTGGGAACGTACGTTTAAATCTGGCGAGTCTTTAGAGGCCGCCGACGTGCTAGATTTCGACTACGAGTATCTCTATACCGATGGGGAGTTCTGGCATTTTATGGACCCAGAAACATTCGAGCAATACCAAGCCGATGCCAAAGCCATGGGCGATACCCACAAGTGGGTAAAGGAGCAAGACATTGTCACCGTCACTCTATTCAATGGCGCGCCGCTCATTGTCACCCCAGCAAATCACGTCGAGCTAGTGGTTGCTGAAACAGACCCCGGCCTCAAAGGCGATACTGCCCAGGGTGCTACCAAGCCGGCTATTTTAACCTCCGGCGCCGAAGTTAAAGTACCGTTGTTTATGAATATCGGCGACAAAGTCAAAATAGATACCCGCACCGGCGAATACATCGGCCGCGCCAAATAGTAAACGCCCTATTTACGCCGTGGCGGGCAGGTTTTTGCTCCTGCAAAACCTGCACTTCCGCCATCCTTGGCGGTCGCGTCGGTGCAGTGCTTATGTTCAGGATGAACGGTATGTCGCGATTGCAGGGATGCAAAAAAGCGACCGGTCAGTCATGTACTTTATGTACACTCTTTCCCTGCGCGCAATGCTTCCTAACCACAGCGCAAATATGACGCTTACTATTCTATTTAAATGCCGGCCCTGTGCCGGCGTTTTTGTAAGAGAGATATACAAGTGATAAGTGACTGGAAAGCCACCGCCGACTTAGCCGCGCTGAAAGCTCGCGCGGCGCTCAATACCGATATTCGTCAATTCTTCGCTGAGCGCGGGGTGATGGAGGTGGAGGTGCCATTGATGGGGCGCTGTACGGTGACCGATCCGTTTATTGATTCTATTCGGGTAGATTGTGGCTCTGCAGATAGTGCGGTTGAGCACTACTTGCAGACCTCGCCAGAATTCGGCATGAAACGGTTGCTGGCTTCGCCTTTTGCCGCCGAGATGGGCTGCATATATTCGCTCGGCAAAGCCTTTCGCAATGGCGAGAGCGGTGGCCGTCACAATCCTGAATTCACCATGTTGGAGTGGTATCGGCTGAACTTCGATGACGGCCATTTAATGGCGGAGGTCGGCGAATTTATCGGCGCTATATTGCCGCTACAAGCCATTATCAAACTCAGTTACCGGCAACTATTTCAGCACTATCTCAACATCGACCCACACACGGCTGAGGCCTGTGAACTGAAACAGATCACTCTAGCCAATATGGCCATTGAGATGGAGGACGCCAATCCAGATACCTGGCTCGACCTGCTACTAAGCCATGTGTTGGAGCCGAAATTAGCCGCAGACCATCCCGACAGTCTGGTCTTTATCTACGACTATCCCGCCTCGCAAGCGGCGCTGGCGAGAACGGCAATAGACGACAGTGGCGAGACAATCGCAAAACGTTTCGAGGGTTTTTATAACGGCATAGAGTTATGTAACGGCTACTGGGAACTCACCGACAGCGCAGAACAGGCGCGGCGCTTTGCGGCAGATATCACCAAACGCCAACAACTCGGCCTGCCGATGGTGGCTGCGGACCAGCGCCTAGTCGAGGCTCTAGCTAGCGGCCTACCCGACTGTGCCGGAGTGGCGTTGGGTGTGGACCGATTATTGATGCTGCAACAGCAATTGCAACGACTCGATCAAGTGCTTTGCTTCCCCACGTTGCGGGCATAAAAAAGCCGCAACTAGCGCGGCTTTTTCGACATCTATAGATTCAAGCTTTAGACCGCGTCACGATCTCGAAAACCCAATAAATACAAAATTGCATCCAAGCCCAAATTTGAAATCGACTGTTTAGCCGAGGCTTTTACTAAAGGCTTGGCCCTAAAGGCAATGCCTAGGCCCGCAATCGACAGCATCGGCAGGTCGTTGGCACCATCGCCAACGGCGATTACCTGCTCCAGCGAAATACCCTCTTTCACGGCTAGCTGTTTCAGCAGTTCGGCCTTGCGCGCACCATCAACAACAGTACCAGTCACCTTACCGGTCACCTTGCCGTCGACTATTTCCAATTCGTTGGCATAGACATAATCTATGCCTAGCTTGTCTTTTAAGTAGTTGCCAAAATAATTAAAACCACCAGACAGTATCGCAGTCTTGTAGCCCAGCTTGCGCAAAGTCGAAATCAGATGCGCGGCGCCCTCGGTAATTTTCAGACTAGCGGCGATCTCGGCCAGCACACTCTCATCTAAGCCCTTCAGCAGTGCCATACGTTGCTCAAAGCTGTCGGTGAAATCAATCTCGCCGCGCATCGCGGCTTCGGTAATAGCAGCCACTTGCTCGCCGACACCGGCGGCGGCAGCAAGCTCGTCGATCACTTCATGCTCAATCAGAGTTGAGTCCATATCAAAGCATACTAAACGACGGTTGCGGCGGAAAACATTGTCTTCCTGAAACGCAATGTCGGCATCTAGGCGCGCGCCCAATTCCATAAAAGCGGCGCGCAAAGCCGATGTATCAGCCGGATTGCCACGGGCCGAGAACTCAACACAGGCCTTATCTTGCTCTTCAATTTCATCGAGGCTAACACGACCGGACAGGCGTGTAATATCATCAATATTCAAGCCGTGCTCGGCCGCTACCGCCGTTAACTCCGAGATCTGCGAAGCGGTGACCTTGCGCGCCAACAACGTCACTATATGACGCGTCTTGCCTTGTTGCGCCACCCATTGGGCGTAACGCTCTTCAGTCACTGGCTGAAAACGCACCTGCAAACCCAACTCATGAATACGAAAGAGAATATCTTTCAAAACCGGAGAGGAGTCAAAATTCTGCGGGATCTCCACCAAGATGCCCAAACTCAAAGTGTCGTGAATCACCGCCTGACCAATATCGAGGATATTGGCATTGCAGTTCGACAGAATCGAGGTAATGGCAGTAGTAACACCGGGCTTGTCGTCACCCGCAATATTAATCAGCAGCAATTCTTTCACTTGGTTCTCACTTCATGTTCTTAAAACTCGCGATAAAAATAAGCGAGCATCATTAATCGAGTTTATTATAGCGTCTTCGCCACGCAAATAGTCTTTGCACGACAAATTGGCTAGAATGCCAGCCTTACCCTCACATATAGTCGCTACACGCAAGGATCGCATGAAGGCCGCAAGTCTCCTCCTCGCCAAGTTATCGCCCGCTTTTATTCGCAGCGCCGCCATTGTTAGTGCTGGACTGCTTATCAGCGTCAGCCTATCTGTCTTTTGGGTGCACAGCTTCCTTGAGCAACAGCGCCAGACCTATGGCCACGATTACGGGCAAGCGTTGGCCAATGTTGTTGCCTATCAGGCGCAAGAGGCCACGCTGGATCACGACCGGCTAAGCCTACAGATTATTCTTCAAGATATATCCAAGAACCCAGCAGTTATAGGCGCCACCATACATGATGTCGAAAATAACCTAGTCGTGCAGGGCGGCCACAACCCAGACACTCGCCGCAGACTCGACGCAGAGCAAATACTCAGCAGCTACAACGCCCCCATTACTTTGCACGATAGCGTAGCGGGTTATGTCACCATTATTTTGGCTCTGCCCCCTCAAACCGATGCGGTTCTATTTACAAAACTGCTTCTACTGCCCCTATTAGCACTCGGTTTAACGCTGTGGCTATTGCAGCGCAATGTATTTAGTAGCGCAGGCGAGGCAAAATCGCTGCCAATCTTTACCGCTCAAAGTAATGACGCCAACGCGGCCGAGTCGCCCAGCCCTACGCACCAAAGTGCCTACATCGATGAGAACTTTAACGACCTTTACCCAGTGCGCCTGCGCCTCCACATTGCTCAGTTGGCAAGGCTAAAGCAGCAACTTACTGGCAAGCATTACAAACAACTTTTGGCACAGTTCGAGCGTCAAGTGCACGGAGTATGCAGCCTCTACAATGGCGAGCTCATTTTTGCCGCCAGAGACGAGTTAATACTGCGATTTAGTGCCAGCAGCCAGGACGATGCCACCTTTAACGCACTGTGCGGAGCAAAATTATTGCAATCGCTGAGCCTCGACGGCGACTTTGAACTCGGTTTAAGCGCGCACATTCAAAGCGACAACCAAAGTTTAAGTGAGCAACTAAAAAGGCCGCAACCCAGCTCAACACTGAGCCTAGATGAGCAATTACTTAGCGGTGATATAAGTAGACGCGGCCAATTTGAAAACTCTGAACTGGTGCAGTTAGAGGCACCATGGAGCGAGATGCTTGCAAAGCAGCAGCGACAACTACAGCGGTTAAGCGAAAGCTAATCAGGTTCTATCCCAATAATACTCGCTGACGCTATTATTTTACGACACCCCTCCCATAGCATTGTCCAGTTCCATTAGCACTCATCCCATTAATGCTAGGTGATGGATAGATCTATCGAGCATTAACTCAGCCACTCTGTTGAAGCTGATTTTTCACTAAGTTTAGCAAGAACCTAGCAAGGCATATTTATTACACCTATATGATAAATATCTTAGTACTTACCCACATAGAAAAATAATCATATAAAGCTAATTTATATAGCCCGCTAAAATGAGCTTATGCATGCGTGCTAAGCGCAGATTTATCACTATTTGAACCGCAATGCATCAATAGCTTAGATAAAGCGCGCGGACAAAAAAATTACTGGCCATGAGTTAAATATTGGCTAGGAATTGCGGCACAAAACAACAGCAGAGCAAGCGACAAAATATTCTGCCATTATAAAAGTCGAGAGGATGCGAGATTTAAATATAGGTCCCGACAACGACACAGGCTTGATATGCCCAACCAGCGCCTGTTGTTAACAACAGGCCATAGCCGTGCGCGCCTACAGTATGGTAAAAAAAACGCCCAATAACGACCGGCTAAGTTTTTAAATAATCACAGGTAATGTTTATGGCTCTGCCCAAATCAGTCCGCATTGTTGAAGTAGGTCCTAGAGACGGTTTGCAAAATGAAACATCCGTTATCGATACCAAAACCAAAGTAAACTTTATTAACCAGCTGTCAGCGACAGGGTTAACAACCATTGAGGCCGGCAGTTTCGTCAACCCTAAATGGGTGCCGCAAATGGCCGACAGTGACGCCGTTTTTGCTCGTATTAAACGAGCAGCAGGCCTCCGCTATGCCGCCCTCACCCCCAACATTCAGGGCTTCGAGCGCGCGGTTTCAGCCCAAGTTTCAGAGGTGGCAATATTTGCAGCCGCCTCGGAGGCTTTTAGCCAAAAAAATCTTAACTGCTCGATTGACGCCAGCCTGGCGCGTTTTGCAGAGATTATGCGCGCAGCCAGCAGCGCCAATATGCCTGTGCGCGGCTATGTCTCCTGTGTAGCCGGCTGTCCCTATCAAGGGGATGTCGACCCCAAAGTCGTGCAAACGTTGTCGCAACAGTTAATCGACATGGGGTGCTATGAAGTGTCTCTCGGCGATACCACCGGTGTTGCTACACCATTACAAACCGCACACTTGGTAGAAACAGTCGCCAGCGCAGTCGCCATCGACAAAATTGCTGTGCATATGCACGACACTCGTGGCCAAGCGCTGGCCAATATTTTTGCCGCGCTGCAGTTGGGTGTCAGCGTAGTTGACAGTTCCGTCGCGGGTTTGGGCGGCTGCCCCTACGCCAAGGGTGCATCGGGCAATGTCGCAACAGAAGACCTTATCTACATGCTCAATGGCTTAGGTATTGAGCATGGTGTCGACCTGAAAAAATTAATCGCGGCAGGCCAATATATTTGCACCAGTATTGGGCGCAGCAACGAATCCAAAGTAGCGGCAGCCAGCGTCTACTGCTAAGATTCTGATACATATTTTAGGAGTTAGTTTCATGGATAATAAAGTTCTATTAATCATTCTGGCCATTTTCTTGCCACCCTTGGCCGCCTTTCTTAAAACTAAGGATGTTGTGCAGACTATTATCACTCTTGTACTTTGCTTCCTTGGCTTCATTCCGGGTATAGCGTACGCGCTGTGGCTAGTACTGAAGTAATTCAGTTTTACGCTATTCAAAAGCCTCCGCAGCGAAAGTTGCGGGGGCTTTTTTGTTTTTAAATTGCCATAGCTTCGCGCCAAACCGAGCTGGCTGGTATGATTACGCCATTGTTCACTAGCAGCCGAGATTCCTTTGAGCCACTCCCCAAAATCCCAGTCCACAGATAAACTAGCCAACGCCTTTAGCAGCTTGGCATTAAAACCCGCACTGATTAAAACCCTGAGCGATCTCGGCTACAGCGAGATGACCCCCATTCAGGCTCAAAGCTTGCCCGCAGTACTGGCCGGTAAAGACGTATTGGCCAAAGCCAAGACCGGCAGCGGCAAAACGGCCGCCTTTGGTTTGGGGCTACTAAGCAAGCTCAAGGTAGAAAAGTTTCGAGTGCAATCACTGGTGCTTTGCCCTACTCGCGAGCTGGCCGATCAGGTCAGTAAAGAGCTGCGACGCTTAGGCCGAGGCATTCATAATATTAAGATTCTCACTCTCTGTGGCGGTATGCCCTTTGGCCCGCAAATCGGCTCGCTAGAGCATGGTGCACACATAGTCGTAGGTACACCTGGCCGCGTGCATGAGCACCTGCGCAAAGGCACATTGAACCTCGACAACCTCACGACTTTTGTTTTAGATGAAGCCGACCGCATGCTCGACATGGGTTTTCAAGACACCCTTGATGACATTCTCGAGATGATGCCAAGCCATCGCCAAACACTGCTATTTTCTGCGACTTACCCAGAGAGTATTGAGGATATCTGCAGTCGCGTTCTCTATAAGCCGGTAGAAATCACCGTAGAGGCGGTACACGACAACAGCCAGATCCAGCAGCGCTGCTATGAAGTCGACAAGAACGAGCGCGAACAGGCACTGGTGCAGTTGTTGTCACACCACCAGCCCAAGTCGGTGGTGATCTTCTGCACTACCAAGCGCGACTGTCAGCAGTTGGCCGACAACCTCTACAATCGCGGCTTCTCGGCACTAGCCCTGCACGGTGACTTAGAACAAAGAGCTCGCGATCAGGTACTGATTCGCTTTTCCAACGGCAGCACCAGCATCTTGGTGGCCACCGATGTAGCCGCCCGCGGCTTAGACATCAAAAACCTAGAGTGCGTAGTGAACTACGAGCTGACTCGCGACCCAGAAGTGCATGTACATCGCATTGGTCGCACCGGCCGCGCCGGCAACAAAGGTCTGGCCTTGAATCTCTGTACACCGGCAGAGATGCCGCGCGCCAACGCTATCGAAGACTACCTCGATATAGAGTTCAGTTGGTCTAACCTGCCAACCCAATCTAGCGAAGCCAAGACCGGCTATCAGCCCGATATGATCTGCCTCAGTATCGATGGCGGCCGCAAAGACAAGGTGCGCCCAGGAGATATTCTCGGTGCCCTAACCAAGGACGCCGGTCTGCCGGGTGCCGATATTGGCAAAATCGATATCGGTGATTTTCATGCCTACTTATCCGTTCACCGCCAGAGCGCCAAAGCCGCACTCAAACACCTACAAAATGGCAAAATTAAAGGCCGCAAGTTCAAGGTGCGTCGCTTTTAAAGAATAGCTAATCGAGTAAAAAATATCGCTCTGTGAGCCTGCTCACAGACATCGCCATCGCGCAGGAGGAGGATAAAAAGCCTCCGAGTCCTACTGGCGGTAATTCATGCAATATTTACTCTTTTCCCTCGCGCTGATTATTTTGCAAGGCTGCGCCCAGCAGCCTAACGTCAGCCAGCTGCAAGCCTTTGCCGATACACCGCAGCATAATTATCAACAACTGCAGCAACAGCTGCGACATCACTACAGCGACTGGCAGGGCACACCCTATCAATACGGCGGTCTCAGTAAACATGGCATCGACTGCTCGGGCTTTGTCTATCTTACCTTTCGCAACCAGCTGGGCATCACTCTGCCACGCACTGGCGCCGCACAGAGCCGCATGGGGCAATCTGTATCTAAAAAGCAATTACAGCCCGGAGATTTAGTCTTTTTTAAAACTGCCGAAAAACAGCGGCATGCGGGCATTTATATCGGTCAGCAACAGTTTATCCACGCCTCCAGTTCCAACGGCGTCACACTGTCCAGTTTGAAAAATCCCTACTGGCGACAGCACTATTGGATGGGGCGAAGAATTTGACTAGTGGCTAGTAATCTTAGCGTTCAGAGAAAGTCTTCGGCGCTCTTCTTACTCTTTCGCAGCAGCACATAAGTTGCACCGCTACCGCCGTGCTGCTGCCTTGCAGAGTGAATGGCCAGCACCTCATCCATCTGTGGCAGCCAGTGCGCTACACAACTTTTCAGCAACGCCGGAATGTCACGCCCCTCGCCCTTCCCGTGAGTGATCAAGGCGCAGCGTATATCGTGCTCACGGCAATCGCGTACAAATTGATAAACCAAACCTCGCGCCTGATCGACCGTACTGTGGTGTAAATCCAACCGCGCCTCGATGGTATATTTACCCGAGCGCAATTTTCGATACACCGAATCTTGAATACCATTGCGACGAAACTGCAGCTCAGCCTGGGGCTGCACCTGCTCAACGCCGTCAATCGCGGCGCCATTGCCACCACCAGACAAAATATTATTGTCCTGCAAGTTGACCGCAGCGGCAGCTAGACGCCGATGTTCGACACCAGGGCTATTATCGACATGATGGGGGCGTGGCGCGCGCGCGTCCGGCATCAAAGGCTTAACATCGCCCATAGCCTCTAAAAAGTCGTCATTTAAGAAATCGTCATTATCATCTGTCATAGCGTTATTATACTAAGGTGGGCGGCGTTTAGGCGACACTCAAACGCAGTCATCTTAGCAACTCAGTCATTTTTTCGGCGGTCGCCAAACCCTGCCATAGCTGCGGGTTAGAGGCGGGGTAACCGGTTGCCTTTTCCATCTCCGCGACAATATCCTTTGCCCCCTGCAGCGACGGCATAATGCCCGTACCACGCGCCATTTGCCGGGCAAATATCGCCTCGCCATAATAGGTAAAGTCACGATCATCAGAGCAACCAAAAGATGAGTGTGTGGCATCAGCGGCGGTAGCTATCACCGTATAGGGCGATTTTAGCGGCTCAATAAAGCCACCCGCAAAGCAAGCCGACACCACTATCACTCGCCATTTTATATCCGCCTCATCCAGCATGCGCCGAACTTCAACAGCACCAAAATCTGTCACCGTGTGCGGCGGAAAATCGATCGACAACTGATGATCGCGCGAGCCATGAGAGGTTAAATACAAATAGAGCACATCCTCGCGATCCATTTTTTTACCGATAACCTTTA
Organism: uncultured Cellvibrionales bacterium; assembly: GCA_963933095.1. Taxonomy (GTDB): domain Bacteria; phylum Pseudomonadota; class Gammaproteobacteria; order Pseudomonadales; family Cellvibrionaceae; genus UBA1124. Next base: position 29,734 of record CAWVSV010000012.1, read on the forward strand.
ACGCACGCTCCAAATTTTCATTGCTGGCCACAAGGTTGCTAGCGGTAGTTGTTTTATTATTAACCAACGCCACCGAACGCCCAGCGGTATCGTACTGCCGATCAAACAGACGCTGGGTATACAGCGCCTCCTGCATAAACACGTCTTGCTTGGCGTCACCGGCAAAACTGACAAAGTAGAGTTCGGTTTTCTCAGGGTTGCCAACATCAATCGAGCCGACAAAGTCCGCCACCAGCTCACCTTGAAACTGATTAACTGAACCTGAATAGCGGTTGCCGCCACTGAGGATTTTGACTTCGATGTCTTCGAATTCATCTTGCTTGGGGGCTTTATCCGAGTAGTGAGTCAGGCCCTTTTCGTCCACCCACTTGTAAAGAGCAGCGCTGGTATTGAGAGTGATTAAGATCGAGGCCAGACAAAAAATTGCGGGGAAAATTATTTTCATTGGATTACTAAACTCTCGAAAACATAAATCTAAACATTTACATCACTCAAATGGATAAAGTCTCAATTTGTTAAAATCCAATTTTCAACTCGAAGCCCGGCGACCCGATTAAATTCTCTTTCATTATTGGTGACCAAAATCATGCCCTTCGCGCGGCCATGACCAGCAATGTGCAGGTCATTCACACCAATGGTTTGCCCTTTTCGCTCCAGATCAGCTCTTATATCACCATAGTGCGCTGCTGCCTGCGAATCGTAATCCAGCACCTCAAGGCGAGAAGTCAGATCGGCAATCACCTTTAAATTATGCTCCACCCGCTCACTTTTCTCCGCCCCGTGCAGTAACTCAGCTAGAGTAATTGAACTCATACACATCTGCCCAGCGTGGCGGTTAAACACCTCAAGAACCGATATAGGGCGCCGCTTAATCACATAAATAATGATATTAGTATCAAGCATATACTTGAGCATTAAAGCGCCTCCCGCGCCTGCTGCTGTTGCGATGCGCGCTCAGTGAGAAAATCGTCAGACACCCCCTCTTCCGCCATAAAGAAGCTATCCCACAGTTGATCCGCCGGTGTCAAAATACGCTCCTTACCGACAACACGGACCACGACCTTCTTCACCGTTTCAGGGAATCGAGTCTCCGCAGGCAATCTCACGGCCTGGGTCCTGTTATTCACAAATACTGTGCCTACTGACATATCAGCCACCTTTTGATGTATATACAATAAGTATATAGCCCAGTGCGTATATAGCAATGGTATATAGCCAGGCGAGGCGGGCAACACCCACCCGATCCAGATAGGATTACAGACAAAAAAATGGCCGCCATAGCGACCAATCCAATCATAAATCAAAGACAAGAAACCTCAGGCTCTAAGCGACCAAGCTTCGTAGGGTGGGCAGTGCCCACCGCAGTAGCAACCCATCCGTTCACTCCTTTGGTGGGCGATGCCCACCCTACCCAGCTAGCTAGCTGGTATTCAGGGCTGAGCGCCTCATATAAGCTGAAACCATTAATTCCCAATAGTTTTCACGCCTTCAGCAACCTTTGCATATGACAACGCCATAGTATTAACAATCGCCTCTACATCCGCTGCAGCCCCACCCAGCTTCCTTAACTCCGACTCTCCTCGCTTAGGTGAGTGGTCAAAATGATAATCCAACATTAAAAAGTGTCTATCAGATATCGGCAGTGCGTATACATTGTGGGTTTCTTTACCTACCAAATTGAAATTCAGCCACTAATTATCATTAATGTCTTTCGCGTGAAACCAGCTCTCATCTTCGGGATAATAATAATATAACTCAGTCGGAATATGGCCTGAGGTCACAGCATTCTTTCGAGCGTCATCATTAAAGGCCTTATACCTTCCCTGATACACATCAGTAATCGCTGTCATTAGCTGATCATATGAAAATAGATTTGCTCCTTCTGACCGTTGAAAAATAGTTACCGTTACATCAACTCGCCCAAACGGTTTCTCGAGAAGTTTTAACCCAGGGTATTCCCATTGATAAGGCAACGTATGGCTACTCTCGGTAGTTGTTCCCTCTAATATATCCTTACGGTCTCTAATTGAGCGCCTTATTTTCTCCAGACCAACTTTCCGTGCTCGACTCCCCTTAACCAGCAACGTCACCGCATTCATACCTGTGAGCTGAGGAACCAAATCATTGGGGGCGTTATAGGTGGAGAAATTAATACCAACACGATTAAGCCTAGGCTTGTTATAGCTAATATTTATTGCCCCCGAGTTAAAAACGACACTATGCATGTCCAAAACCTTTTCATAGCAACGCATCTCGCACCAACGAAAGAAAAGACCACGCCAACACTTACCTTCTTTCACAAAAAAAAAGGGCCGCATAAGCGGCCCTTTTTCAAATCAACAACCAAACAACAATTACTTATTGGCGCGATTCTCAATCAAGTCATCAACCACCGAAGGATCGGCCAGGGTAGACGTATCACCCAGCTCACCCACTTCGTTGGCGGCAACTTTGCGCAAAATGCGGCGCATGATCTTGCCCGAGCGGGTCTTCGGCAGGCCTGGGGCCCACTGAATAATGTCAGGCTTGGCGATTGGGCCAATTTCCTTAACGCACATTTTAACCAGCTCTTTCTTCAACTCATCGCTTGGCTCTTCACCATTCATCAACGTTATGTAGGCATAGATGCCCTGACCTTTAATGTCGTGCGGGTAACCAACCACAGCCGCTTCAGCCACTTTTGGATGCAATGTCAAAGCAGATTCAACTTCGGCGGTACCCATGCGGTGACCCGATACGTTCAATACATCATCGACGCGACCGGTAATCCAATAGTAGCCGTCTGAGTCGCGACGCGCTCCGTCGCCGGTGAAGTAATAACCTGGATAGGTAGTGTAGTAGGTGTCGATGCAGCGCTGATGATCGCCGTAGACACTGCGAATCTGTGAAGGCCAGCTCGATTTAATAGCCAGCGAGCCAGAACAAGCGCCTTCCATCTCATTGCCTTCGGCATCGAGAATAACCGGTTCTACACCAAAGAAAGGTACAGTCGCAGAGCCCGGCTTCAATGCAGTAGCACCTGGCAGCGGCGTCAGCATGTGCGCGCCAGTCTCGGTCTGCCACCAAGTATCAACAATTGGGCATTTCTCGTTACCGATAACCTTGTAGTACCACTCCCAAGCTTCTGGGTTAATTGGCTCGCCTACAGTACCCAGTACGCGCAAACTGGCGCGTGAAGTGCCCTCTACTGGGCCATTACCCGATGCCATCAACGCGCGAATAGCGGTTGGAGCCGTGTAGAAACTATTCACTTGGTGCTTGTCGACGATATCCCAGCAGCGTGATGGGGATGGGTAAGTCGGCACACCTTCAAACATTAAGGTGGTGGCGCCGTTAGCCAGTGGGCCGTAAACGATGTAGCTATGGCCAGTCACCCAACCTACGTCAGCGGTACACCAGTAAACATCGCCTTCTTGGTAATCGAAAACGTACTTATGGGTCATTGCCGCCTGCAGCAAGTAGCCGCCGGTGGTGTGCAGCACACCCTTAGGCTGGCCAGTAGAACCCGAGGTGTAAAGGATGAACAACGGATCTTCTGAGTCCATCATCTCCGGCTCACAGTCGCCAGCGGCGGCAGCGGTAGCGGCTTCATACCAAACGTCGCGACCTTCGGTCCAGGCGATATCACCACCAGTGCGCTTCACCACTAAACAAGTATGAACACCGGGGCAATTAGCCAGTGCCTTATCGGCGTTGGCTTTAAGCGGCACGTGACGGCCACCACGAACACCTTCATCGGCGGTGATCACCACTTTACAGTCAGAGTTATTAATACGGTCTTTCAGCGCTTCCGGAGAGAAGCCACCAAATACGATCGAGTGGATAGCACCGATGCGGGCACAGGCCAGCATAGCGTAAGACGCTTCAGGGATCATTGGCATGTAGATACAAACACGCTCGCCCTTTTTAACGCCGCGCTCTTTAAGCACGTTAGCCAAACGACAAACTTTATCGTATAGGTCGTTGTAGGTAATGCTCAGATCAATCGCAGGGTCGTCAGATTCCCAGATAATCGCCGTCTGCTCGCCTCGGGTTTCCAAGTGACGATCGATGCAATTAACGCTGACGTTGAGCTTGCCACCGTCAAACCACTTAACATCACCCTTGCTAAAGTCGAACTCTCGTACCGTACTCCACTCTTTATCCCAGTTCAGAAATTCTTTCGCTTGTTCAGCCCAGAACTGTTCTGGCTGCTCAATAGAGCGCTGGTACATTTCTTGATACTTTTCCAAAGTAATGTGGGCATTAGCCGCAAATTCTTCGGGAACCGGATAAGTGTGGACTTCTGACATAGAGATTACATCCTGCAAATTATGAGTATTAAATCTGTCTATATGAAGCTAGCCATATTCGCCGCCCACTTCATATCGAATTCACAACCACTGAATTCTAAATTTGTTGCTGTTTGGCCACTCTTTCAAGCACCGTTACATGGATCCAAAACCAATAAAACCCCATGAACAAAACAGGCGGCTGATATTAGCCGAAAAGCTAGGGCCTAGACAAACAAAAACCGCCCATTAAATGAGCGGTTGAGGTAAATTCACCCAATTTACTGAGTTAAATCGAGAAACCCTAGCAAATGATGATTTAAGCGACCCGCTATAAGGAGATATTGGCGCCAATTTCAACATTGCTGCCGTCACTACTGACGCCGCTTAAAAGCTGCCGATAATCACCCGCCAGCTCAACCGACTGTGCTTAAGCGACCTGCACCGGAATAGTATTGGCGCTGCGCTCAACGGTATTATCTTCGTTTAAATAGACGAGCTTTGGCTTGTAGTTAATCAGCTCGGCTTCTGTGTACTGCGCATAAGTTCCAATAATCACACGGTCGCCAACCTGCACCTTACGCGCAGCGGCACCGTTCATAGAAATAGTACCAGAGCCGGCTGCGGCCAAAATAATATAGGTGGTAAAGCGCTCACCATTATTAACATTGTAGATGTCGATCTGTTCAAACTCACGCAAACCGGCCAGCTTCACCAGGTCTTCGTCGATAGCACAGGAGCCGTCATACCAAAGCTCAGCCTGGGTTACGCAGGCCATATGTAACTTGCCTTTCAACATGGTCGAATTCATATAACACCTTCTTTTGTATCTGATCTTTCTCGCTTGGGCTTATATTAGCTCAAGCGATATATTATCAATCAAGCGCGCACTTTCTGTGTACATCGCCCCTAATGCCGTAATTTCTGTATCGTCATCCGCCGCCGGCGTTAAAGTGCGGCTATTGCAAATATTAACGTAATCCACCTTAAAACCCGCCTGCTCAATAGTCGCCACCGCTTCAAGCTCTAGCTCCGCAAAGTCCCGACGCCCCGCCTCTATCTGCGCTAACGCCTGCTGCAAGCTTTGCTTCAATACCGTTACCTGCGGGCGTTCAGCAGCAGTAATAAAACTATTGCGCGAACTCAGCGCCAAGCCATCTTCGGCTCGAAAAATCGGCCCGGCAATAATATCCACCGGCATACACAAGTCTTCCACCATGCGACGAATCACCGCCAGCTGCTGAAAGTCTTTAAGGCCAAACACCGCCTCATCCGGCTGCACAATATTAAACAGCTTAGAGACAACCGTAGTCACACCCTCGAAGTGCCCAGGCCGTGAAGCACCGCACAGCACATCGGTCATGGTCGGCACCACCACTCGGGTCTGCTCGGCCATACCGTTGGGGTAAATCTCTTGCTCGCTGGGATAAAACACATAGTCGCAGCCCACGTCGCGCAACTTGTTAGTGTCGGCATCAAAGGTGCGAGGGTACTTATCCCAATCTTCATTGAGGCCAAATTGCAGTGGATTAACAAAAATCGAGCACACCACAATATCGCAGCTCTGCTGGGCAATTTTCACCAATTCTATATGAGCGCTGTGTAAGTTACCCATAGTCGGCACAAAACCAATGCGCTTGCCCGCCAAACGGTCAACGCCCAAAGCCTCGCGGATAGACTGAATATGATGAAAAACCTGCATACAACTCTCTAGCAACTGGCAATTTACAGCACTGTCAAAGACAGTCAAAATTTGGTCGCGGATAATACACGCTCAAGGCCCACAAGTACATTTTTTAGGCGGCCCAAGCGCACCACCCAATGCCCAACAACGCTCTATTAAACGCGGCAATACCGAACAAAACCATAACAAGGCAGGGCTTTTTCCCGAAAATTTTACTGATTTCCATTCAAGGTAGACACCGCGATCACAGCACAGCGCAGGGCTTTTTCCCGAAAAGCCTACTGCATTTCCAGTCAGAACAGGCACCGCGATCACGGCACAGGCACTTGCCGCGCCGGCGAAACCGGCGGGAGGCGGTTAAATACCAGCAGAGTCACACCTCTGCGCCAGCATTTAGCGGCCGTGTTTAACCATCATCAGGGACGAAGATTTTTAAACAGTAGGTAAACTAGTACCCGTCAGGCGCC
>CAWVSV010000013.1:0-36075 GCA_963933095.1 uncultured Cellvibrionales bacterium
GCCTTATTTGTAAGTAGGTAATATATACGATACCCCGCCCGCCCCTTAACTTCCAGTAGTGTCTACTACTGGAAGTTAAGGGGCGGGCGCTGGCAATGGTGACTTCGTCCAGATCTACAGTAACGCACGCTTGCTGTCGCGAGCTCGACCATAAAGTGTGGCTGGCCTGGCCGCACGCACCTTTAGCGCTAGTGTGTCGTGCCCTGTGTCTACCTAAAGTAGAGGCGCAGGCGCCAATAGCCCACCTAAAAGTATCCGGTGAATATAGACATGCCACCTGCTGCCAGCATTGGTAGCGGCTCGCGATTTTGAAACTTATCTACTGCTAAGCTTGCCGATCAGTTTTTAGCAGCATCTAAAACCTGGGCATTTAAATGTGCGAGTGTTTTTTACAGACCTAGAAATATAGCTGCGGGGCGCTTAAGGGCAAGGCTAATGCTAAAGTTCTGGAAGCGCGAACAGGTAACCCCAAAACAACAACACTTTAGGCTAAATAGCTATGACCGCCTGATTTTTCAACTTTTTAGGGCTGATTCCAGTTTTACTGGCAATCTTGCTTCGGTATCAATCTGCCCCGCCATAAACCGCTGCAACATCGAAAGTTTCGCATAATGTATATTATGTTAAATAGCTGCTGGAATTCATACCTTTGCATTGAAAACCCTGTGTTATAGTTCTAACACTAGCTAACGTACTCAGATTACTGTGTTAGCTTACCTTTTGTTGCGGTAGCAATTATACGGACTTTGTTTATGCGATTATTAAACTATCGGTTTTGCGCGCTCGGCCCTGTTCTTTTCGCGTTCCTGTGTAGCAGTACTTTGGCGTTACCCGTTGAGCCATTAACTGCAACAAAAAATCAATCTACTACCACTATTGAAATCGTTAAAACTTTGGCCGAGCGCCATTATCGCAACCAACCTCTTAACGATAAGTTGTCTGGTCGTTATCTGGATCAATATATAGACACTCTTGACCCCGCAAAGGTGTATTTCTTTGCCTCTGATATACAGGAATTCAATAAGCAGCGCTTTAACTTTGATGACGATCTTCGCAACGGCAAGTTGAATACTAGCTTTGCTATATTTGATCGCTTCCGTCAGCACATGAATTCTCGGCTAGAGTGGCTAATTGATGAACTGCGAAGCGAAGACGCTAAATTTATCTTTGATGGCGATGGCGTCATCCACATTGATCGCAGCGACGCTGATGCACCAAAAGATAAAGCGCAAGCCGATGAGCTATGGCGCAATCGATTAACCTCTAGCCTGCTCAGCCTTAAGCTTGCCGACAAAACTATTGTCGAGGCCAAAGACACGCTTCTACGTCGCTACAAACAACAACTCAAGCGCTTAAAGCAACAGGACAGCGCCGATGTATTTGAAGTGATGATCAACGCCCTGACAATGCTCTACGACCCCCACACCAGCTATTTGTCACCTCGCACACTTGAAAATTTCAATATCAATATGTCGCTATCACTTGAGGGTATCGGCGCTGTTTTACAGTCTGAGGACGATTTTACTAAGGTTGTAAAACTGGTTGCCAAAGGCCCTGCTGACAAGCAGGGCGAGTTAAAAGTTAGCGACAAAATTATATCAGTCGGGCAAGGCGTAGACGGCGAGTTGGTCGATGTGGTCGGCTGGCGTCTCGATGAGGTTGTTAAGCTTATTCGGGGTCCAAAAGAGACAGTGGTTAGGCTTGAGGTTATACCGGCAAAAGCGGCTGCCAGTGCAACCACCGAAGTAATTAAAATAAATCGAGGCAAGGTTAAGCTGGAAGACCAGGCCGCACAAAAAGCGGTATTCGAACTTACCAATGGCGAAGAGGTTTATCGCCTTGGGGTGATTGATATCCCAGCTTTCTATATGGATTTTGATGCCTTTCAGCGTCGCGACCCCAACTTTAAAAGCACAACACGTGATGTATTGAAGTTATTGGCTGAGCTCAAGCAAGAAAAGGTTGACGGTATAGTGCTTGATCTACGCAATAACGGCGGCGGCTCGTTACATGAAGCTACGACATTAACTGATCTGTTTGTTGATCCTGGCCCTGTAGTGCAGATAAGACAAACTACCCAGAAGATCTCTCGTCACCATATCTCGAAGGCACGGGCGCAATATCGAGGTCCATTGGTGGTGTTGATTAATCGATTCAGCGCCTCGGCTTCTGAAATTTTCGCCGGTGCTATTCAGGACTATGGTCGCGGTATCATTATCGGCGATCAGTCTTTCGGAAAAGGTACAGTGCAATCATTAGCCCCGCTAAAGGAAGGTCGGCTAAAAATAACGGAAAGTAAATTCTATCGGATCTCTGGCGACAGCACTCAACATAGAGGTGTTATCCCCGACGTGGTTTTCCCAACGATGGTAGACAAAGATGATGTTGGCGAGAGCAGCTACGACACCGCCCTGCCTTGGGATCAGATTCACGCTGTGCCGCACTCGCAGTATTTTGATATTGGCCAATGGGTGCCGGCACTTCAAAAGCAACACAATCTTCGAGCCCCGCAAGACCCCGACTACACGTTTCTTATTGATCAATGGGCCTTAATTGAACAGGCCCGCAAGCGCACAACTATATCGCTGAACGAGAAAGTCCGTCTTGAACAACAGCAGGATATTGAATTGCAGCAACTCAGTATCGAAAACAAACGCCGCAAAAGCAAAGGTCTTAGTGTGTATGAGGCATTTGCCGATATAGACGCCGCTACCGAGGATGGCGAGACACCGAAAACACTTGCCGATGACGCTAAAATTAATCCAGACAAAGATCCCTTGCTTACTGAGGCCGGTTATATTCTCGTCGATTTTATTGATATCTTGAAAAAGTATCGAGCGCCTAAAGTGGCTAAATTTTAAGCGGCTGATGTAGTGACCTATACGGGGGGCTTAGGCCCCTCTTTTTTTGAAAAGTCTTAAGGATTCACATGAAAGCCGTCTCATTTAATGTCAATAGTGTCCGTATGCGGCTGCACCAGCTGGAAGCTCTGATACAGACCGAGCAACCCGACTTTATCGGCTTGCAAGAGACAAAAGTTAGCGACCCCGACTTTCCTATGGAGGCTATACGAGCACTTGGGTATCACGTTGAATTCTGTGGTCAAAAAACCCACTACGGCGTTGCTTTACTGTCCAAAACGCCTTTTAAATCTGTGCAAAAAGGCTTTATTACCGACTCTGAAGATGCCCAAAAGCGATTTATTTCTGGAACGTTTGAGTTGCCTTGCGGTAACGACATTACAGTTATGAATGGTTATTTTCCACAGGGTGAAAATCGCCAGCACGCCACTAAATTCCCAGCTAAAAAGGCATTTTATAGGGACCTACAAGCCCTGCTAGAAGCGCATCATGATGCTAGCGACAAGATTATTGTTATGGGCGATATGAATATTTCCCATCATGAAATTGATATAGGCATCGGCGAGGACAGTCGTAAGCGCTGGTTGCGCACAGAAAAGTGCAGCTTCTTACCCGAGGAACGAGAGTGGTTGAATCGTCTTCTAGACTGGGGCTTGGTAGATACTTACAGAGAAAAATTCCCCAGTGGCAGCGAACAACCCTACACTTGGTTTGACTATCGCAGCAAAGGTTTTGAACGCGAGCCTAAGCGTGGATTAAGGATCGATATGGTCCTAGCGACAGGGTCATTGCTAAAGAATGGTTTCAATGCAGGTATATGTTACGACATTCGGGCCATGGAAAAGCCTTCCGATCACGCCCCTATATGGTGTCAGTTTAATAGCTAAGCTAGGGCTCCTAGCTTTCGCTAACACCAAGCCAGCGTTTTAACCGCAGCTGTAATTCGCCTAAGCGTACTGGTTTTACTAAGTAATCATCCATGCCCGCACCCAGGCATCGGGCCTGATTACCCTCGGCTGCATGTGCGGTCATGGCGACAATAGGTATGTGCTCATTGTCCGAAGCTTCACTTTCAAGGCGTCGAATCTCACGCGTTGCTTGGTAACCATCCATCTCCGGCATTTGGCAATCCATTAGCACTAACGCAAACGACTGCTGTTGCCAAAGTTCAGCCGCTTCACGCCCGTTACTAGCAAGAACAACACTGTAACCTAGCTTTTTGAGCATACCCTCCGCAACCATTTGATTTACTCTGTGATCATCAACCAGCAAAATCCGCTGACCGCGGCCAAAAACTTCCATTCCAGCTTTGGGAATGCTGCTACTATGAATATCTATATCAAACAGCAGTGCATTAACGCTATCGTAAAGCGCCTGCCTTGCAACAGGCCGAGAAATTATATGGATATCGGGGTAACTGTTAAGATGAGATTGGCGCAAGCCGGAGTCATCTTGGTTGGGGTTAAGTGCTAGCACCTGTTTTAATTGCGATAATTTTGGGTCTTGCGCGAGTGCGGCGGACAGCCCGAAAGTGTCTGCTGGCCGAGACGATCCATGTAGGAGTACGACATCGAATGCCTCATCGCTCTCTGACTGGCTAAGTAACAGCTCTTTTGCAGTGGTAGCTTCTGTCAGCGCAACCTGCATTCCCCAGCGCTCAAGTTCAGCACGCACTGGGATAATGGTTTGCTTGGGTTCATCCACTAGCAGGATGCGTTTTTCAAGCATCTTTGGATTGCTAATAAGTTGCTGGGTTTGTTTGCCTGATACTTCCAGTCGCAATTCGATGGATATTTCTTGCCCTCTTGAATCAGAGGTTACGACCACCCCGCCTCCCATGCACTCTGCCAACGCCTTACAAATCGCCAGGTTGAGGTCGTCATCGGCGGCTAGACCTTTATCCTCTTCTAGGCTGTTGTAGCGACGCCCTTCATCGCGAATAATAACCTGTAGTAACCCTGCTGATTCGGTGTCGCGCACATAACTGGCCTCAAGCACGACTTGGCCCATTTCAGAAAAGTGAATGACATGACCGAGTAGGTTGCCTAAAATTTGCGACATTCGGGTTGCATCACCACGCACTCGAGCCGGCATGTCCGGGTCAAATACATAGTGTACTTCAACGCCTTGCTGACCGGCTTCAACGGCCAGGTCTTCTACCATGATTTCAAGGCTGCGGCGCAAGTTAAAAACCACTTGATCTAGTAGGAGCTCATGCTCGCTGATTTTGGCGTAGTCGGCAACATTATTTACCAGGTCGAGCTGACGCTCGCCGGCTTTAACCGCCAGGCGCAGAAGTTCGCGCTGCTCTTCCGGCAGTTTGTCGTTATCGATCAGAGACAAGGAGCCAAGTATATCGTTTAGCGATGTTCTAAATTCACGGCCGAGGTTGCTTAAAAACTCGTTTTTTACGTTGATGGCGGCCTGTGAGTCGAGCCTCTCATCTTCTAGGCCTTTTGCGCGTTCGCGCAACGCATAGTTAGCCTCGAGCCTTTGCCAATAGGCTTTTTCCGTAATCTTCCCCTGATGATTAAGCATGTAATAAAACATCAGCATAATGATGCCGTAGAGATAGCCATCAACAGAGCCTTCGCGAAACCCGACTAAAATTGCCGTAGCGGCTGCAGGAATCTGGCCGATAAATAGGTAGTAGCTCAAAAAACGGCGGTAAGGGGCAAAAACATTGGCTACGCTTGAGTAAAAAACAACGGAATAAAGCCACATGATAAGCGTTTCGTCCCGCATACCTAGGACCCAGGTTAAGCTGGCGAGTATTAAGCTCCACCATAACGCACCCAAAAAGGAGACCAGAAAGTACTGGTTACGCCAGCGCCCAGGTGCTCGTGCATAATGGGCTTCGAAACGAAATAAAAAATAGCAGCGCAACAAGGTGACTAGGAGTAAGCCTGTCACCAAAAATATGGCTAGTCCCTGCTCCGCCTGAAAAAAATTGCCATAATAGAGACACAGAGCAAATACTAGAAAATTAAGGATAAGACCGCGACGACTGTATTTCGCAATGCGCGAATCTGTGTCGTGCATTAATTTACGGTCTTTTTGGACTTTATGAACGGGGGTGAAAAATTGCAGCATAAGGCGTTTTTTATTGGTAACCGAGATTAATCGAGCGTTTGAACAAGTATCGTCTTGATAACAAAGCCAAGCATGCAAAGGCCTAATACTACAAAGAGAATAGCGGTACCGAACTTACCTGCGTTGGATTTTTTGGCGAGATCCCAAATAATGAAAACCATGAATAGAACCAAGCCTCCAATACCGACATATAGGGAGATGCTTTCAAATGCCTCAATACTCATAACAACTCCAGCAACTGCCCGCCCGTTGTTGGCGGCATGTAAGCCTGCATTGTACTGCAATTCTTTATCAGAGCTAAGGCATCAACGAAAATCAACCGTTCAATTTACTTTAATAGCGACTCTAGCTCTGGTAGTACGTCAAACAAATCGGCAACCAGCCCGTAGTCCGCCACTTCAAAAATGGGTGCGTCTTGATCTTTGTTGATAGCAACAATAACTTTAGACTCTTTCATGCCCGCTAAGTGCTGAATGGCACCGGAGACGCCCACAGCCACATACAAATCCGGTGCAACAATTTTTCCGGTCTGGCCTACCTGCATATCATTAGAGGCGAAACCAGCATCTACGGCGGCTCGTGAAGCGCCCACAGTACCACCAAGAAGGTCTGCAAGGCGGTAAAGTATGTCAAAATTCTCACTGCTGGCAAGACCTCGTCCCCCTGAAAAAATAACCTTTGCCGCTGTTAGGTCCGGTCTCTCGCTAACGGCCAGTTCTTCGCTAACAAATTCCGATAGGCCTTTAGTTTCTGTAACATCTACCGCATTAATGCATGCAGGCGATGTATTCTCGGCTGTAGTCGTGTCAAAAGACGATCCGCGGATGCTCAGGCAAACTACAGTGTCCGCGGATTTAATTGTTGCGATAGAGTTACCCGCATAAATAGGTCGTTTAAATGTATCGGCACTCAAAACTTCGATAACATCGGATATAGGCTGCACATCTAACAAGGCGGCTACTCTGGGTAATAAATCTTTTCCCGCGGTGGTCGAAGCAAACAACACGTGACTGTAAGCTTCCCGAGCCACTATCGCTGCCAGCAGGGGGGCCACTTCTTCGGCCAGTTGATGTTTAAGGCTCAGATTATCGGCACAAAATACCTGCGCTACCCCACGCACTTTTGCAGCTGCGATTGCAACACCGCTGCAATCACTTCCTGCTACCCAGACATCAACTTTAGCGTGCAAAGTATGTGCAGCTGTAACCACGCTAAAGCTTACTTCTTTGAGCGTTGTATTATCATGCTCAGTAATAACCAATACTCTCATGAGATCACCTTGGCTTCGGCTTTGAGTTTTTCAACCAGTTCTTGAACGCTGCTCACCTTTACGCCGCTTTGACGCTGCTTCGGTAGTTCTACCTTTATGCATCGCGTTCGAGGGCTAACATCAACACCCATATCCATAATGGGTATTATTTTCAGCGGCTTTTTCTTTGCTTTCATTATGTTTGGTAGTGCCGCATAACGCGGCACATTGAGGCGCAGGTCTGTTGTTATTAGCGCAGGCAGTTTTAGCCGCACTGTTTGTAAACCGCCGTCGACCTCCCTGGTTACCTCAATAGAATTATCTAGCAGTAATAATTCAGACGCGAAGGTCCCCTGGGGCCACCCCAGTAGTGCGGCCAGCATTTGACCCGTTTGATTGTTGTCGCCATCAATGGATTGTTTGCCGCTAATAATCAGCTGTGGCTGCTCATTTTCTGCAACTACTTTTAAGCACTTCGCTAATGCCAATGGCTCAAGTGGGGCATCAGTTTCAATTAATATACCGCGATCAGCTCCCAGAGCTAAAGCAGCGCGAATCTGTTCTTGTGACTCTTTAACGCCGACAGAAACAACGATAATTTCATCTACCCCGCCTTTTTCTTTCAATCGGACAGCTTCTTCAACGGCAATCTCACAAAAAGGGTTCATCGACATTTTGGCATTGCCAGTATCAACACCGCTACCGTCGGCAAGAGGCCGAACCTTGAAATTGTAATCAATAGTCCGCTTTATCGTGACCAAAACTTTTATCGTCATAATTTCAGCTCGCTCGGTAATAATTAAAAAAGACCTTATCTTCAGTTTAGACTTTATGGTTATTTCCGCTACTTTATATATTACAGATTAATGTTTTATTCGAGCGTCACAGCTAAGGAGATGAGTATGGTCAGCACTCAGCGAGAAACAATGCCTTACGATGTTGTTGTAGTGGGCGCAGGCCCAGCTGGATTGGCTTGTGCCTGCCGCATCAAACAGGTGAATCCGAGCATCAGTGTTTGTGTGCTTGAGAAGGGATCGGAGGTGGGTGCACATATTTTATCCGGTGCCATTTTAGAGACACGAGCACTGGATGAGCTTTTCCCCAACTGGTCGGAGCTGGGGGCGCCTGTTAACACCCCTGTCGAAAGTGACTCAATATTGCTGTTAACCAGTGCATATAGCAGCCGCAAGATTCCGGCAGTGCTCGCCCCTAAAACCATGGCTAATCATGGTAATTACATAATTAGCCTCAGCAATTTGTGTCGCTGGTTGGCAGGTCAGGCTGAACAACTAGGTGTTGATGTTTTCCCAGGCTTTGCCGCTAGTGAAATACTTTATGATGACAATGGGGCTGTCAAAGGTGTTGCCACAGGTGATATGGGGATCGATAAAAGCGGGGTAAAAAAAACAAATTTTCAGGCTGGAATGGAGTTGCTTGCTAGCTACACGCTATTTGCTGAGGGTTGTCGTGGCCACTTAGGTAAACAGCTCATTGACAGGTTTGACCTGGATCGAGGTAAAGACCCTCAGCATTACTCTCTTGGTATAAAAGAGTTGTGGCGCGTACCCGCTTCTCAGCACCAGTCCGGCCTTGTTGTGCATACTGCGGGCTGGCCGCTCGCTGAAAGTGGCAGTCACGGCGGCAGCTTTCTCTATCACTTCGAGGATGACCTGGTAGCTGTTGGGCTTGTTGTTGATCTTGCCTATAAAAATTGCCATTTAAGCCCTTTCGATGAATTTCAGCGACACAAACATCACCCCGATATAGCACGGCATATCCAAGGGGGTGAAAGACTCGCGTATGGCGCGCGAGCTATAAGCAAAGGTGGCCTGCAATCGCAGCCGAGGCTTCATTGTCCGGGTGCGCTGCTAATTGGTGATGATGCGGGGACCCTCAATTTTGCCAAAATAAAAGGCACTCATACGGCCATGAAGTCTGGCATGGTGGCGGCGGAAGCTATCGTCAGTGCAATTGAGAGTAAGCAGTTACGGGCTGATTTGATCGATTACCAACATAGGTATATGAATTGTTGGGCTTATGCCGAGCTTAAGCAGCAGCGCAACTTTGGCCCTGCACAGCAGCGGTGGGGCACGGTATTGGGTGGTGCCTACGCATTTATTGACTTAAATATTTTTTCAGGGCACCTGCCTTGGACCCTGCATAATACTGTCGCGGATCACTCTGTGCTCGAATTACAGGATCAGTGTAGGCCCATCACATACCCTAAGCCGGATGGGATGTTGAGCTTTGACAAGTTATCATCGGTGTTTTTATCCAATACTAATCACCAAGAAGATCAGCCGTGTCACCTTAAGCTCATTGATGACTGCGCCGCGCTAGAGCAAAACTTAGCTGATTTTGATGAGCCGGCGCAGCGCTATTGCCCTGCCGGGGTTTATGAAATTATCAGCAGTGATCAACAGCCGAAATTGCAAATTAACGCTCAGAATTGTATTCACTGCAAAGCTTGCGATATTAAGGATCCTGCGCAAAATATTATCTGGACCTGCCCTGAGGGTAGTGGTGGCCCCAACTACCCCAATATGTGATGAATAAAATACAGGTAAGACTATGCATGACCAGATTATCGATAGCAGAAGTTTTTGCGGCATACTCGGTTCAGCAACATCAAGGTTTGCGCCATTGCCCTTATTGTAGCGGCTTATGGCATAAAGAAAATTGCGTTTGGTAGGTGGGGATTAATCAGTTGCAAGTTGTTTGCTTGCTAGAGGCGTTAGCTGGCGCAACTACAGTTGAACTCAGCTATTGTTGTGCCTTGTTAAGAATTTCGATGTGGCCTAGGCTAAATAACACTGAATAATACAAACAATAGCGGGCCGACAGTTATGGAGGGTTGGCGCTTACAAAATAACGGGTTAACGACTTAGCATCAGGGCGACGAAGTAATGGCTGCACCCCCTTCTTGAGGTGTGGTGCTTAAACTTAAAAATCTCCGTAACGGAGATTTTTAAGTTTGCATATGCGCTCATTTAAGTCAATTTGTGAAAGCCGGCGTAGCCACCATCAACATAAATAAGTGGGTCAATCGCAGATTCACTTATCATGACATGAGCAATTTGACCGATCACAATCTTGTGTGTTCCGTAATTGGTTATCTTGTCTAGTCGACAAAAGAAAACAGCTTGTGCGTCAGCCAGATAAGGCTGTTCATCAAAACCTTTTTGCCAGTCACCGAGGCTAAAGCGGCTCTCGCCTTGATCGCGACCGGCGCACAAATTAGACACGTCCTGCTGATTGGCTGCCAGAATGTTAATAACGAAGGCGTCGCCAGGTTTTTCAAGCAGTGCATGCATTGCAGTTTGCTCATGCACGCAAACCAATAGTGATGCAGGTGAATCAGATACTGACGTTATAGAGGATACTGTCATGGCGTGACGCACGTCGTCAGCAGAGTGACAGGCCAGTACGGCGACGCCGGATGCCAATCGGCGCATACCGTCTTTCATAGCTAGGCTTAAATCAATTTCGTGCATGGGAGTTTCCTAAAATGCAGCCGCTAATGGCCGCTGGTGTTTAATATTTGCTGCAGGTTGGCTTTCTCAATCTCTAGTGTATCGATATAGCTCTTTTGCTTTTCAACTACTTTTTGTAGATGCTGCGTTTTATAATACGCGGCCATCTTCTTTCGGTCGCGTTTAATCTTTTTACTCGGCTTTTCGGGCTCGAGCGGATCGCGACTGATGAACAGGAGCGACTGATGTCCGCTGAAGCGTGGGTTGGAAGGATACAGGCTGGCAGTTCCCTGTAAAGTGGACATAATCTGATCACCCTGGCTGGCGCTAATGCCGTCGCCAAAAGTTTTCATGGGGCCGCTGCCTTGCATTAATTTAGCCTGGTGTAAGGCCACTTTGTCGCCAAAAATCCCATCCACACCTTGCACTCGCTTAACTGCCTGCGACTCTGGCTCAGAGTTCATGTTGCCCATTAAGATGCAGTGGTCATATTTGTCGCGGCAGTGAGTAAAAAGCCCATTGCGCACGGCGTCAGCTTGGGCGTAGCGCACCTCAGCGTAATCGCCTTTGCCGGCCGTTAAGTAACCGACCACTGTGTAATAGCGTTTATCATCTAGCTCGAACCCTGCAGCTATGATGGCGTCGGGCTTGGCGCGATGCTTCTCGTGCCGGCTGAAGCCATACTGATCGGCAAGATTATTAACAGAGCCCTCTATTATCGCTAGGCGGCTCAGTATGCTGACACGTAACCCCGTGCTTGAGTTGCGGTTTTCGCGCACAACAAGCTGCCACTCACCACCTAAGCTTTGCGCCATATTTTCAGCTAGGCGTTTGTTGGCAGGCTCGGTTAAACCGACAATATCGGCCTTGCTGTTATTTATCAGTGTTACGTAGGATTCGACTTCATCGGAATTACTGTTATTTTCAACGGGAGCCTTAGTGCCGGCAGTGGTGACCGCTTTTTGGCCTTGTGTTAACTCAGTATTAATTGAGAGGACGTTGATAGCGTGAGCAAGAGGGCTGAGTAGCAAGAAGCTAAATATTAAAAAACGAATCATTATAGTGATATATCCATGTCGAGTAATCGCAAGAAAGTCGATACCGATTAAAATGCTGCGCATTCTACAGGGATATAAAGAATAAGAGGAGGGTCTTGCAAGATAAAATGGGGTGGCTGACGGGGCTCGAACCCGCGACCACCGGAATCACAATCCGGGGCTCTACCAACTGAGCTACAGCCACCACAGCTGCTTTCTTCGGGTAAATTCAAGCTGCACATGGTGCGCCCGGCAGGACTCGAACCTGCGACCACCCGCTTAGAAGGCGGGTGCTCTATCCAGCTGAGCTACGGGCGCATAAAGCGCAAACTCATTACCTTTAGAAAAATGGTCGGAGTGATAGGATTCGAACCTACGACCCTCTGGTCCCAAACCAGATGCGCTACCAAGCTGCGCTACACTCCGACTAAACCTTCAATTCAGTTTTCACTGCGTCTCAGGAGCTGCGCATACTACTGACCCGCCTCGCTTGCGTCAATGGCCGCCAGCATTTTTTTTAAAACTCCAGCTACTACTTCATTATTATGGCGTTAGTCGCCCCGTAGGATTGGCCTAACCTCCTGCCTATGGGACAATAAAGGCATTATTTATTCGACAGCTGCGACTTACGTCGCGGCACACTCGCCACTGATTAGGAATTAATATGTCCGCACTCGTACTTGACGGCAAAGCCCTTGCCAAGAAAACAGAACAAGAGCTCAGTGAGCGCGTCAGCAAGTTAAAGCAGCTGAACAATAGCCAGCCCCCTATCCTGGCTACCATTTTAGTTGGCGCAGACCCAGCCTCGGCCACTTATGTAAAAATGAAGGGCAACGCTTGTCAGCGTATCGGCATGGACTCACTCAAGCTTGAACTGGGTGGCGACACCACAACTGAGCAGCTGCTCGCAAAAATTGAAGAGCTTAATAGCAACGATAATGTTCATGGCATATTGCTTCAGCACCCCGTACCCAGCCAGATTGATGAGCGCGCCTGCTTCGACGCAATTGCATTGGAAAAAGACGTTGACGGTGTAACCTGCCTGGGTTTTGGTCGCATGAGCATGGGTGAAGAGGCTTACGGGTGCGCTACACCAAAAGGCATAATGCGCCTGCTGGAAGCCTATAATATTAATATGTCAGGCAAGCACGCAGTAGTTGTTGGTCGCAGCCCTATTCTTGGTAAGCCAATGGCATTAATGCTACTTAACGCCAATGCTACTGTAACTATTTGCCATTCGCGTACCGAAGGTTTAGCCGAGCACATAAAGCGCGCCGACATTGTTGTCGGTGCCGTAGGTAAGCCAGAATTCATTAAAGCTGAATGGATAAAAGATGGCGCCGTTGTTGTGGATGCCGGCTATCATCCGGGCGGTGTCGGCGACATAGAAATGGCGCCATTACTAGACCGCGTCAGCGCTTACACCCCTGTACCTGGCGGTGTTGGCCCGATGACAATTAACACTCTAATCTACCAATCGGTGCACTCTGCTGAGCAAACAAGCAGCTAACAACTTGGCCGCACTTGAGGTTCTTTAATCTGGCTGATTTTTAGCATGATGAGTACCAAGTTGTTAATTTTTGTAAGAGAATATAAATTATTTTTTATTGGCGGGTCGTTGATAGCGGGCCGCTCCCTTTTATTGGGATCTCTGGCGCCACACTGCCATACCCATTCGAGCGATGACGTATACTTACCGAATGGAACCTGATCTAGATATTATCTACCAAGACGAGCATTTTGTTGCTGTGCACAAACCAGAGGGTTTGCTCGTACATAAAAGTAATATAGACAAGCATGAGACGGTTTTTCTGCTGCAAGAACTGCGCAACCAGATAGGGCGACATTTATATCCTATTCACAGACTAGACAAACCAACATCCGGCTTAATCTTATTTGCCCTTACCCCCGACATAGCAAAAAGCTTACAGGCTCAAATGCAAGACAATACAGCATCTAAAGAATACCTATTGGTATGCAGGGGCTATTGTGCAGAGTCAGGCGAAGTAGATCACCCCTTGAAGCCCATGGAAGATTTCAAGCGCAAGAGTAAAAAGGTGCGCGACCCCAAGCCCGCTCAAGATGCCGTCACTCAGTACAGGCGCCTGCAGACAGTGGAGCTAAATATTGAAATAGACAAGTACCCAACTTCCAGATACTCGCTAGTTCTGGCCAAGCTGCTTACCGGCAGAAAGCATCAGTTGAGGCGCCATTTTAAGCACCTATCTCACCCCATTATAGGGTGCCCAAAACACGGTAAAAGCCCCCATAACAGTTATTTTGCTGCACAACTGGGCGCGCCCCGCCTGTTATTGCACTCCTACAGGATGCACTTGCACCACCCAGTAAGCAAAGAGCCAATGACTTTAGTGGCGCCTCCGCAAGGCTCATTTAAGGCGCTGCTAGAGCAGTTATGGCCTAACATAAAGATAGATGATGCGCGCCGAACCCGGTAACCGCACCGCTACCCACAACACCCTCCGGAGACAATAGTGAGACTGGATAAATACGTCAGCAACAGCACCGACCATAGCCGCGTTCAAGTAAAAAGGCTAATCAAGGCCGGCGCCATTAAAGTAAACGACAGTGACTGCAGTAACACCTCGGAAAATATAACAGCTGGCGACTCAGTAACGCTTCACGGGGAACTGGTTGGCAGACCTGGTCCGCGCTATTTTATGCTCAACAAACCTCAAGGTTACGTATGTGCAACCAGGGACGGCTTGAACCCAACCGTTCTAGACTTACTTGACGAACCCCGCCTGGGCGAGCTGCAAGTTGCCGGGCGTCTCGACTTAGACACCACAGGCTTGGTTTTAATCACTGACGATGGCAAGTGGAATCACGCCGTCACGTCCCCAAAGCGCCGTTGCCAAAAAATATATCACGTTACCACTAGTCGCGAGATAAGCGCCGATAGTGAGGCAAAATTTGCCGAAGGCTTGTGGTTAGATGGCGAAAAAAGTATCACCCTGCCCGCCACGCTAGAAACCATATACAGCAACGAGTGTAGATTGGGCCTTAGTGAGGGTCGCTACCATCAGGTTAAGCGTATGTTTGCCGCTATAGGTAATCATGTGGAAAACCTGCATAGAGAAAGCGTTGGCGCTATTGCGCTGGGTTCGGACCTTGAAGAGGGTTGTTACAGGGCGTTAACTCAAGGCGAGATCGATAGTATATCCTCTGCAGGCGACAGCGCATAATGAACGACAAGCCAAGCCTGGAGCTGGCCAAACTGCTTAACTTAAGTCGCGATAAGGAAACGCTTCTTATTGCTGATGAAAATACCCTTGGCACTTTAGGGGCGATCACACAGCGCCCCACCCTTGGCATAATTAGCAATCGCTTTGATGTCGCCGAACAATTTTTAAAGCTTGGCATAAGCACCCGCTTTTGCGACTTTGAATTTGATGGTATCGCTAACAACAGCATCGAGCGGATTTTTTATCGCGTATCCAAAGAGAAACCAGTGGTACATCACCTTATCAATCAGGCGTACTTGAAGCTTGTTGATGGCGGCCAGTTGATTTTTTGTGGCCACAAAAAAGACGGCACTAAAAGTTACTTCGAAAAAGCTAAGCAATTACTAGGCGGTTGTGCCGCCCTGAAAAAAAATGGCGATAGCTATACCGCCACTGTTAGCAAAAAATTGAGCGATAGCGAATTAAGTAGCCTGCTAGATGACAAAAATTACCCCGAGCTTAGGCCTATTCTTCAGGTGGGCGGCCTGAATACGCTCAGCAAGCCCGGCTTGTTCGGTTGGGACAAGATCGACAGAGGCAGTAAATTGTTAATAGAGCAGCTACCTGAGGCTCTGGTAAATCTCGACATCAAGCCGGCCAGCCTATTAGACTTGGGCTGTGGCTTTGGTTATTTAACTTTGGCATCCCGTGAGCTTGAGTTCGATTATCGCTGCGCTACTGACAATAATGCTGCGGCACTAATTGCTGCCAAGGCCAATTTCCAGCAAAGTTCGCTCAAGGTCGACACTATTGCCGCCGATTGTGCGGACAGCATTGATCGCAAATTCGACCTGATTCTTTGCAACCCGCCCTTCCACCAAGGCTTTTCTGTCAACGGAGATTTAACCAGTAAATTTTTAGCAGCCACGCACCGCTTGCTGTCGGCTCATGGCGCCGCCCTGCTAGTCGTCAATCAGTTCGTTCCTATTGAGCGCAAGGCGCAAGCAGTTAACTTTAGTGTGACACTACTGATCAATAATGGCAGCTTCAAGGTGGTGCTACTGAGTAAAGGGCAGCCAAAAAAGTCTTGACGAAATACAGCCGCGAAAGTAGTATACGCGCCACTTCTTAAACGAAGTGATGATTCCGCTTTAGCTCAGTTGGTAGAGCAAATGACTGTTAATCATTGGGTCGCTGGTTCGAGCCCAGCAAGCGGAGCCAATATTATAGATGTTAGAGTTTATGCTCTATTATCGAATAAAATAACCGACCTCGAGTCGGTTTTTTTATGTCTTAAATTTAATCTATCTAGAGGTTTAGCCCATGTTTGAAACCAACGAATATTTTGATGGTAATGTTAAATCTATCGCTTTTCAAAGCGAAACTTTGCCGGCTACAGTCGGAGTAATGGCTGTGGGCGAGTATGAATTTGGCACCTCAAAAAAAGAATATATGACTGTCACCAGCGGCAGCCTGACTGTAAAGCTGCCTGGTTCCGAGCAATGGCAGACATTTAAAGGCGGCGAAACATTTATCGTAGAAGCTAATGTAAGCTTTCAAGTAAAGGTCGACGTACAAAGCTCTTACCTTTGCCTGTACGAATAAGCTATAAACACTTAATAAAGACGCAACACGGTTTATCTCCAAGGATGGAGTGAAATTTTTACTATGCCATGAGAACCGGCGGTCCCGTGACCGCTGCTAACTATTTAAATTCTCCTAGGCACAGCAGCTTTGGCTGCCAGTTAGCACCGCCCGACAAATACCCTTCGAGCTGTGAGTGCACGCAATGATTATTGGCAAGCACGGCATGCCCCACTTCAGGTATTTGCCAAAGGTGCGCTTCACCAAGTTGTTTAGCCAGGCGCTCAGCCCACACCACCGGGGTTATCGGGTCCAGCTCACCGGCCAATAGCAGCACCTTCTTTTTATTGAGTGTTGCGGTAATATTTGCGGGCAATTTATTTTTTTGAAAAGCCCCTTCGCCCAGTAACTGCTGGCAAGAATCCAACTGGTACATTCCGGCCAGATAAGGCTGTAAACGCGGATAAAGATCAACCGCGTTTAGAAACTCGGTGCCAATAATGGCCGTATTTTCACGGCACTCGATCGACAGGTAAACCCAAGCATTAAAAGACTCGTCAAGGGCATAATTCACAAAGGGCGTTAACAGTTGCTTTAGTTTTGAGCCATTACCTTTCAATACTGACTGCAGAGCTGGAGCGATTTTTTTTATACTATTAACGTCGTAAAGCGCTGAAAATACTGCCGCTAGTAAGCGGTGATCATTAATCTGAATATCGATCTCACCGCCGCGCCAATTATTTAATTGCATAAACTGTGAATTAACTTTTAGCTTGTGCATTGCCCGCCAAAAGACCACCTCAGTTGAGATGCCACCGTGCTGGTGTCGACATTCGATGAGACCATCACAATAATCAAAATACCCCTGTAAAGCGGCATTCAAAATATCCGGCCACTGGGCTAGTACCCCTTCCCCAGGCGGATAAACGGAATCTAGCACTAAGGCTTTTACTTGAGCTGGATAATTTGCAGCGTGAACCAGCGCCAAACGTGAGCCGTAGGACACCCCAAAGACATGCCAAGCGTCATAACCTAAAGCCGTCATTATTTGAAAGGCGTCGCGACTACTAATCTCGGTGCCAAAATCCTGAGCAGAGAAACCTTTCCTTTCTAGGGTACGAAAACACTGTGCTACTACAGGCTGGCCAAGCTGAAGCTCAGCTTGCGTGGATAAATTTTTCTTGAGAGCTAACAAACTGAATCGATCATACGCCAAGCACTGTTTTTTAGGCGATGAAAAACCCGTGGCGCGGCGATCAAACAACACTAAATCTCTTTTCAAACCAGCCTGTTGGTACCATCCTAGCCAATCATAAATTGTATCGGCATCTACACTGACGCCCGCACCCGGGCCCCCATTAAAGTAAAGCAGCGGCGTACTTTGAGCGCTAGAGTTTGTTTTTATGGTCGTAATCGGTAACACAAAGCCGCCAGCAGTATCTGGTAACCGCAGTTCAGCACATTCAACAATGTCATCGTCAGGCAGTGAAAAAGCACAAGCTACAGAGGTTAATTGAGTCCGCTGAATAACATGACTTGTTAGTGGGGGTTGTTGAGCTTTTAAAATAAACCCAAACAAAAATAAAAACAGCAGAACGGCTAGCATCCAGCGATTTAATAAACTCAACCTCGAGTATCCACTTTCGGCCAGGGCAGGCACCAAGGTTCCTCAAGGCGGCCGAGTAAATCATTAGCTTGGGCGAATAATGCACCCTGTGAGGGTTTACAGATAAATCGATAATCGCGACCAAAAAGAGTAAAGCCCAGCGAATATGCATGGAGGTAAGTTCTGTCGGCCGAATGACTTTGCTCTGCAATTTTGTAAGTACTAGCACCAGAATAAATCTTATCGCCCAGAATCGGCGCCGCTACACTTTTTAAGGCCACTCGCAACTGATGTGTTTTACCCGTTGAAGGTTTTAACAAATACATTCGCAGGCCCGGGATTAAAGAGTAACTAAAAAATTGAGTTAACGCGGGATTGTTTCTGGTTTTTAATAACACCCAAGAACTGCGACGACTTCGAGCCATATCACCAATCACAGCGCCCTGTTTTTTTTTGGGTTTTCCAGCGGCAATAGCTAAATAATATTTTTCCGTGGTGCGCTCAAGAAACTGCTGGCATAGCGCTTGATTTACAGCCGCCGTCTTAGCAAAAACCACCAAGCCGGATGTCACTTTATCGAGGCGATGGACGGGGTAAAACTCAGTCAAACCGAGCGAGCGCTTCACTTGAGAGAAGAGGCCTGCAAGGCCGTCACAATCGTGAAAGTCGACCCCAGCAGATTTATCAACCACAACAAAATCAGCACAATCATAAATCACTGAAAAACTCATCATTAAGATGCACCCATACCATTCGCCAACACGTGTGCGCGCACACAGCGCAAAATGCCGTAATCATAACTGCCATCAAAGGCATCAAACACCGGCTTAAAGCGAAACACTTCTTCACTTTGGTCGCAGTCAAATATTGCCGACTTTATCGCTGTGATTTCTGCTTCATCTAATTCGATTATGTCCTTTAATGATAGACTTTTGGAGGCTATAGATTCTGATAGATGGCTATATACGGTACTTTCACTAATGCCGCGCTGTATCGCGATCATAGCGGTGCTCATGCCAGCCTTACATAGCGCCAAAGTCTCATGCTGGGTCGCCGTTAAAGCGTCGTAACCGCTGCTATTTTCTTCAGCCTCATAGTCAGCAATAGCCACTAGAAAAGCCTCGCCATAATGCTCCAGCTTGGTAGCACCGACACCGTTAATTCGATTTAATTGCTCAAGGGTTTGCGGCCGATTATTTATCATTTCCATTAATGTGGCATCATGAAAAACCATGTAAGGCGCCAGGGAATACTCCTCTGCCAGTCTTTTACGCAGTAAGCGCAATATTTGCCATAGCGCTTGGTCGCCGCCCGCTAGCTTAGCCGCAGCTGAGCCTTTTTTACGCAGCGACACTTCAGCAACGTCTTTACGCAGAGATATTTTCTGTTCACCCTTGAGCACGGGGCGACATGGCTCGGCTAACAGCAGAGCACCATAGCCATTCATATCAACAGTTAATAAGCCGCGCGCCACTAACTGCCGATAAACTGATTTCCAGCGAGTGGCATCAAGGTCAGCACCGATACCAAAAGTGCTCAACTGCTGATGACCATGCTGCTCGATTTTGGGTCCATTCTTACCCATTAGCACATCAACTAAATGATTCACCCCGAAGCGCTGGCCACTTCGGTGCACACAGCTCAGCGCTTTGCGAACAGCATCGGTGGCCTCCCATGTTTCCGCCGGATTTAGGCAAGAGTCGCAATTTTCACAGCGATCTGGATAAACCTCATCAAAATAATGCAATAGCGCCTGACGTCGACAACTGGTGATTTCACACAGTCCAAGCATGGCGTCGAGTTTGTGCCGCTCAACTCGTTTATGCTCCTCCGCTGCCGGTGATTGCTCCAACATCTGGCGCAATTTAATAACATCGGCAATACCGTAAACCATCCACGCGGTAGACGGATTACCATCGCGACCAGCACGACCAGTTTCTTGATAGTAAGCTTCAAGACTTTTGGGTAGATCTAGGTGCGCAACAAAACGTACATCAGGTTTATCTATGCCCATGCCAAAGGCGATAGTGGCAACAATAATGACGCTGTCATCTCTTAAAAAACGCTCTTGATTGCGCTGTCGTTCTGCCGCAGGTAAGCCGGCATGATAAGGCCATGCATTAAAGCCTTCCCGAGTAAGCCACGCGGCAGTATCTTCTACTTTTTTACGCGACAGGCAGTAGACTATACCGGCATCTTCTTGATGCTCATTGCGTAAAAATCGCAGCAACTGGGTTTTGGGATTTTGCTTTAAAGCAATGCGATACTGAATATTGGGGCGATCAAAGCCGCAGACAAAGTGTGGCGCATTCTGCAGCTGTAAACGCAGCGCAATTTCTGACTGAGTGCGTTGATCAGCGGTTGCCGTCAATGCTACCCGAGGTACATGCGGAAACTGTTCATGCAGCAAGCTTAATCTTAAATAGTCGGAGCGAAAATCGTGCCCCCACTGGGATACACAGTGAGCCTCATCAATAGCAAACAGAGCGATAGGCAACTGCTGTAAAAGGTATAGTGTGTTTGGCTGAATAAGACGCTCTGGTGCAATGTAGAGCAGGTCCAGTTCGCCGGCCATCAGCGCCTGCTCAACGCCTCGTTGTTCAGATGCATTGAGGCTGGAGTTGAGGTAACTGGCGCGAATACCAAGTTGCCGGAGGCTATCTACTTGATCTTGCATTAAGGCGATTAGGGGCGATATAACCACGCCAACCCCGTTCCGCAATAGAGCCGGTATTTGATAGCAAAGTGATTTTCCGCCACCGGTTGGCATAAGCACCAGGGCGTCTCCGCCGCCGGCAATGATATTGATAATTTGCTCTTGCGGGTCTCGAAAACTGTCGTAACCAAAAGTATCGCGAAGCACCGTTAGGGCTCCACTAGTTTGAGGCGGATCTTGAACATCTGGATATTGATTAGGCATAACGCGAGTATATCACCGCCGCTTATACTCGGCGCTTATCAATACCTCTCTTATGTGGCTAAGCTTAACCGCAAAGCTGTCGATATGACTGCTTTCCCACTAAAAAAGCCGCCCCCAGCAACAGTTTAAATGCTGGGAGCGGCTTGTTATTTTTCAGGATGGATATTAATTATTGGCCAAACATACCTTTTAGTTGGTCAAGCTGGCCTTTTTCTTTATCCGAAAGACGATCATCAATCTCTTTATTTAATTGCTCTTTAGCTTTGTCTTTAACCATGTTTTTTACTTCGTTCGCAACAGCTGTTTGGACATTTTTACTGAGACGAGAAATAACCAACTGAGTGAGCTGTTCAGGTGTTAAGCCAGACTTTTTATCACCTAGGTCATTCAAGACAATGTTAGGCATCTTCACGGTGCGATCGCCCCACTGATCTGTCTTTAACTGCAAGTTACTATTAATGAAGCTAAACTTCTCCACCATTAAGAGAACATCAGCACCTTCTAGGTCGCTCTGATTAGCCTCAGCAGCCGACTCGGTCATTGAGCCCGATGTTGATTGAGCAATATTTTCTTGCAGAGCCTGCAGGTTGGTGGCTTGCCCTTTGAGTTCTGCACTTATCTTGGCACCGTCAACAAGCACTTCATTGATTATAATAACTTTGCCAGTTAGCGATGCAGGTTCGATTTGCAGAGCTACTTGGTTCATATCGAACAAGTAGGCGCCATCAAAACCCTTGGGGTTGGCTATCGTCAAACTGTGCAGCTCAATGCGGCCTTCAAGTAGCTCGGTACTTACGGCATCAAGCGTCACACTTACTTGAGTCACATCAGAGCCAACCGTTTCCACCACTGTTTTAATAATGCCATCTAAATTTTTTACTACCATTACAACAACAACAGCGACAATTATCGCCGCAGCTACAACTAGGCCCAGTATGATTTTCAAAGCTTTCATTTAACTTTCTCCGTATCCTTGAGGTTATTTCTGCATAGCTTACTGTCCCTGCATATGTTTAAGCAAGCGAGCCTTTAGTGAGGCGGGAATATTGTTAATAGTTAGGCTGTCAGAGTCGGCGTGATAAACAATGCTGTCCCCAAGGCAGTCAGAGGTGAAGCTCATGCTTAGCGCATCACTGCGACCACTGATGCGGACAAACTGGCGCAATTGGGTGCGATCGGGAATAAGCTCGGTGCGTACAGATTCTGCATCGATTGAGTCGCCCTCTTTTCTTTCTGGTGACTTCAGGTTTTTTTCAAGAAACTCTGAAAAAGCTTGTGGCTGTTCATCACTTATATGTGCTGACAGCTGTTCAAACTGTACTGCTGCTCCGGTCTTATCTTGCTCGGTACAATACTCAACCACTTTGTGGCGAGTCTCAACTGCTTGCTCTTCAGGTAATGCGCGTGTGTATGCAGCTACAGCATCGAGAAAGCATGTTGTCTCGCGAGCGATGTCTAATTTATCGGCAAAACCGATCGCCTTATAAAATGCCTCGGTTAAGTCTTTGTCGCCGCGAGCCCGCAGCACCGATAAGTAGTGTTTATCCCCCACCCCCTGCCGCCACTCAGTTAAATTTACCTTGGCAGCTAAGCGCACACCCGATACATCTATGTACTGACTCAGGGCCAATTGCTGCGCACCATCTATATATAAGCCCTCATTATGCTCAACAAAAAAGATATAGAGCTGATCTGAGTCAGCCAGGCTTTCGTGTATCACCAGTAGCTGACCGGTCAAGCTAACCGCAGAATCCTCCAAGATTAATTTAAACTGCTGCAGCAATTTCTTATTTAATGAGGCAAAGCCGATTTTACCTTCGAGGTGTTCTCGCAACCAATTGCCGAATGGATAATCTGCGTACTCAGCTGAAAATTGGCCATAAGATTTGCCCGCCTTGCCTACATAACAATTTTTTAAATCGCGCAGTAAGTCTTCGGTTTTGCCGTTCACAGGAAGAGCTTCGGAGCCCGTACTAAGCTGTAGAGGCTCGCCCTCGGCGCCGCGGTTTAAACGATGTACCAGAGCATTGACGATGGCCATAGTGACGAGATTTCCTGTTTGTTTGGGCATTCACAGTAGGTGACGCACTGATTAATGCTGCATTATAATCTCTGTAACTAAAAACCTCGATAACAAACGCCGTGGTTGCCGTCACCAGTGTATTTAATGCACCAGGCTTCTATTTAATAACTGGCAAATTTTTATAGCAGCAACCTTGCACCACTATCCCCTACAATTACTTTAAATGCCGAGCTTGCCATGACCGACAGTATTAACATTATATCTGACACCTTCGCCTTCAAAGCACTAGGCCTAGTGGCGGTTACTCTTGTATTGACCATAGGCGTATTACTGCTTGCGATCGCGGTCATGTACGTAGTTGATATCACTCAAAGCAAGCAGGCCATTAGGCGTAACTATCCGGTTATCGGCCGTTTTCGCTATCTATTTGAGCATCTGGGCGGTTTTTTTAGGCAATATTTTTTTGCCATGGACCGAGAAGAACTGCCGTTTAATCGCGCTGAACGCAGCTGGGTCTATCGCGCCGCCAAAAATGTCGATCGCACGCTCGCCTTTGGCTCAACCCGTGATTTAACGCCAACCGGCACAGTGTTATTTTTAAACTCTGCCTTCCCGACTCTAAGCGAAGATGCGGTCGATGCTGCCCTGATAACTGTCGGGCAAGACTGCCGCCACCCTTACCTGACCAGCTCTTTGTTTAATATATCTGCCATGAGCTATGGTGCCCTATCTGCCCCTGCTATTAGAGCTCTATCGCAAGGCGCTGCCAAAGCTGGCTGCTGGCTCAACACAGGAGAAGGTGGTGTGTCTGAGCATCATTTACACAGTGGCGCCGATCTAGTATTTCAAATAGGCACCGCCAAATATGGTGTACGCGATACAGATGGCAACCTTTGCGAGCATAAGCTTAAGATTATCGCTAATCACCAGCAGGTGAAGATGTTTGAAATAAAACTCAGTCAAGGTGCCAAGCCAGGCAAGGGCGGCATGTTGCCGGGCACCAAAGTTAGTGATGAAATTGCTCATGTTCGAGGCATTAGCCCTGGGCAATCCTCCATTAGCCCAAATGGCCACCCAGACATACGCTCTAGCGCAGATCTGTTAGACATGATTGAGCGTATTCGGCGAGTTACTGGCAAGCCCACCGGTTTTAAATGCGTGCTGGGCGATCAAGAATGGCTGATCGATTTATTTAAATTAATTAAAACTCGCGGCATCAATAGTGCACCTGATTTTATTACTCTCGACAGTGCCGACGGTGGTACAGGTGCCGCACCACAACCCTTGCTTGACTACGTAGGTCTTAGACTTACCGAAAGCCTGCCGTGGCTTGTTGACCGGTTGATTGAGCACGGTTTGCGCCAGCGTGTTAAAGTTATTGCCTCAGGGAAATTAATAGCACCTTCAAAAGTCGCCTGGGCACTGGCAAACGGTGCCGACTTTATTAACAGTGCGCGCGGCTTTATGTTTGCTCTGGGCTGTATTCAGGCACTGCAATGCCATAAAAACACCTGCCCGACCGGTATAACCACTCACAACCCAAAGTTGCAGCGTGGCCTAGACCCATCAGACAAAAGCGAGCGCGTGGCGCAGTACCAAAAGAATATGACCTACGGGGTCGGTCTTATAGCGCACAGCTGTGGAGTCCCTGAGGCACGTCAACTTAACCGTAAACACGTGCGTATTGTCGAGGCTTCTGGTCGTTCAAAATCACTGGCCGATATATACCCTGAGCCGTTGCGAATCATTGACTGATATACTGCACCAGCAAATCTTTGATCGGTAGCCGTTAATAGAGAGTCCAATGCGCCATATTTTTCTTTTACTAATCACTCTAACTTGCCTGCCTTCACTTGCCGATGGAGGCCTATTTGATGGAGGCCAAAAATGGCCCATAGTCACCGACACAGGGTGGAGTGATGAACGCTATTTAAAAACACAGGTTGAGCTTATTGACGGGCTGGGCCGACAGCGCCTTGGTACGCCGGTACGCGGTAATATGGGTGATATCGAATTGTTGCAGCGCATTGTATATCGCGGCTTAATCGGCAAAGATGACAAGCAGACCTTACAAGCCATGGGGGCCGTACTTGGCAATCTAATGGTGCAAACCCGCGGGCTCAGTTGGAAAGTTTATGAGGACGAATATGGCCGCAGCCGCGCTGTTTGCGCTCTCGATACTGACAGCTGTTTGTTTCCAGTTACCATGCTGTCGCGCCGCTTAAAAGTGGGTCTAGTAGTTGATGTGCAGGCAGTGTTTGACAACGCGATGGAGCTGATCACCCCCTACCTGCCAATTAAGCCCTATCAGGCTGGCTAACCAATACCACTGACTGCGGCTTGAGTGGCCCATTTTTTAGCTGCAGGTTAACGCCTCCATCAATCATAAATACTGGGTATTAGATGCCAAATATCAGATGGTGCACTTGGCCCTCAGCCTAAGACGCGGTAAAAAATACTTAAAGTGGCGATAACCGACGCAAAAAAACTTATAAATACAATGCTCGGTTCAGGCTTATTGTCACTTGGTAGCAAGCGGCTTAAGGTTTTGTTAGCCGTGCATTGGGCTAGATTTTATTGCCTTTGCCATACGCACGGTTGACTTAGCGCTAGAGCTTAGCGCTAATATTGCTCGCAGCCACTTTTAACAGCGCCGGGTCAGTCATTGTTGCCCGCGCAAAATCCATGTCAGCCATTGTGTCAATGGGCATCAAATGAATGTGCGTATGCGGCACTTCAAGCCCGGCGATCATCATTCCAACTCGTTTGGCGGGGTAAGCCGCCTGCACAGCTTTGGCAATTTTTTTTGAGATAGACATTAAATGCAGCGCTAGCGCATCGGGTAGGTCATGCCAGTGATCGACTTCATTTCTGGGCACCACTAAAACATGTCCCTCTCTGATAGGGGCAATAGTCATAAAAGCAACACAAAATTCGTCCTGCCAAACAAAGTGGCCGGGAATATCACCGGCAATAATTTGGCTAAATACACTGGCCATTAAGTTTTCCTTTTTAAGGTTGAGTGTTTGGGTAACAGTACCCGAATAAAATAATGATGCTCTGTGTTATTTATACCGACGCTTAGTTAACAGCAGTCTAATAAACTACAATACCGGCTTGCAGCAATATCCCCGGTAACACATCATCAATATGCGAGGCCGTAATGGGTTGTGCAAAGCGCACCTCAATGTAGTTAATAGCCCTGCCTTGAAAGTGCTCTGTTAACGCCAGGCGTTTAGCTACTTGGTCAGCGCCTTCTCGCTGCGGCCAATAAAGCAGATGCAGCGCGCTGTTTGGAAAATAAAAATCACTCGCTCCCATGTCAAACTGACGACCACACGTATAGTGCAGTCCATGGAGGTAAAGCCAATTCTCAAGCAATTGTAATTCGGATGGACTTAGTTGACGACCACTCATGCTAGGGCCCGCTATGGACAGAGCGCCAACCGCTTCCTGCAGCGGTCGGTAATCCAAGATACTCTCAGGCCAGCAGACATAGGGAATGGCCGTTTTCTCTGTATGATACTGGATTCCACCGCAGTCGCGCCCAGCTGCCGTCACCAGCCAACCCTTTGGGCCCCTTTTTGCTAGTCCCAAATCCAGCAAGAGTAAGCTCAGCAGTCGAGCCGGTAAGTTGAGCTTGGCCGACAACTTTGATGCTGTCCATGGCGCTGTGGGTAAACCAATTAAAATAGGATGCCTTGCGACGGACTCAGGCCAGGCGACGTAATCACCATATTTCGGATGGTCCAATAACACCCCGCCCTCAAAACGCCCTTTGTTGGTCAATTGCCAGCGCTTATCGACCTTAACAATCCAGCCGCCATTGTTGAGCAATGTGAACAGCTCGCGTGAGTCTTTGCCTAATTTTTTAGCTAACGCCGTGGTTGAAATATAACTCGACAACACCTTAACCTCTCGTATCAAGACTTTATAAACAAGTTCAAGTCTATCACTTGGCGTCAATACCCTCTATAATCTGCGCCCGCTTTGCAGGCGAGCGCCCCTTCGGCCATTCAGTGATAGTGATGAAACGACATTTTAATGGAATTTCACTACACTTTTCACGGTGTTGGATGTTTTTCACCTCTTAATCTTGCTTTTATAAGATTAAGCAGGGATACAGTGGGTCGAAAATGGGTTCTTTTATACTGCAGCAATACGAACTGCACAACCCCTGCTAGGCTAAATGGATAGCGACGCTACTCGCGTCTTTATCCCACTGTGACACCAAGACATAGGTTATCTATGACCACTGAAACTATCCGTTTTACGGATCTGGCTCTATCAGAGCCTGTTTTAAAAGCTATTGCCGATGTTGGCTATGAGCAACCATCTCCGATTCAAGCAGAGAGTATCCCACACCTGCTTAACGGTGATGATCTTTTAGGCCTGGCGCAAACAGGTACTGGTAAAACCGCCGCCTTCGCCCTGCCTTTGTTGACGCGCGTCGACATGAAGTTGAAAACACCACAGATCCTTGTACTGGCACCTACCCGCGAACTTGCCATTCAGGTATCCGAAGCCTTTCAAACCTACGCCAAGCATATGAAGGGCTTTCACGTACTGCCTATCTATGGCGGTCAGAGCTTTGATACGCAGCTGCGCGGTTTGCGTCGCGGCGTACATGTTATTGTCGGCACCCCTGGTCGTGTTATGGACCACTTGCGCCGCAAGACCCTGGACATATCGAACCTCAAAGCACTAGTGCTGGACGAAGCCGATGAAATGCTTCGTATGGGCTTTATCGACGACGTTGAATGGATTTTGGAGCACACCCCAAAAGAACGTCAAACAGCTCTTTTCTCGGCCACCATGCCGAAAGAAATTCGTCGGGTGACCAAACGCTATCAGCGCGACCCTAAAGAAGTTTCTATCGCTAGCGAGACGCGCACCGGTGAGAACATCGAGCAGCGCTATTGGATGGTAAGCGGCACCAACAAGCTGGATGCCCTAACTCGTATTCTTGAAGTCGAAAACACCGACGCCATGATTATTTTCGTGCGCACCAAAAATGCCACGGTCGAGTTGGCCGAAAAGCTAGAAGCACGAGGCTATGCCGCCGCAGCCCTGAATGGCGACATGAATCAGCAGCTGCGCGAGCGCACCATTGAGCGCCTAAAAAATGGCAAGCTCGATATTGTTGTCGCCACCGATGTAGCCGCTCGTGGTATCGACGTTGTACGCGTTAGCCATGTTCTGAACTACGACATTCCCTACGATTCCGAGGCCTATGTGCACCGTATTGGCCGTACCGGTCGCGCGGGTCGCAGTGGTACAGCAATCTTGTTTGTAGCTCCGCGCGAAAAGCGTCTGCTTCATACCATTGAGAACTCGACTAAGCAGAAGCTTAGCCGTATGGAATTGCCTAGCGGTGAGATGGTAACCCAGCAGCGTACTGATCAGTTCAAACAGACCCTGCTTGACACTATTGCCAAAACTAAAGAGCTCGAGTTCTTTGACGAAATGCTGGCTAGCTTCAGTCATGACCACAACGTTAGTCCTGAGCAAATTGCTTCGGCACTGGCATTACTGGCACAAAAAGAGCGCCCTCTGCAGGTTGAGTTCAAAAACGTAAAGGCTTACAACGAGCGCGATGATCGCAGCTCTCGCAGCGACCGACCTGAACGTGGCAATCGCGGTGAACGTGGTGGCGAACGTGGCGGACGCAATCGCAGCAGCGAAGTTGAGTCAGGTATGCAGCGCTACCGCATTGAAGTGGGTCGTGAGCACGAGTGTCGTCCTGGCGACATCGTTGGTGCCATCGCCAACGAAGCTAACATCGACAGTAAAAATATAGGTCATATTAAACTAAACGACAGCTTCTCAACGGTTGATTTACCTGAAGGCATGCCAAAAGAGATGTTTCAGACTCTGCGCAACGTTCGCGTTCGCGGCCAAAAAATCAACATCACCTTGGCACAAGAAAGCGACAGTAAAGGCGAAGCTCCTAAGCGCAGCGCCGACTTTAAGAAAAAACCACGCGGTGATTTCAAGAAGAAACGTACTTTCAAGAAGCGCGAAGACTAAACTCGCAAGGGTTTAGCTGAACAAAAAAGGCCGCTCATTGAGCGGCCTTTTTTGTATTTAGAAGCACTTGATCAAGTGTTTACTTATTTCTCAAGAACGGTAAATCAAGCCTCAAACATTTGAATCATATAACCACTATCAAGCGCTTCCTTCATTGCCTTATCAGCCTGGACCACACGCTTGTCTTTAAGCAGCTTTGGTGCAATCATTTTTCGATTTTCAATTTCAACCTCCGTAAAACCCGAGCGCATTAAGTAAATTTTACACAGCTGTTCAGCACCAAACATATCCTGAAAGTTGATATAGACAATAAACGGCATTTGCGCGCCGACTTCGATACCATCTTTAGCCTCACGAGCTTTGGCATTCGCTGAAAATACAAACATTGAAACCCCTTTGGGTATATCTAAAAGAAAAAAGCAACTTTAATTAGGTCGCTACAATAACTCTGACGGAATCTAATCGCAGTTGAGCCTTGTTAATGTATTCCGCCAGCATGGTGGTTTCTTCTACCAACCAGTCGATTTCTTGTTGGCGAATATTTGGATTAATCTTAGCTAGTTCGCGCAAACGCTGCAGCTCTTGCTTTTGCTGTTTGGACATCGCAGCGATCGCCTCCTGAATTATCGCCGGTAATCGCTGCTGCTCAATCGCCTCGACTTTAGCTAGCATAATCTGTAGCTGCGGCCTAGCATGACGAATTAGACCCTGCGCGGTTTGACGAGGCACTTTTTGCAATAACTGATCCAGTTTTTCAGCGGGTAGTGCCTTGCTGAGGTCTCGATCACTACTATCGAGTAGATTGCGCAGAGTTAATGAAGGTAGGTAACGAAACAACTGTAAATGCTGCGGCGCAGGGCAGCTGAGGCGAAAATTGGCTTCCAGTAAAAGGGTTCCTGGCTTTAGTGGGCCCAGCTTCACTGTAGCAACGGCGGTATTGCCGAGCTCGGTGCTGACCACCGAGTCCATCACACCTCGCACCATGGGGTGTTCCCAGGTCAGGTAGTGGATATCGTCACGCGCCAGGGCCGTGTCGCGCTCAAAGGTCGCCGTTAATCCTGTATCAGGTAGACCAGGGAAATCATGAAATGGCATATGATCACTGGGGTGGAGCACCACACTGGTGTCGCTATGCACGTCTTGATCAACGCCAAAAACGTCAAAGGCTAGCTCCATGTAATCACGCAGCGCCTGTTCGTCAGCCGCATTAGTAACCGATTCAATGACAGTTTTGGCCGCATCGAGGTTGCACGAATTCAACTCCAACAGCTGATCGCGCCCCTGCTGTAATTCGCTCTGTAAAACATCGAAGCGAGCACGCGTATCGTGTAACAATTGTTCAAAATCTGCACTACCAACAGCGCCACGCAGGAAGGCCTCAAGGGGCTCAGAAAACTCTGCTTTTACCGCCATACCCGCGGCTGAGGCTTGAGCGAAGGCGTTAATGCCCTTATCCAACCACTGCAGCAATTGCGCACTGGGAGAGCCTTCATAATAAGGCACGTGAATAGACACGTCTGATGTTTGCCCAATACGGTCAAGGCGGCCGATACGCTGCTCAAGCAAGTCTGGATTTAATGGTAAATCAAACATAACCAAATGCTGGGCAAACTGAAAGTTTCGCCCTTCGCTGCCAATTTCTGAGCACACTAGAATTTGCGCGCCCTCTTCAACATCGGCAAAATACGCGGCTGCTCGATCCCGCTCCAGCAAGCTCAGGCGCTGATGAAATACCGCAGATCGAGTGCCGGTTCGTAAATTCAGATAATGTTCTAAGTCTTCGGCAGTGTCGGCTTCGGAGCAAATCAGCAACACCTTGCGACGGCGATCTTTTTTCAAGAAATCACAAAGCCAGCTAACTCGGGTGTCGTGCTGCACCCAATCGGCACCAAACTGTTTCTCTGGCAACAGTAGCTCTGTTAGCGGCGCAGTTGCATCATGCTCGACAACACCACCTATAGAAGCCAGTGGGTGTTCAATTAACAGGCGGGCAGGAAACCCCTTCACATTGGAGCGAGTATTACGAAACAGCACTCGGCCAGTGCCGTGACGATCCAATAGCTGATGAGTCACATCGGCCACAGCCGATACCAGCGCTTCATGTGAGCTTAATAGCGCCCAGCTATCAACCTGTTCAACAGAAAAATAAGTCGCTAATTTAGACAGTTGTAGTTCAGAAAATCCGCTGTCGGCTCCGTCTATTGAGGCCATCATGCTCTGCACTAAATCATTAACCGGCAGGTATTGTTTCTCCTCCTCGATAAACGCCGCCAAGTCAAAGTAGCGATCGGGGTCAAGCAGGCGCAGCCGCGCAAAGTGCCCTTCAACACCTAACTGTTCAGGCGTTGCCGTTAATAGCAAGACCCCCGCACAATGCTGCGCTAAGGTTTCAATTGCCTCATATTCAACACTGGGCTCATCTTCGGTCCAGGTAAGATGATGCGCCTCATCCACCAATAGCAGGTCCCAACCAGCGGCTGCCGCTTGAATCAAGCGTTTTTCAGACTTGATAAAGTTAAGAGAGCAAAGCACCAACTGGGTACTCTCAAAAGGATTGCGCTCGGCGGCATCTCTGCTGTCTAAGACGGTGTCTACGTCTGCATTATCTTCACCAAAAACATCCTCTTCGGCACCACCGTTATCTACCTCCATAGCCTCGCAGCGACTCTCGTCTAGCAAAGTAAAAGACAAATTAAAACGGCGCAGCATTTCCACTAACCATTGATGCACCAGAGAATCAGGCACCACGATTAGCGCGCGCTTGGCCTGACCGGTAATTAACTGACGGTGCAGTATCATACCCGCCTCAATCGTTTTACCTAAGCCTACCTCATCAGCCAGTAGCACCCTTGGCGCCGAGCGACGCCCTACCTCGGAGGCGATAAACAACTGATGCGGCAGCAACTGCACACGCGGACCCAGTAAACCAATAGCCGTATTCTGGCTCAGGCGCGCCTCATGCCTTAAGGTCTGTGAGCGCATTTTATAGCGCTTTAAGCTATCAATCTGACCGGCAAACAAACGGTCCTGAGGCGCACTAAAATGCACAAAACAATCGAGTTCAATTTCACACAGAGCTAGGCTTTCTCCGCACTCAGTTTTACCCGAATAGGTAATAAGGCCCTCATCTTCAACTAACGAGTCGATGCATATTTCAATTTCATCGAGGTTTGAAACCTTGTCGCCCACCTGATATTGCACTCGAGTTACCGGGGCATTATCAGTCGCATAGGTGCGGTGCTCGCCTGCAGCGGGAAAGCTCAAGGTGACGCGGCGACCTTCAAATTCCATCACCACACCCAAGCCCAATTCAGACTCAGTATTACTAACCCACCGCTGGCCAATTACAAATGTCATGCACGCTACCTAAATGTATTCGATTGCTAAATTTAAGGGCGCGCATAATACGAGTATTAGCGAAAAATTTCACCTGTAATCGCGCGATTTAGGGGCTTACGGCTATATTTAATAGGTACACAACTAAAGAGTGTTAATGAAAAAGGGTTTTTATGGAAGATGTACTTGTTCCTGCCGGTTACAGACTCTTCGCTGCCGCCGCCGCGGGCGGAATGATTGGCCTCGAGCGTGCTTACCACGGCCGCCCTGCAGGCTTCAGAACTCATATATTAGTATGTATGGCATCGTCATTGCTTATGGTGCTAGTGCAGTA
Source organism: uncultured Cellvibrionales bacterium (assembly GCA_963933095.1). GTDB lineage: Bacteria > Pseudomonadota > Gammaproteobacteria > Pseudomonadales > Cellvibrionaceae > UBA1124. The sequence goes on from CAWVSV010000013.1 coordinate 32,729, forward strand.
CCAGTGGTTAATGGTGCCGGCTGAACATATGGACAGTGTTCGTATCGATCCAAGCCGCATGGCGCAGGGCATAATGACGGGTATCGGATTTCTTGGTGCTGGCGTCATCATCCAAGAGCGCCACATTGTTCGCGGCTTAACCACGGCCGCCTCTATCTGGATAACCTCCGCCATTGGTATCATTATTGGCGCAGGTTTTTTCTGGATAGGAGCTTTGGCCGGGCTGATTACACTGGGTACGCTGTCATTATTTCGGGTTGTTGAATCCAATATGCCGGCCAGACATTACGCCCGCCTAGGTATAGTACTAAGCAACATAGGCGACAACCCAGAGAAAATACTGCTGCAACAAATAGAATCCGAGGGCCTGCAATGTAGCAACATTGCCTACTATTTAAAAAACGATAGCGACACACTTGAAATCAATCTGACGGTAAGCACGTTCAACAACCATATATTCAACCGGCTGAGCCATAAATTCAAAGATCATACTGCGATCAAAAGCTTCAGCGTTAGACCTCTAGAATAATAGTCAGTGAAGATGCCCAGAAAACATTGTGGTTACTAGACTCAGACGTTAAAATCGCGGGCTTTTTGAATTTAACAATAGAACAGCTAAGACAGGACGTCTGTTGCTCTCAGCCTGAAGATGCCCATGTTTGATACTGCCGACACCCACACCATCGAAGCGGTCATAAAACATATCGACGGCCTGAGCTTAAGCGATAGCCGTACACTATTTGCCAGTGATGAAGTGCTTCCCGTACTCGTAATTGACACCCCTCAGTGCCAGGCAACTATTGCCATGCAGGGCGCGCAGTTGCTTAACTTTGAACGCAAGGCAGATGCCTTAGCACTAGTATGGTGCAGCCCTAACGCGGTCTATAAAAAAGGCAAAGCGGTGCGCGGAGGCATACCGGTATGCTTTCCTTGGTTCGGTGCTCATCCGAGCGATAGCAATAAGCCCAATCACGGTTTTGTCCGTGATCATGACTGGCAACTCGAAAAAGCCGTCAACAAAAACAATGGCGAACTGCTGCTGAGTTTCAAGTTCAACAGTAGCGTGCAGAGCTTGGCGTTATTTCCCCACGAATTTGAAGCCACACTTGAATTTAGTCTGGGCCAGAACATCGACATTCAATTTACAGTCGATAATTTAAGCGATACCGCTATGCCAATCAGCTGGGCCTTACACAGCTACCTGCCGGTCAATGACATTAGTAGCGTCAGCGTAGACGGCTTAGATCAGTGCCAATATCTTGATACGGTGGGTAATCTTAGCAACGAGACGCAAGCCGGTTCGGTTCACTTTAACGGCGAAGTGGATCGTGTTTACGCGCAGGTGCCAAAAATTCAAACCATCAAAACTGTGCCCCCTATCAGCATTACTGCCGACAACTGCCCCACGGCTATTGTCTGGAATCCAGGCTGCGAACTCGCCAGCAATATGGGGGATTTAGGCGCCGAGGCCAGCACCACGTTTGTTTGCGTTGAGCGCGGTGCCGCGTTCACCGACGCTTGGAGTATTGAAGCGGGCACCCGTCAAAGTGCCAGCGTTAAAATTAGCCGCTAAAGCCACAGCGAGTACTTTTCGCTGTGCAAGAGCCCTCGCTATAAAGCTAGATTTAAGCCTGCTGACAATACCCTAGCGCCATTTTAGCTGCAGCACTCAATAAATGAGTTCTTTCCACAGTCTAACAAAAGCATGCGTATAGCCGCTACAGACGCTTCACACCACGGTAAGCGGCGCGCCCTAATCAATTGTCAGGCAAACAATGGCGTGTAGTACACAAGCGCCTAATACCTCAACATAGAAATACTGATTATCGCCAACCAACCATGTTATCGAGGCTTCATGGAGCGCCCTGGTTTTTCCAGTAAGGGCTCTTCCGGCCATCTATGTTTGGGGTATCTTCCCCTCATCTCTTTGGCAAGTTCAAAATAAGAGGATCTCCAGAAACCGCCCAAATCACTGGTGGTTTGAATAGGCCGACGAGCAGGTGACAGCAACTCAAACCTAATAGGAACATTGCCCCCGGCAATCAGTGGCGTGTCAACCTCACCGAACATCTCTTGCAAACGCACTGACACGGTTGGGCCTTGCTGGCCACCATATAGAATAGAGACCTTCTTGTTACTGGGTGTTTGATATTCTAGCGGAGCTTCTTTGTCCAATACCTTTTGCTCCGCCCATGACAATGTGCAAACCAGAAGCTCATAGACATTAACTTTTCTAAGCTCAGCCATTGATGCAACGCCAATCAAATAAGGCATTAACCACTCATCCACAGAGTTAACAAGGCCCTGCTTAGAAACATCAGGAAACCCATCAAGGTTGGCGCCTAGCCACTGGGCCCGAGTCAACCAACGCTCACACCGATCACTCCAGTTAAGAACACCCAAACCTTCACCTTTAATAATGTGCAGTAAGCCGTCTTGAAACCTTGCGCTCGATATTTTTGACAAAACTGTCGACTTGATTGCAATCGCGCCATACCCCGTAACGCATCTACCCGTTATCTTTTGCTTCTTGCTGTCGTACGAGTAGCGATCCTCTTCGCGAATAAGATCACCCAGACAAGCTATCATCGACTCATACGATATAGGGGCGGCACTATAAATCCGCCCGTCTTTCTTTTGAGCATCGCAATCAGCAACAACCAACCATTCTTGGCCATACAAAGGATCATCGTCGAACAGAAACACCCCTCTACCATTTGCTAACTGGTAACGACCGCAGCTAGCAGAGCGCCTTTTGGCTAGGCGATCTGGGTAAGCGCTCAATAACAAACTGCCCATTGAATCTTGCAATTGCACCAGTGAATATGCACCACGGTGTTGATTAATTTTTGCTACCCGACCCAGAGAGCCGGCGCTAGCAATCACCTGCTCCACAGATGATCGATTCAAAGGGAATGCATTCAAAGCTGCATTTCTGTTGAGTTTATACTCTTGCAAAGCAAGCATGCGCGCAACAATATCAACACCACTACTGCGATAAAAAATATCCCTATCGGCGAGCAGAGCCGCCAACTCACAGGCAATCCCTTTATCAACCTTATCGGTTGCCTGCAAAAGCATTGTCGCTAATCTAGGCGGCAACCCCATACCGGCTGTCTTTCGGCCCAGTGCTGTAATACCACCCTCGGCGTTAATAAGCCCCAGTAATAGTAAAGTTTGCCTGGCTGACTCAAAGTGCGGCCGAGGCGGCGCTGTCAGCCAGTTAATTCCAGCGTAGTCGCCTGCCCCCCAAACAAGCAGTTCGAGCAGAAAGCCGGTCAAATCAACAGTGAGAATTTCTTCGCCTTGAAAATCTTTAAGCTCTCTGTGTTTTTGTTCCCCCCATA